>JBEKYD010000135.1:0-19694 GCA_049511335.1 Bryobacteraceae bacterium | reverse complement strand
CACAACGGCTGGGAAGACGAGCAACGCTCCTTCGACTCCACCTGCCGCAAGTTCCACAGCTTCCTCATTCAATCCCAGCGCTGAAACCCGCAAGTTACCCACAGATTCCCCGGACGAGCCCACAAAACTAGCGCTGGCGTTGCCCCCATTCACCGTTCCGGAGATAACCGAAGAGCCCACCTGGGTAGCGCTCTGGAATACCGCGAACGTGACGGAGCCCGCGTTCACCGTGCCCGCTCCGCTAGTCACCGTCGCCGTCAACGTCACGTTCTGACCAGTCGAACTGAACGTCGCGGCCGCATTGGATGCCATTGTTATCGTGGGTAACCCGCTCACCGTTAAGGTATGCGAAGCGTCGCTGCTGGTGGCGAACCCGCTTCCTGGGTTGTAAGTCGCGGCGATGGTGTATCCTCCCACCGGCGTGCCGCCCGGCAGCACAAAAGTGGCGCTGGCGCTGCCGCCACTCACCGTCCCGGAAGTGACCGAAGATCCCACCGCGATGCCGCCCTGCGATACCGCGAAGGTGACTGTCCCGGTATTTACCGTGCCCGTCCCGCCGGTCACGGCCGCTTCGAGCGTTACGTTCTGATTCGTCGAACTGAACGTCGCGGCCGCATCGGACGCGGTTGTCGTCGTGGCAACCAACGCGTTCAATATTCCGCAGACATCCTTGGTGTCCAAGGCGCCGGCGCCCACTACCGAGCTGCACGCCGTGTGGATGCCGGCATCGCTGGCGGTGTCGCCCGAGAAACTCGGGGCCGTTCCCAGGTAGAACGCGCTGGCGCCGGAGTTGATGAACAGCGCGCCGCCTTTGCCCTGTCCGTTCGTGCCATGGCCGTATCGATCTGTGCCGCCGGCGCCTCCGTCGGCGGAATTATCGGCAAACGAGGCGTCCTGCAAGGTCAAAGTGCCGGCGTTGACGAAAATGGCGCCGCCCAAGCCGGCCCCCCCACCGCCGGCGCCGGCGCCGCTGCCGTTGCCGGCGAAGCTGCCGCCGCTGCCGACGGCGAGACCGCCGGGGCCGGCGCCGCCGCCGCCGGGGCCGCCGTTACCGCTGCCGTCGCTGGGGGTGGGGCCGCCGCTGCCTCCGAGGTCGCCGCCGCCGCCGCCGTTGCCGCTGACGCCAGTGGAACCTACGCTATCGCCACCCATACCCCCTCCCCCACTAAACAGAATATCGAGGGCCCCCGACGAACCGCCCGACCCGCCCAGGGCTTGGTTGGAAGATAGAGTCACATTCGTCAATGACAGATTTCCCGCGTTGATGAAGACCGCGCCGCCCATGCCGCCGCCGCCTCCTCCTGCAACCTCCCCGCCCTCGCCGTTCCCGCCCTTCGCCAACCCGTTTTCGAGCGTCAGGTTCTCCAGCAAGAGATTGCCCCCCCCGACAAAATTGACAAAGAAGACGCGCGAGGAGCTGCCGGCATCCACGGTCACGCCCGTGCCGCCATCGATGGTGAGATTCTCGGCGAGCTGAATATCCTGCCCTTGCGACACCGCCGCCCGCGCGAGGCCGCTCGCAAACGTTATCGTGCCGCCCACCCCGCACGTCGCTACCTGCGAACGCAGCGACCCCGCCGAGTTGTCGTCCACGCCCGTGGTGACCTGGCATGCGCCGGAAGAAGCGTTCGGATTGACATTCGACAGCGAAAATTGGGCGAAATCGCCGCCAGTGGCAAGCGAGGCCGTGACGGTATAGCTTCCGGCCGTCGCGGTGGCCGTCGCGGTAATCGTAGCGCGCCCGGTCGTATCCGTGGTTGCGATGCCCGAAGAGGAGAACGAGACCATGCCCGGCGGTCCGGTAAACGTCACCTGTTCCCCACCGACGTACGCTCCCGTGTTATCGATTACCGTAACTTCCAGCGGAAAGGAGAACGCTGAACCGGCGGGCGTGCTCTGCGGGTTGCCGGCGGTGGCGAAGATGCCGTGGGTCCAGGCCCAGGTGTCGCCGAGAAGGCCGCTGTTTCCAAGTCCCCCGAACAAGACCGTCTGGCCGTGCCCCGCATCGTAGGCCATGGCGTGGAGCACGCGCGCCGACGGGCTGGTGGCAGGCGATTCCTGGGTCCAGTTGGTCCCATCCCACACCCACGTGTCGCTGAGAAAGTTGTTGTTGCCATCCACTCCACCGAACAGGACCACCTGGCCGTGCGCCGCATCGTAGGCCATGGCGTGGTTGGAACACGCGGGCGGGCTGTTGGCAGGAAATTTCTGGGTCCAGGCGGTCCCGTCCCACACCCACGTGTCGCCGACCACGTTGCCGGAGCTATCGGCTCCTCCGAACAAGACCACCTGGCCGTGCGCCGTATCGTAGGCCATGGCGTGTGCGACACGCGCCGACGGGCTGCTGCCGGGCAATTTCCGGGTCCAGGTGGTCCCATCCCACACCCACGTGTCGCCGAGATAGTTGCCGATGGCATCCCGTCCTCCGAACAAGACCGTCTGGCCGTGCCCCGCATCGTAGGCCATGGCGTGGTCTATACGCGCGGGCGGGCTGTTGCCGGGAGATTTTTGGGTCCAGTTGGCCCCATCCCATACCCACGTGTCGCCGAGAAAGTTGTTGTTGCTAGCCACTCCGCCGAACAAGACCACCTGGCCGTGCGCCGCATCGTAAGCCATGGCGTGGTCGGAACGCGCGGACGGGCTCGTCGCAGGTGACTCTTGAATCCAATACGGCTGCGCCTGCGCCGGCATCGTGCCTGCGCAAAGCAGCCCAGCCAGCAAATACAAGCGTTTCCGCATGAGAGCTCCCGGTTTCCAAGGAAAAATGGATTCAGCCTGCCGCGACGGATTCGATTCCGGCAAAAGGAAATTCCGCGCGCCGTTCACTCCGGCCGGCATTCGCGATCACAACTCGGGGCGCTGCCCGCTCCCGAATGCCAGCCGCCGGAAGGCCCTCCGACCGGCCGGTTTGGCCGCGTTCCTCCTAAAAGGCGGGGGCGCGGCGATTTGGTCTTGGCCAAAGCAGCCAGCGCAAACGACAAAGAGCGCGGAGACACTTCGACCTGTGACCTTTCGAACAGTACACCGGATGGCCCCCGAAACAATGGAGCGTTATCGGAGAAAGTAATAACCGAACGGGGCTAATCCGCATATGCCATAGCTCCGGGCTCGGCACGACGGCCGATCGACTGGTTGTGGCGCGGACGCTCGTGCCCCCGAGGAAACCGGGGACAGTAACCCCTGCGCCGGGTTTCTTGGCGCCTTCGCCCGCCCGCGCCGGAGCCCGGGGATCTCCCTCGCTAAATGCCCCTCCCGAAAGCTGCCGAAGCCAGCCCGGTAGGGCAGGCCCCCGGTCCGCGCGGGACGCCCCCGCCCCGCACTGCTCCCCAAGGAATCAACCCTCCGCCACCAACGAAGAAGCCGGCCAGATTCCGCGCCGGGCACCCGCTGGCGTATATAAACGTTGACCTAGCCCCAACCAAGCGACTTGCTATCAATTTGTTAGCGGGAATTGCCCGCGCTGCTCACCACCCCAAAAACCCGGTCACACCCCTTTCAATCCCGTAACCTACTGAAAACAAACCGCCGGCCAAAAACAACCCTTTGCCGCCGTTCTATCATGGTGGAGGGAGGAACTCGCCAGCCAGAGTGAACGAGGCGGGCTCTGGCGCTCGTGCCGGTCGTTCTGGGACTCATCCCGACACTTTGCCGCGCTACGAACCAAAAAAAGGCGTAAAAATGCATAAAATTGCACAACCCGAAGCGGGGTGGGTTCGCCGTAGTGTGGCTTAATCGCCAGATATGATTGGTTTTATCGATACCGCCGCAATTTGCGCCCCCGCGCCGCGGAGCGGCTCGTCCTTGTGCATCCCTCGCCCCGGATCGGTGTGGAGCGAAGTTGCCACGTGGCGGTGGATCGCGACAGACCGGATTTCACCGTAAAATGCACAAAACTGTCAAAAACACACCCGCCGGTGGCCGAGGCCAAAATTGGCCCTAACCAACAGAAATGGCTATATTTACCCGCCAGGAAATTTTGTTTTTTCAAGCCGCGAAGTCAAACCGCCGGGCCGCCTATACGCGGCCGCGTTCACCCGTTCCTGCAACTCTCGAACCTGACCAACACGGGCTACCAGAAAATCCAGGGCGTACCCATGCCTGAGAAGATTGCCTCGGAGGGCCGTTCCGTGGGGCCGAAGCCGATCGCCAGCGCGTTGTAGTTGTCGTAGACCAGTTCTAGAGCCGTGGGGTACAGCCGTCTCATTCTGGCGCGGATTGCCCTGGTGAGGGCAGCTATCTCCGGAGTGAATTTTGCGATGAAGCGGGCAAGCTCTTGCTCCGGCGAATGCCGCACTTCGGACGACGGGTTTGGCTTTGTCCGCAATCGGTCTAGTATTTTACCCTTTCCCCGACGGCGCGGCGGCGCTTTATACCCGAATCGGCTAAGCATGCGATGATTCAGACGTGAGGATCTTTATCGTTTTCCCCGCTTTGCTGCTGGGGTTCGGCCATTGCAGCATGGCGCAAACTGGGTTCATCCGCGCACAGGGCAAACAGATCGCTGGCGCCGATGGGAGGCCGTTGACGCTCCGCGGCATCAGCCTCGGGAACTGGTTGCTTCCCGAAGGCTACATGTTCGGGTTCGACCACGGACCTTCGTCGGCGCGCGAGATCGACGTGTTGTTTCGCGACTTACTGGGCCCGGACGTCACCGAACGGTTCTGGCGCGAGTGGCGCGACACCTACATTTCCCAGGGCGACATCGAACTGATCCGGAAGGCTGGTTTCAACTCGGTCCGGATACCGCTGCACCACGCCTTATTCGTGGAAAACGGCGCGGGGTTCGTTACGCTGGATCGCGTGGTGCGCTGGTGCAAGGAGGCCGGTCTCGCGGTGATCCTCGATTTGCACGCCGCGCCAGGCGGGCAGACGGGCTCGAATATCGACGACAGTTGGGGATATCCATGGCTGTTCGAAAGCCCGCAAGCGCAGGAAGAAACCATTGCCCTGTGGCGGCGGCTCGCTTTACGATACCGCGACGAACCGGCGGTGCTCGGCTACGACCTGCTGAATGAGCCGATCCCGCAGTTCCCGTATCTCCAGAAATATAATGCCGCGCTCGAGCCGCTCTATAAAAGGATCGTCGCCGCCATCCGCGAGGTAGACCGCAACCATATCGTGATCCTCGGCGGCGCGCAGTGGGATACGAACTTCAAAGTTTTCGGCGCGCCCTTCGATGCGAACGCCATGTACACCTTTCACAAATATTGGATGGAGCCCACGCGCGCGGCGATCGAGGAGTATCTCGATTTCCGCGAGCGCTACAACGTGCCGGTCTGGCTGGGCGAATCGGGCGAAAATACCGACGAATGGATCGCAAGATTCAGGGGCCTGCTGGAGGAGAACCAGGTGGGCTGGTGTTTCTGGCCGTACAAGAAGATGGACAAAACCAGCAGCGTGGTCACATTCGCCAAACCCATCTATTGGGACGAGCTTGTCGCTTACGCCAAGCTGCCCGGCGGCGTCGGTGAATTAGACAAACGGCCCCAGGCGCGGCCTTCGGTGGAGCATGCCCAGGCGGCGCTGGCCGATTTGCTGAAACAGATCCGGTTCGAGAACCGGCGCGTGAACCCGGGCTTTCTGAAGGCGCTCGGGATGCGGCCGTGAAAGGTCCTACGGCGCTAGCGGAGCTTCCGAAGGCGCCGCGCCCTCGCTGTCCGGATGGTCATCTTCCGGCGGTGCGCTCTCCACGTGCGGACCGCTGCGCCACACGATAAAAGGAGCGGCAAACAGGCAGGCCTGTCCCAGCGCGAAACGCACTGCCTCCGCCATCATGTCCCACAACCGCGGCGGCGTTCGTTTATAGTACAGCGCATAGCTGCGAATCTGAGGGTAAATGAATGGGACGTACGCCAGCCGCACCACGTTGAATGCCAACCAAAGCCCTCCGGCGATGACCGCGACCCTGGTTACGATGGACGCGCGCGCCAGCATCGAATGCGAAAGGCTCCACGTTGGTATCGAGAGGCCCAACAGGGCCGCGATACAGGCGATCAGCGCGGCCTTCCTGATATCCACGAACCAGGAGCCGGCAGGCGAACACTGCGACATCATTCGAGTCTAGCCAAAGGCACCTGCCTGGCGCTGGTCGCCTGGCTACGAAGGGTACGAAGGGGGTACGAAGGGGACGGCCTGATCTGCGTGATTTCTTCTGGATTTCTTCTGTGCTGTGCGTGCGCGGGCTTGGAGTCTCACAGAAAAACAACGCAGTTCAGGCCGTCCCGCTTTTACCGGCCGTCCCGCTTTTACCACCGGGACTGATTGCTCACCGCCATGCTCTCCCGTACCGGCTCGTGAACGGCAGAGAGCCGAGCAATCCGCTTCGGTGTTACAGTTGATGGGCATGAGCGCGCTCGATCACCGAGCTTTCCTGACCTCGGCTACTGGCGTTGCCCTGGCCGCAAGTGTGGCCGGACCAGTCAAAGCTCAGGCGAAACCGATCCCGATCATCGATTGCCACATCCATCTCTTTGACCAAACCCGGCCGCAAGGCGCTCCCTATTCCGGCGGCGGTGAAAATAAAGAGCCCGCGCTTCCTGCACGCTATCGCAAACTGGCCTCGCCGTTGGGGATCGTGGGCGCCATCGAGATCGAAGCCAGTCCGTGGATCGAAGACAACCTCTGGGTGCTGGAGGTAGAGGAAACAGATTCCATGATGGTCGGCGCCATCGGCAATCTCCAGCCCGACAAGCCCGAATTCAAGGAATACCTGGACCGGTACCACAAGAACAAGCTCTTTCTCGGTATCCGGTACGGCAATCTCTGGGGTTATGACCTCGTGAGGCAGGTGGCGAACCAGGCTTTCGTGGAGGGCGTCCGGCTGATGCAGCAAGCGGACCTGGCGCTAGACACAGCCAACCCGCGGCCGGATCTGATTGAGGCGGTGCTCCGTCTCGCCGACAAGGTGCCAAATCTGCGAGTGATCATCGATCACCTGCCATCTTTGATGGCGCGCCTGGATGCAACTGCGAGGACCGCCGTCGAAGCAAAGCTCAAGGAACTGGCCCAACGGCCCCAGGTTTACATCAAGCTTTCCGAAGCGATGCGTATGGCCGGCGGAAGGCCCTCCACCGATCCCCGTGTTTATAAGCCGGTTCTCGACAGTCTCTTCGACATATTTGGCGAGGATCGGCTGCTCTTCGCTAGCGACTGGCCAAACGGACCGGCGGTGGACCAGCTCCCGGCCATCGTCAAGATCGTTCAGGACTACTTCGCCGCAAAGGGCGGTCCCGCCGCCGAAAAGTACTTCTGGAAGAACTCGGTCGCCGCCTACAAATGGGTCAGGCGCGATGCCGCCCAGCCGCAAGTTGCCTGAATCAGCCCATCCATTGGGGGTTGCGCGCCGTGCCATCGTGCTTGGTGGTCGTTTTGAACGGCTCATACCGGCCGGATAGCGCCGCCTCGCGCGTCCGCGCCAAGAGGGCCGAAAGCTCTTCCTGGCCAAACGGCTTGAACGTTCTGGCGGCTTCGAACGCCTGATCGAGCGTCTTTCGATCGGTTATCCCGGTGATCACCACGGAGGTGGGCAGCCCCATGGCGTAGCGCAGGCATTCCAACCCTGTGGTGAGACCTCCCTTCAGTAGATTACCGTCGCCCATGGGCTTCATGCCCAGCACACCGATTCCCTGCGCCACCAGTTTGGGTACCACCTCGTGCGCGAAGCTGCGAAACTGGGCGTCCAGTATGTTCAGCGGCATCTGCGCCGTGTCGAAATGGAAACCATGGGCCTGCGCCACCTCCAGCATGCGCAGGTGCACCGCCGGATCTTTGTGACCGGTAAAGCCGATGTAGCGAATCTTCCCGGCCGTTTTGGCTTCGATCAGCGCGTCTACCACTCCGTCATTAAAAAAACGATCCGGATCCTCCATCCGGATGTTTTCGTGATATTGCATCAGGTCGACATGGCCGGTTTGGAGACGCTGCAGCGATTCATCGATCTGGGCAGCGGTGGCCTGTTTGGTGCGGCCATCGAATTTCGTCATCAGAAAGACCTTTTGCCGGTAGCCATCGCGCAAGGCCTTGCCCATACGGACCTCGCACTTGCCGTTCATGTAATCCCAACTATTGTCGAGAAATGTGATGCCGCGGTCGATGGCAGAACGGATGAGCCGGATAGATTCCTCTTCCTCCGGCATGCCGATGTGATAGCCGCCCAGGCCTATGGCGGAGACGCGTTCGCCGGTGCGGCCCAATTTGCGGTAAATCATCTCTCCGCTTCGCTCATCGTCGGCGGCAGCCACGCAGCCCGAAACGAGCGTGGCCAAAGAAACGGCGCCGAGAAACTCGCGCCGCGGGAGATCAGTCGGCTCTGACATTTCAAGTCCTCCAATGGAATCGATTCTAACTCCGTAGCAGTAGCGCGCCCGAGCGCAGCGCTCGGCCAAGGCCTTACCGGCGCAGGTAAGGCTTCATGAATTCATCCCAGGCGTCCCGAACTGCCTGCTTGGCGGCGGCTTCCAGCGGTCCTGCTGCGCCGCCTCCGCTGCCGCGGACCCTGGTGTCTTCCTTGAACATACCTCGCAATACCATCAGATACCCCTGAGCGCCCGTAATCGAGTTGAACGCCTGGATCCTGCCGAACATATCGAATGCTTCTCGCTTTTTGCCGGCGTGCCAGAGATCGAATGCTGCCGCATAGAAGTCGGACAGCGCCGTCGTCGGGCAGTGACCGGAAAAGCCCAGCCGCATCTCGTCAATCATGGTGCGGACGCCTTTACCGGAGAACACGGCAAGACGGTCCTCGGTTCGCTCGCGGATCTCCCGGATTCGCGCCAGCGGATTGCCGGCTTCGTCCTTCACGCACTTCATCGTGGGAATCCGGCGGAACATCTCTACCACCAGGTCCACGCTCATGTCGCCCCGAGTCTGCACGATTAGCGGCAAATCGGTAGCCTCTCCGATGGCCTTGTAGTAATCGATCATCGCGCGGTCGCTGGCTTTTGCCGGCGGTAGCGAGATAATGGCGTCTGCGCCGTTCTTGGCTGCATGTTTGGCGTACGCCACGGAACGGTCGGTATTGTTGTCTCTGTCTTGCACGCCGATGACGAGCGAGGTGTTGCCGCCTTTGCCCGCCGCCAGGATGGCTTCTGCGCCGCTCAGCCGTTCCCGTTCCGAAAGGGTGTCCCAGCCGCTGGCAATCTGAGGCCAGACGAAGCCGTGCACCCTATAACGATTGCAGAATTTGACCTCGTTTTCGAGACACTCCAGATCGAGTCGGTCGAATGGTGTGACTGGCGTCTGGCCGATGGGAAACACTCCGCGCAGCGGTTTGGTTTCGCCTGCAAGCACCGTTCGGTGCAACGCCGCGCCGAAAGCGATGCCACCAAGAGTATTCAGGAATGCCCGCCTGCCGGGCGCCTCTAAATGAATCCTCATCGATTTGCCTCCTTCCGGTCCAACGGTCGACTCCTCAGCGGTCGATCCTCACGGTAACTCTCTCTAGCATGGCACGGTCCAGTTCGAGGCCCAGACCGGGCTTCACCGGCGCATAGACATAGCCGTCTTTAGACACACGGAAACGGTCCTTTACATACGGCCGGTCGCTCGATCCCTGCGGCACCGTCATTTCAAACCACACATTGTTCGGCATGGCGAGCTCGCAGTGAAAATGGACGGCATGGTCGAATCCCTCGCCCCAATTGTGCGGCGCGCATTGCATGCCGAATAGCTCGGCCAGGCGCGCGATTTTCATCCCGCCGCTGATCCCACCGACGTTGTCCACGATGAACCGCACCACGTCCATGGCGCCCCGCCGTATGTACTCCGCGTAGTTGTACGGCGAAAAGATGAATTCGCCGATGTGAATGGGGATATCGAGCGCCTGGTTAAGCCGCACCAGACCGTCGATATCGTCGGTCGGTATGGGATCCTCATAGCATACGTAGTCCTGTTCCTGGAGCACCCGTCCGACTTTGAAGGCCTCCTCGCGCGTGTAAACGCCCACCGGATCGTGCAGCAGCGTAAAGTCGTCGCCCGCCGCCTTCCGCACCGCCTTGATAACTTCGATGTCCAGCCTGTAATCGTGGCCGCCATTGGGCGAGGGCGGATGAATCTTATACGCCGGGAACCCCTGCCCTTTGATCTCGCGGACTTCGTTCACGAAGTCTTCGATCTTGGCGTGATGCTGCGAACTGGCATAGGCCTTCACCCTGTCGCGATACGCTCCAAGAATACGGTACACGGGCAGGTTTACCGCTTTGCCCAGCGCGTCCCAAAGGCAATTGTCGATCGCCGACGTGTACGAGAGCTGCCCCAGGCGGCGCAACTCCGGCTTCCATTGCGAGGTGAGCGCCGGAAGATCGAGCACGCTCTTCCCGATCAACACCGGCTTGGCGTACTCCAGCCATCCCAGGTTGCTCCAGTTGGGATGCCAGTACCTTTTCCCTAGCGTATAGTTGCCTTCGATTCCGCTGTTCGTGATAATGCCCGCCAGTTGCGACTGGCCGCCGTTGGCGCCGCCCGCCCTGCTCGAATCGATGTTGTACACCAGGACCTGCTGGATCGTCAGATCCGGGAGGTCGCCTGGCTTGGCGCCAGCGGCCTGGGCCGCTGCGAGCCCGGGATTCGCAACAGCGGCAGCCGATACGCCCGAAGCGGCCAGGAATCCACGGCGCGAAAGGCCGGCACGGGATGCGCTCTCCCTCGACACCCAACCTTCTCGTCCGGCGCCAAAGGGCAGAACTACTCTGGGCTTGTGCATTTCCCCATCGTACATCTGCGGGAATTGCGAGGTGTTCCGCTTTTCCGAATCCGTGCTTCTGGTTTTCAGCCCTCAGAAGAAACGTGCGGCGGATAGCCCTGCACCGGAAACCCGCGGCTCGGCGCAGTCGTTTGACGGGTGATTCGTGGACGCACTGGGGGGACCTCTGGGGTACCCCAAGGGATAAGGAATAGGAAATTTGGGTAAGGATGGGGAAATTCAGATTAGACCGACGAATAACGCGGGGACAGACTAGGGACCGCCGCTCTCACCCCACCCTCCCCGGCCGCGCCCGATAGATCAGAATCCCCAGCGCATTGACAATCGCCACCACCGAGCAAATCTTCGCGGCATAGGCCGCACGGCTGACCACGTCGACAATCGGATACACGGTGATCGCCATGCTCACCAGGCTTGTCAACATGCCGGCGGCGGCGGGGAATTTCAGCCATGGGGGGAGGCGCGATACTACCGCCCTCGCGCCGAATACCGGGATGGCGAATAGGGAAGCGTAGGCGATGGCGTAATGGGCGGTCGAGGCCACCGTGAGCAACTGGCTGGCTTCCTGCTCGTGCACGCCCAGCATACTCAGCAGGATGAGACTCATCATCAGCGCGGCGGTAAAGAGGATGGAATGAACCGGTGTGCCGCGGCGCGGACTGAGCCGTGAGAACCAAGCCGGCACGAGGCAATCCCAACCGGCCGTCATCGGCAGGCGCGTCAGGCCGGTAAACAGGAGGCTCGCGGCGGCCACGGCGCGGCCGAGCAGCAGCAGAATCGCGAATGGCGCGATGCGCGGACCCATGGCGGTGCGCATGGTCTGCGGAATCGGGCCGATCACGTTGATGCTTTGGCCGGAGAGAAACGCCAGCACGGAGCTGGTGCCCAGAATGAACATGGCGGCAATGATCGGCGTGGCGATTACTACGCTGCGCCCGATGGTCTTTTCCGGATGCCGGCACTCGCCCGCCAGAATGGCCACGTATTCGAAGCCGCTCAACCCACCTACGGTCATTTGCCCGAACACCGCCAGGCTGAACCAGCTCGGTTTCGGCCGCACCCAGGGCAGCGGGTCGTAATGCGGAATCGCGCCGCGCACCAACGCCCAAACCGGCAAAGCCAGCAGGATGACGTAGGCCAGCAGGATCATGGCGCTGCCGGTGTTGTGCAGCCATTTGGCGATGTCGAGGCCGTGAATTGCCACCAGCGTGATGCCGGCCATGGCGGCGCCGATCGCGGCCAACGTGCCGACCTTGCTCGCCGGAAGCCACACCGCCGCCGGACCGATCATGAAGGAAATGTCGGTGGGAATCACGAACAGGATGCTGGCGGCGGAGACCACGGCATAGAACCACAAATTCCAGGCCGTCAGGAATCCGGCCATTTCGCCGAATCCGGCTTTGGCCCACTGGTACAGGCCGCCTTCGAGAGGCATGAGCCGGTTGAGCCAGATCACCACCGCCGCCAGCGGCAGATAGAACAGCGCCATGGCCGCCAGCCAATAGACCATGTGCGCGCGGCCCAGCTTGGCGGCAATCCCCACCCACGACGAGCCCACCACGTTCAGGACCTGCGCCAGCACGAGGTCGGTGAGGCCGAGTTCTCTCCGCAGCGCGCGCGGCGGCGCCGCTTGGCTCTCCATCCGGATAGGCTACCATTGCGGCGGCAGCCGCCACGGCATTTCTTCCCCCGCAGCACCTAAACGGAGTTCTTTAACGTTTGGTATGCTCTAAAGACTAAACCGATGTCTCGAAACAAACTCTTCGTCCTTTTTCTTGCGCTGCTCCTTGCGCTGCTCCTTCCGTTGCTGATCGTAGCTCAGCAAGCCGCCGAGCACGTAGACCTGAACGTCATTCACAAAATCAAGACCGCCGAGATTGGCGGCGGAGGAGGAGGTTTTGGCGGCGGTGGCGGCCGCGGCGCCGGCCGCGTCAACTCGCAAGTCATGAACATTATGTATAACCTCACCGACCGCTACGGCCCGCGCCTGACCAATTCTCCGCAGTTCCGCCGGGCCGGCGATTGGGCGGTGGGCCAGCTCAAGGAATGGGGTTTGAGCAACGTTCACCTGGAAAAGTGGGCAACGGCCGGCGGCCGCGGCGGCGCCATCCCGAGTTGGGAAATCACCGCATACACCGGCGCCATGGTCGAGCCCACTTACATGCCCATCGTCGGCTATCCGCAGGCATGGAGCGGAAGCACCGGCGGGACGATTACCGGTGAGGCGATCCTGGCCCAGATCCAGGAGCCGGCCGATCTCGACAAGTGGCGCGGCAAGCTGAAGGGCAAGATCGTGCTGAGCGCGGCCGTGCCGGAGCTGCCGTTCCCCACCACGCCGCTGGCGCACCGCTATTCCGATGACGAGTTACTAGCGATGGTTCCCGAACCGCTGCCTACGGGCAACGCTGCCGGCCGCGGCGGGCGCGGCGGTCCATTTGCCGCACTGGCGAATATGACCCCGGAAGAACGCCAGGCGTTCCAGGAAAAGCAACGCACCTTTTTTGCCGATGAAGGTGTGCTGGCCACGGTGACGGCGTCGGCGCGCGGCGAGAGCGGCACGGTTTTCGCCAGCAACGGCTCGCCCCGCACCGGCGATCCCACCAAGAACATTCCCTCGGTTGCCATCACCGCCGAAAACTACAACCGCATCGCGCGCCTGCTGGAGCACCAGGTGCCGGTGAAGCTGGCATTCGATATCAAGACCAAGTTCGACATGAGCGACACGGATTCGTTCAATGTGATCGCCGAGATTCCGGGCTCGACCAAGCCCAACGAGCTGGTGATGGTGGGCGGCCACTTCGATTCCTGGCATATGGGCACGGGCGCCACCGATAACGGCGCCGGCAGCGCCGTGGCCATGGAAGCGATGCGCATTCTGAAGTCGCTCAACCTGAAAATGGACCGCACCGTGCGCATGGCGCTGTGGGGCGGCGAAGAGGAAGGACTGCTGGGCTCGGCCGCATACATCAAGGCGCACTTTGCCGATCCCGCCGTCATGAAGCCCACCGCCGAGCACGACGGTTTCGCCGGCTACTTCAACGTGGATAACGGCACCGGGCGGATTCGCGGCATTTACCTGCAAGAGAACGAAATGGTGCGGCCCATTTTCGAGCAATGGTTTGCCGCGCTGAAAGACCTGACTCCAGGCGTGATTACGATCCGCAACACCGGCGGCACGGATCACCAGTCGTTCGACCGCGTCGGTTTGCCCGGCTTCCAGTTTATTCAGGACCCGATGGATTACGAAACGCGTACGCACCATTCCAACATGGACGTGTACGACCGCATCCAACAGGCCGACATGGAGCAGATGGCGATCGTCGAAGCGGTCTTCGTGTACAACGCCGCCACGCGGCCGGAAAAATTGCCGCGCAAAGACCTGCCCGAACCGGCGCCCGCCGGCGGCCGCGGCGGCCGAGGGAGCGGAGCCGGAAATTAGAAGAGAATAGCCACGGGTGAGCGCAGATCGACACGGAAATCGGTGTTTATCGGTTCATCTGTGGCTATATTCTCCCCGCCTTCTGACGGTGGCGGCGCGGAAAATTCATGCCGGAACTGGCGGAATATCTCTCGGCATGCACATGCCGGCCAATGTTTGTGCCCCTTCGATTGCCGGCTTAGACCTGGGCCCCGGCCCGCGCGAATGCCTTTTCCAATTCCTGTTTTGTCCACCCCGTGCTGACGAACAACTCCTGGCGGGCGCCGGCGCTCAAGGCGATGGCTTTCCATCCGTTTTGCGTGGGCACGGTGACGCGAATCTTGATGGGGCCCCTGGCATCGCGCACCGGCCGGATCACGCCGGGGATGATCGACCGGATTTCGGCACTCGCAGCCAACGCCTCTTCCAGCACGGGGCGCAAGCCATCGATGATGCTGTGCTCAATCTTGAGGCGGTCCTGGGCGGTGCGAAGCCGCATTCAGCACCAGTCCTTCCCGCCCCGCAGCGGGACGAACCGGCAGTAGGTGGCGACCGACGTTTCGATCTGGCCATCGTGCTTGGTCACCACGCGCAGTTCCTGTTCGGCAGTGCCGCCGACGGGCATCACCAGGCGGCCGGGGTCGCGCAATTGCCGAATCAGAGCGGCGGGAATTTCCCGCGCGGCGGCGGCCACGGAAATCGCGTCGTAGGGGGCCCAATCTTCATAACCCAGACGACCGTCGCCGGAAATGACGAGCACGTTCGCGCCGCGTCCGGTGCGGCGCAGGTTTTCGCGGGCCAGGTCGGCCAAGGCGGGAACGAATTCGATGGTGACCACGCGCGCGGCCAGCATGGCGAGTACGGCCGCGGCATAACCGGAACCAGCTCCCACCTCCAGCACGGTTTCCGAACCATTCAAACGCAACTCCTCGGCCATGAGAGCGGTCATGTAGGGTTGCGAAATGGTTTGCCCGAAACCGATGCCGAGCGGAGCATCCGCGTAAGCTTGAATCCGCAGCTCGAGGGGCACGAATTGCTCCCGCGGAATTTCGTACATGGCGCGCAGCACGCGCTCGTCCGAGATGCCACGCGCCGCCAGTTGCGTGGCTACCATGCCACGCCGCTCCTCGGCCCAATTCGGAATCACGATGCCACCCACCTCTATAATAAGCTTGGATGGCTCATCAGATTACGCTGATTCCCGGCGACGGTATTGGCCCCGAAGTGGCGGCGGCCGCCGCGCGCGCGGTGGAAGCGGCCGGCGCGGCCATCGAGTGGGAGCAGGTGGAAGCGGGGGCGCAGGCGCTCCACGACTATGGCCAGTTGTTGCCCGACGAAGTTCTCGCGTCTCTGGAAGTGACGCGGGTTGGATTGAAAGGACCCACCGCCACGCCCATCGGCGGGGGGCACGCCAGCATCAACGTGGCGCTGCGGAAGAAGCTGGGGCTATACACCAACTTTCGGCCGATCCGCATACTTCCCGGCTTGAAGACGCGCTTCCAGGATTTGCCGCTCGATATGGCGATCTTTCGCGAAAACACGGAGGACCTGTATTCCGGCCTGGAGCACGAAGTAGTGCCGGGCGTGGTGGAGAGCCTGAAAATCATCACCGAAAAGGCGTCGCTGCGAATTGCGCGAGCGGCTTTCGAATATGCGCGGCGCGACGGGCGGAAAAAAGTGACGGCCATCCACAAGGCCAACATTATGAAACTGAGCGACGGCCTGTTCTTGAAGTGCTGCCGCGAAGTGGCTGCGCAGTTCCCCGAGATCGCCTACAACGAATTGATCGTGGACAACGCCTGCATGCAACTGGTGATGCGCCCGGAAACGTTCGACGTGCTGGTGCTGCCGAACCTCTATGGCGATATCGTTTCGGACCTGGCGGCGGGCTTGGTAGGGGGCCTGGGAATCGTGCCCGGAGCGAACATCGGCGATCATCACGCCATCTTCGAAGCCGTACACGGCACGGCGCCGGATATCGCCGGCAAGGGGTTGGCCAATCCGACGGCGCTCATGCAATCGGCCGTGCTGATGCTGGCTCACATTGGCGAGCGAGATGCCTCCGCGCGCCTCCAAGCGGCGATTACCAAGGTCTACGCCGGCGCCGCCCACCTGACCGGCGACGTTGGCGGCAAGGCTTCCACGGCCGAGTTTACCGGCGCGGTGATCGCCGCGATGACGTAACCCCGGGCGCCGGCCTGCTCAAGTCCTCGGCGAGTTGTGGCATTTCGCACCCACCTTGTTTTATAATAGTCGCTGGCGGCAAATACTCCTCAGTAGCTCAATGGTAGAGCATTCGGCTGTTAACCGAAGGGTTGTAGGTTCGAGTCCTACCTGAGGAGCCAAACATCTCCACGACGAACTCTCTGCTCTTCTGGTTGACAGGGCGGCGACGTGGAGTCGCCGGAACTGGCCAAATATTGCGGGAATGCGGCCTCTCCTTGAGACCCGGCAATGTCACCGGCGGCTGGTTGACCGGGCCGCCCACGACTTTCTAGGGGGAATTTCTCAGTCTCTCACCACGCCCGTGCACTTTTGGTTAACGGCACTGCAAAACCGGACGCCGATCGACTCGCGAACCCTCAATTCGCCTCACAACTTCAAGTGGATGACCGCTCTTACGCGTAGCGGTCCTCCTGGCTGTGGTCCGCATACGGCTGGATGCGCAGCCCGCGATGCTCCAAGCTGGGCTTTAGCTGTTTCAGAAAGCCATCGTTCGTCATGGTAGACGTGATGTAATTCAAATCCTCTTCCGCCATGCCGAACAACCCGGCCACCACGCGATCAAGATCCATCTGCGCGTCCTGGAACGCGCTGGCCGGGTCCGTGCTTTGCATCTGGTCAATAGCTGCGGCCACGGCTTCCAGATTCGCGGGTACTTCCAGCTTGCCCAGCGCGTCCACGTCTAGCGTTACATCTTCGTCTTCATCCAGCATGCGGCCCAGCATGTAGGTGACGTACTTGCGCAGCGCGGGATTCGGCAGCCGGATGCGGAAGAACATTTCATTGCTGACCACTTCATTTCCCTGTTCGTGAACCGCTGTCACTTCAGCCGCTGATGATGCCCCTGTCAGGTCCGCATCTGCCACCACAGGGTTGTTTTCCGCGAACAGTTGCGCCAGCGATTTTTTTAGACTCTCCTGTATCAGACGTTCCACGTGCCGGTGAGCATTTGCCAAATCCTTGTCCCGCGTGATGACACGCGCCCCGGCATTCCGTAGCGCCGCTATGTCTTCATGGCCGCGCTGGGCCGGTATCGGAAGCAACAATAACCCGCGTTTGAACCATGTGGTGGTCAGGTCTTCAATGATGCTGGTACGCAGAACTTTGACCGCGAACCATTGAGGGATTCGGGACATGAAGTACAGGTTCAATGGGAAGTCTTCTGCAAGTTGCACCATGTGGACGGTGTTTTGGAACGCCGTGTCCTGGGGAACCGGGCACGCGGTCAACAACTGGGAAATCTGCCGGACGGCGTACAGCTTGGAGAAATCAAACAGGTGGCGGTAAGCATACAGGCGCAGCGAATCAACTATGGAGCGTTCCGGGTCCCAGTACCCCATCGGGTCACCGGACGGCCCAGCAGGGAAGACGTTCTGACCCTTGTAGATTGGCCAGCCGGAATCAACCACAGCCCGCGCGCTGCCCAGCTTGTCGACGGCCGCAGCCTAGGCCGGTGGGACTCCAGTAGGCCGGACTGAGGCTCCTAGAGTGCTCCGCAATCGTCGATAAGCCTCCGTTGCCATCCATGTCGTCACAATCTTCTGGAACGGCTCATCATTCATGAAGCGGACGAAGATTTCCTCATTCTGGTCCATCCGCTCCACGAAGAGGCGTTCCAGCAGATTTTTAAACACCAGCTCGAATTTGTCCTCCGGGTTCACGGCGGCGGCCTGTTGCAGTCCCTCGTCGGTAACCGCCACCTGAACGATCTGGTCGAAGAAAAGTTGGTCGGCCTGGTTGAAATCCGTGCCGAACCGCTCATTGACGATGTCGATGAGCTGCGATAGCGGCACCGGCTGTTCCCGCACCAAGCCACTGCCCACCTCAGTGGGGCCGTCGAGCGGGCGGGCGTCCCCGTCCGTGCAGTGAAATTGAGCCTTCGCTGATCTTCTGAAGACGATAGTATTCGAGCCGGACCTCGTCAGTGCCCGAGGGGGAGGTCGATCCGGTGTACCTGGACGCATCTTATTATGTAGCGCGACCTGTATGGACAACGAACTCTGCAACCCGGTCACAGGTCCACAAGTGCACCGGCTCATCGACCGGAGCGGTGAGCGTGCCATTCGGTGAATGGACTGCAAAGATCATCCGTGCGTACCGGTCACGCTGATTTTTGAACTGCTCGACATAATCATTTAGCACGTTCTGGGTTGCGGCGCTCTTGACTTGCACAAAGGCAATCTCATCGGCGGTGCGATTCTCGACTTCGAGGTCAATACCCTTCATAGTTTTCCCGAGGGTGGAAATCCTCGCCCACCCTGTGCGCGAAAGGATGAGGTCAATCAGTTGTTCGAAGTCCTGCGGAGATAGCCTCTTGACAATCTTCTCAACCGCTTGCCTGTAGGCAGCGCGAGCCGAAGCTGCCGATGCAGCGTCTGGGTCTTTTTCGTCGCTGATTATCCGAAGAATCTCCTGCCATGCTCTCGGCGTGCAGACCGTACCCTTAAAGCCAGCGACGGTTGTGACCGTTCCAGGCAAGTCGGTCATGGCTAGAAGCTTTCCATCAACGGACCGATTGGACCAGGGGCGATTGCAGGTGAGCCAGAAGTTTCCTCTTTTCATGCTTTCTCCGTCGGGGTTAACTGTTGCTCCGTCACCAACCGTGCACCACCACAGATAGCGATCTTCGAACGTGATCCACACATGCCTGCTCGGCTTGTCGAGAAGGTCGCGGAGTTGGTTGAAATCTTGGGTGGCCCCGCGCTTTGATCCGTATTGCTCAGTCATCCTTCGCTTAATCTCGGTGAAGTCGGGCTTGAGCAATAGTTCGGAGGGCATGCCTTTCCATCCAAGATGGACCTGCTGATTTCCCTTCGCTGCTTGCCACCATCTGCCACCGCCCCCGTTTTTCACATAGCGGAGCGTGAGAGGAATCTTCTCATCCATGTTCGGATATTAGCAGCACAGAGGGACTCAAGTTCGCCGCGCAGTCAAAGGTATTTTCAGATAACCCATGTCCGACACTATCGGTCGCATCGCCGTCCCCACGGTAATCAACTCCGGCCAGACATTCCCACTCACCACGCAATACCCGTTCGGCTTCTCCGTCGAACGCCCGGTGATCGTGCATCGCTTCGGCAGCCTCGACGCCAAGCAGGAGCAGCGGTACTACGTCGGCATCGGCCCACGCAAGTTTCAGTTCAAGCACCAAAACCTGAACTGGGCCGAAGCCAACCAGCTCAAGGCGTTCTGGGAAGCCATGCAGGGACCGTGGAAGGCCTTCACCTACAACGTCCCCAATCCCGGTGGCTCGACCACGGGCGTGCTCGTCACCTTCGAGCAGGCGCCGATCTCCTTCGAATACCTGCGCAACGCTGTCCAGGTCGGACTGAACCTCATCGAGGTTGTCGATCC
>JBEKYD010000134.1:0-19769 GCA_049511335.1 Bryobacteraceae bacterium | reverse complement strand
AGATAGCTGCGCAGGACGGAATCGAAGCCAAGCTTCTGGTTGGCCTCGACCGTGTCGGCGCCTTGGTCCTGCAGTTCGTAGGCGCGCAGCTTATTGAGCAGACCGATGCCGCGCCCCTCCTGGTTTTCGTAGATCAACAGACCGCGGCCGGCGGCGGCGATGCTGTCGAGTGCCATTTCAAGCTGAGCGCGGCAATCGCAGCGCAGGCTGTGGAACACGTCGCCAGTGAGGCATTGCGAGTGTATGCGGACCAGCGGAGGGTCGCCGCCATCAAGGTCGCCCATGCGCAAAACCACGGCTTCCTCGGTAGTTCGATTGATGCGGCCGCGAAATCCGTAGATGCGGAACAGGCCGAATTCGGTAGGAAAATCCGCTTCGGCAACCTTTTCCAGCCGCAACGCGGGGGTATGGCTCATGCGTTGCTCTGATTCAACCTTTATGCGTCTATTATAATGGCTTCGATCAAGGAATGCTCGAAGGTTACCTGGTATCGCTGCTGGTGAAGCTCGGCACAATGGCCGCCATCGCCAGTATTCTGGCCCGATCGAAGCACTTTAAAGCGATGCTGATGCGGGAGAACCGCACGCTTTCCGAGCGCCTGACGCTGGGCTTGTGGCTGGCAGTCGTGTTCGGAGCCAGCGCGGGCGTGCGTATTTACAGCGGCGATACGTACAAGGGCGCCGACCTGGGGTTGGAAGGCAGCTTGCTCGCCGGCCTGCTGGGCGGTTACGTTACCGGCCTCGCCTCCGGTATCCTCATCGCGCTGCCGGCCCTGTTCAACGGGGAATGGCTGACTTTGCCGCTGCTGGCGGGCATCGGCGTGATGGCCGGCATGTTGCGCGATCTGGCGCCCGACGCGGAGGAAATCTGGCGTTTTTCGCCGTTTTTCGATTTGAATCTCTGGCGCTTCTTCCGCGAGAGCCGGAATTATCATCGCACCGCCTTTCACCTGATTTTCCTGGCCGCCATTCTAGTGGCCGAGTTTCTGCGCCAAACTCTGGGCGCGATGACTCCGAAAAAAATCTTCTACCTGCATCTGGCGCCCACCCATGCGCTGACCGAAATCGCGCTCTACGCCACCACCCTCTTTGCGGTGACGATTCCGCTCAAAATCTGGAACAACACGCGCAATGAAAAGAAGCTCGAAGAGCAGGCACGCCTGCTGGTGGAAGCGCGTTTGGCTGCTCTCACCAGCCAGATCAATCCGCATTTCCTGTTCAATACGCTGAATTCGGTGTCGTCGCTCATCCGCACCAATCCCGACCAGGCGCGCGTGATGGTGGTGAAGCTTTCGAAGATCTTGCGCCGGCTGCTTCGCATGCACGACAACTTCACCACCCTGGCGGAAGAGCTGAGCTTCATCGAAGACTACCTTTCCATCGAAGTGGTGCGCTTTGGCGAAAAACTGCACTTTGTGCGCGACGTGGCGGACGATACGCTCGGCATGCTGGTCCCCAGCATGCTGTTACAACCGCTGGTGGAGAACTCGATCAAACACGGCTTAAGCGGCAAAGTGGAAGGCGGCACCATTCGGATTCATACCCACCGCACCGAATCGCGATTGTTCCTGGTGGTGGAAGACGACGGCGTGGGCATTTCGGAGACCAAGCTGGCATCCCTGCTCGACCACGGCATGGGGATCGGCGTCAACAACGTGAACGAGCGGTTGAAAGTGCTATTCGGCAACAATTACCGGATGTGGATTGAGAGCCAGACCGGACGCGGCACGCGCATCCAGATGGAAGTGCCGGAGCTCGAAACGCATATGGCGGCGGTTTCCTGAGCCCGCGTGCGCTCCGAAAGAAATGAGGAGAGAATTTGTCGAGAATTGACGAGCAGGTAAGCGTCTGGCCAATTGCCGGGCTGCCGGCCACGCTGGCGCAGAGTACGCGACGGGTGTACGACCGGTTGGCGGCGGTCTATCCGGTTTCCACTATGCTGTTTCACTCGCGAGCGCATCGCGCCGCCCTGGCCGCGTCGGGCCTGCGCGACGGCGCCAGCGTATTGGAGGTTGCCACCGGCAGCGGCGAGATGTTCCGGCGGTTGGTTCGCGCCAACACGACGGGCGCCACGGTGGGCGTGGACCTGTCTCCGAATATGGCCGCCCGCACCGAACGCACCGCGCGCCGCAAGTTCCCCGCGGCCCGGGCATGGTGCCAGGCGGTGGATGCGCGGCATATGCCATTCCGCCCGGAAAGCTTCGACGCCATCTTCTGCTGCTATCTGCTGGAGCTGCTTTCGGCTCAAGATATCCTGCTCACGCTCAAGGAATTTCACCGCGTGCTGCGTCCGGCCGGCCGTCTGACGCTGGTGCTGATCGGCCAGAATACGCCGATCTTCAATAGCATTTACCGGACGCTAGGGAGTCTCGTGCCGGCATTCTGGGGCAGGCAGGTGGAACAACAAGCCACCGAATGGATCGCCGCCGGCGGGTTCTCCATTTCCTACGACCGTACCGCGCGCCAAATCTTTTATCCCTCGCGCGTGCTGGTAGCCGGCAAAGCGGGTTAGCGAGCGAGCCTCGCTGACTCTGGATCAGGTTCTGGCGAGACGGGCGGCATCCGTGAGAGAACGAACGTAATGGTCGAGCTAAAGCAAGGCGACATTCTGGCGGCCGATGCCGAAGCCCTCGTAAACACCGTGAATTGCGTCGGAGTCATGGGGCGAGGGATCGCACTGCAGTTTCGGAAGGCATTTCCGGATAACTTCAAGTTCTACGAAGCTGCATGCACCCGAGACGAAGTGCGGCCGGGCCGCCGGTGCGCCAAGGCCTGAAGCGATGGCCAAGGAACGTCGCGTGCCTCGAATGACGCCGGGGCGGGCTGTCCTGATCGAACTCATCAACCGGTATCTCGCTTGGTCGGTGGGCACCCTCGGCGTCCGCGTGTCTCGGCACTCACTGGCGTACGCGAGTCCTGGCCCAGGCCTAATCTTCAACGACGACATCATCCCGAATCTTCATCACCCTCGGATCCGACTCTTCGATACCTTTGCGGCTGTCTCATCCGTCGCGGCCGCCGTCGGCCTGAAGTGTGAGATCTCCGATAAGGGGATCTACCAGCGAGACTCGCTCCAAAAGCTTGGCGGCGTCGCGGAGGCCGCCCGGCTATTCCGCGATCGATCAGCCGAGGTGTTTGAGAAATATCTTGATCACTCCAAACGGGATAAGGGCACCTACGATGAGGGCTGCGTACTGCACGGGGACAAACGCACCTACCTGGACCTGCGCGCGGTTCAAAAGGTCCTGGGAGGTAACGAGAACGCTGCAGTGGCGTTACTCGACAGCCTCACCGCATCGGGAGTCCTCTACCGGGGGCTCGTGTTGGGGTGCTCCGCCTGCACGCACGTGGAGTGGTACTCGTTGGCCAGCCTCTCAGACCGGTTTCGCTGTACGCGCTGCGGGCGAGAACAGACGATCCGTCGCGAGCACTGGAGGCAGCCGAGCGCTCCTCAGATCTTTTACAAACTGGACGAGATTGTTTACCAGTTCCTGAAGAACGACGGCAAGGTGGTAGCGCTTGGGCTCGACTACATGTCCCAAAACTCCTCGCACCCATTCAACTACAGTCCGGAGATCAAGTTCTCCAGCGACGACGGAAACCTTTCGGGCGAGATCGACCTTTGTGCCGTATGGAACGGTGATCTGGCTATAGGCGAGGCGAAGAAACAGGGGAAGCTGGCGGGTGCTGTTAGCGAAGAGAATAAGATCATTCACAAATATGCGCGTCTGGCGACGATGCTGAACGCGAGGCGAGTTATTTTTTGCACCATGGCTCCAGAATGGAGAACGTCAACGCTTGACGCCATTGCCCGAGGCTTCCATGGCAAGCTCGCTACGCCCGTGTACCTGAGGGCCGAGAACCTTTTGGGCAGCTCGCGGATCCAAGCGTAGCGGGCCACGTGGCGCGAAAGGCATCACGGAACCGCGCCCCGCTCGCAGCCCAACTAGACAAATTCTTCAGGTGAGCGATCAGTTCGTGCCTCTTCAAATCCGAAGAGCCCCGACGTGGACGGTCAGCGGCACGAGTTCGACCAGATCGGCGTCGGCAGCCGCATCCGGGTTCGGGGTCGGCAAGCAGGGAAACCAGGAAACCAGGGACAGTAACCCCTGCGCCGAGTTCCTGGAGCGCGGAAACCAGCCTGGCCGAAACCCGGCGCAGGGGTTACTGTCCATCCTCCCCTCCCTGAAGGAGGCATCTTCGGCGTCTCCTCCCTTGTGGAGACACAGCGGTATCTCCTAAACGCCGAGTGCGTAGAGGACTCGGAGGTGCTCAAAGTCAAGGGCGGGGTCTTGCGCCAGATTCTGAACGAGAACCCTGCAGTGGGCTACACCATTCAAAGGAGGATCTCCCAGATCTTCTTCAAGCGCTACGTGGATGCGATGGAGAGGCTTCAGAGCGTCGTGCAGGCGATCCCGCTGGAGCGAACTGCTCGCGGTTGAAAGCGTCGCAGCCACTGGAGGCTGACGAAAAAGCCCGATTCGACCTCGATGTGGCTCGGCCGGCAAGATTTCCTAGCGGGAGTTTACAAGATATCAGCGAGTTTCCGGGCAAACCATTCCTGCGGAATGGTTTGCGGGTTGTATCGCGTATGACCTAACGGGGTGCGGGGACGAATCGCCGGAGGCCAAGGTGGGAGAAGAGGCGTTGCTGCAGTGCAGTCATGCGGGTGAGACAGGTGGCCGTAGAAGCTTGCTTTGGACTTGGCGACGCGGGTAGACGCGCTAAGCTGTCTTCGCCACCTGTTCTTGCGCCCACCGAATAAGCCCCGGAAGGAAGGGCCTGGCCTCATCGCAATGAAACGGTCGGATCCGAACCGTGTAGCCGTTACGACCGCTGCGGTGGCACGGCACTTCCTTGGCCTCGAAGATGTAGGCGCCTTCTTGCTGCGCCTGCGCCACTGGCTCCATCCGAATGGTCATCGCCTCCGCGATTTCCCCATCTGCGTTCAAAGAACCCAGGTATAATTCCACGGCGACCTCCTCCGGCGCGAGGCCGCCTAGCCGAACCTGCGTTCGGACGCTGATCTGGCCGCCGACGTGGATCTCTCCGTCGCCTACTGCATCAACGGCTTCCACCCTCACATTCGCCCACGCCTGCTCGACCCGCGAAAACCAGGCCGCCAGTTCTCGAGCGCGTTCTGCTCCGTCGGCCACCAGGCGCTGGCATCTCTCGTGCGCCGTGGAGTAGAGATCGGCCGTGTAGTCTTTTACCATTCGCTGCGTGTTAAACGAATACGACAGCGTGCCGATGGCGGACTTCATGTACGCGATCCAGCGCCGCGGCAGCCCATCCGCGCTCCTCTCGTAGAATGCCGGGACGATCTCGGATTCCAGCAGGTCATAGAGTGCGGCGGCTTCTACCTGGTCCTGGTATTCGGTGCTCTCGTACGTCTCCCCGCGCCCGATCACCCATCCCACGAAGGCGCCTTTGGCGTTGGCGATCTGGCAAGCTTTATCCACCAGCCATCCAGCGTGCTCACGTTCAGAGCGCCGTTGGCAAGCGCCTTCATCCCGCTGGTGCCGCTCGCTTCAAGCAGACGCAGCGGCGAGTTCAGCCAGACGTCACAACCTTGCACCAGCGATCGGGCCACCGCCAGGTCATAGTCCTCCAGAAAGACCAGCCGGCGGCGGAACTCTTTGCGTTGCGCCAGCTTCACAATCTGCTGGATGAGCGCCTTTCCGGCATCGTCGCGGGGATGGGCTTTGCCGGCAAAAAGGATCTGCACGGGCCGACTCGTCTGATTGAGAATCCGTTCCAGCCGGTCTGCATCCCGCAGCAACAGCGTGGCCCGCTTGTAGGTGGCGAACCGCCGAGCGAATCCAATGGTGAGGGCCGAAGGATCCAGGACTTCATCCGCGATGTCGATCGCGGACTGCGGCGCACCTCGACGCGTCAACTGCGCCCGCAGCCGGCGCCTGGTGAAGACTACCAGGCGTTCGCGCCGGCGGCTGAAGCCGGCGAAGCTGCTTTTGGTTCGAGTTCGGAATCCGATCCTTCATGGAACGGGACTTCATGGGAGTGATGTCCCCAATGCCGTTTGGGGACCAACGACGACAGCAGAAGTCCAGCATGCCGATGACCAACCCGGCCAGTCCCGGAACGAAACTCCGAAATCACATCCGCTACTGCACAGCCAGCACTTTCTTTATTGCCGGGACCAGAAGGCCCGATCCGATGACCATCTCCCGCAGATCCTCCGCTAGGGCCCGCATCTCATCCGGGGCCTGCGAGTAGTTTGCTCGGGCAGCAGCGAGATGATCTTAACGGCCAGGCGATTCTTGCCGCCGATGTAGGCGAGGGGACCAACCATGGGATCGTGGGGTTAGAGGTTAAAGAGGCGTTCGACTTGGCAGTATAGGCCAAGCGCCAGGGCGTCCTTGACCAGAGGAGCTCCGAAGCTGCCGTTGACGCCGGGCCAGATTGCGGAAATGGTCCGGCGCACTTGGTTGCGGAAACGCGGGCTGGGGTGTCCGAACGATGCCAGTACGTCCAGCTTTGATACTTCCCAGATGCCGATGTTCTGCTCAACCATAACGCGAGAAATAATTTCCATCAGATCGCCTCGGAGAACCTCGGTCTCGCGAGGTATGGTTTCGAGGGCCGCCGTGTCTAATGGATATTTTTGCAGGACGCGACTGATAAAGAAGGCGGCGCTGCCGAGGGCCTTGTCGCTGTTGGAAGAAAGTTGGCGTACCTGCGGAGGCGCTACTAAATGATTGCCCTCCAGGCTAGCGATGGCAACCGCCCGGCGTTCAATCCGGATCGCGGCCAAACGCCGGGTGGTGGGGGCGTCGCCGCTTCTGCCCTCCAGCCGCTTAAGTTCCAGATGAAAACTACGGGCGGGATCAAGATGGGAGCCTGTAGCTTTGGCGCGGCGGTAAGCCACCAGAAGTTGAGCCTCCGAGTTTTGGTCCAAGAGTTCCGCATAGTGGCGGGCCGCGACTGCGTCATCGAGTTTCTTAGCTAGGCGCAAAGCGAAATATTCGCGCTGGTGACTTGGTTGAAAGTGGCCATATCGGGCAGACGAGGAGCTCTTGGCCACCCGATCAAGAATGTTCGTCATAGTATCTGGAGAGAATTAAAATGCCAGTTCAAAACAGGGTGGGTTGCTGAGGTGCGGCCAGCCGCTCCTCCTCCGCCCTGATCTCGTTGCGCAGCTCATCGTAGAGGGCCGGAAACAAGAACTCCACCGGCACACGCAGAATGATCCCGAGGCGCAGGGCATTAGCCAGTGACGGCGCGTGCTCGCCGCGCTCGTAGTCCGGATAGGGCTGAAGTGTCTTGCTGCCCCAGCAGGCGGGCAACAAGCGCGGCAGTAAAGCCCATCCTCCTTCGAAAATGATCGAGCATGTTTGGATGTTGCTGTTTGTTTTGTCGCATGGTGACTTTTGTCTTTTTTATCAAAGTCACTGTAGCAATTGTGCTGGGTTTGCCAAGTAGGGAAAATTTGGCAAAAAGGCCATTCTGGGCTGCTCTCATGTGGATAACTTGTCAAGAAGTCTATGGTGATCCGGCAATGACACTCAACGACTCATTTCCGCCGTTTCTGCTGCACGGGCAGGTGGAACGGGGCTATTCCCGGCAAACCCTCGACAAATTCCGCGATTGTTTTCGTGCGTGGATTCAGCCGCGGCTGGGACAGACAGCGCTGAAGGACATCGCCTACTTGCACCTGCTGGAGTTCCGCAAGGCCATGGCCGAAGCCGGTCTCAGCGTCGCCCGCCAGTACAGCATCCTCATGGTGCTCAAGCTCTTGTTTCGATTTTGCCGTACGCGATTGCGTGTCCCCTGTTACGACCCGGCCGAAATCAGCTTGCCGCGTCGCGTGTCAAAGAAGGTGGAGTTCCTGACGGAGCAGGAGGTGGCGCAACTGGTCCGCATCATCCCGACTCACACCCATACCGGACTGCGCCTGCGATCCCTCATCGAAATGCTGCTGTCGACAGGCTTGCGGATTTCCGAAGCCCTGTCCCTCAGCCGTAACAGTATTGATCCGGAAACCGGGGAGGCCGAGGTGATCGGCAAGGGCAACAAGCCGCGAGCGGTCTTCTTCTCGCCGGTCTGCCAATCGTGGATCAACCGTTACCTGGCATGCCGCAACGATACATGCCCGGCCCTGTTTGCCACCACCGGCACCAAGCCCCGGCGCCTGAGCCGCAATGACATGTCCAAGGTATTCAGACGGCTCCGGAAAAGAAGCGGCATCGCCAAGGAACTGACGCCACACCTGCTCCGGCACACGTTTTGCACCAGTCTGCTGCACAAGGGGGCCGACATCATGTTCATCAAGGAGCTTGCCGGGCACCAGGACATCCAGACCACGGCCCGCTACTACCTTGGGGTGGACAAGGAATCGCTCAAAGGTGTCCTTAGGCGCTGCCAGATCCACGGCTGGCGGCCAGACGGCACCACTACGCCGGCGCCAGGGCGGGATCTCCCTCATACACCAGATACTTCTGGTGGGCCTGTTTGGCTGCCCGGCGGTCCAGACCCAGATAGTAGCGGCAGGTGGTATCCAGGCGCTCATGCCCCAGGATCTCCTTGATGTGGCCGATGGGACAGCCGTTGAGCAATAGCTGGGTTGCCGCGGTGTGACGTAGCAGATGCGGCGTCACCCGCTTCTGAATTCGGGCCAGTTGGCGGCAACGCACGAATGGGCGCGAGACGTCGGTGCGGCTCAGCCGAGACCGTCCGCCCTGGGTCACAAACACAGCCGGGTGCGCATCCTGTCGCAGGTCCAGATATCGCTTGAGCCACAACAGAGACCGTTCGGTAAAGAACACTGTCCGTTGCTTGTTGCCCTTGCCGATGACCGTGGCTTCGCGGTTTGCAAAGTCGATGTCCTGCCGATTCAGGGAGAGCGCCTCGGAAATGCGCATGGCAGTGCCGAGCAACACCTCAACCAGTGCGCGAAAGCGCAAGCCCGCCTCAAACGGCGTTTCATCCTGATTGCACATTTCGATGGAGGAGAGGAACCGCTCGACCTCGGCGGTATTGAGATAGGCCACTTCGCGGCGCGGGCGCTTGGGAAGAACAATCAGGTCCGGCGGCATGACCGGCATTCCCAGTTCCTGCTGGCAGAACATCAAAAGGCGCTTGATGGCTGCCAGAATGCAGACCTGCCGGCCTGCACTATGGTTGCGGCTCAGCATCACTCACTTGGCAAACTGCCCGAACCGGAACTCACCCACAGATTTTTCTGACGCATCGGAATTTCAAGCGGCGTGGCCGACGGTGGTGGCGGATGCGGAGAGGAGGGACGATTGGTGGTCTGGCAGCGGACGGAGCCATGGTTGAGCAACCGGGTCAGGATCTCGCTATTGGAAGCGTTCATTTCGATGAAATCTACTCCCGCAGCAGTCAGGGTGTAGTCGGAGTTATCGGCAGCCGCGACGAACTGTTTAGCCCGTAGATACCACATAGTGAAGGTGAGATATTCGCGCGGGAAGCTCATACAGTTTTCAAGATCGAGCAGCGAGACGCCAGGATGGTCGGCGTCGGTGCGGCGCCGGCTGTACAGCAGCGAAAGCACACCGAGCCGTCGATTGGCCTCGGCCTTGACACCGATGACGAAGTCCTTGAGTTCGAAGATCGGCATGGGCGCGGGCTCCTGGGCTTCCCGTTTAGCGTCGTATTCGGCGCGACGGATGGGATCGGATAACACGGAATGGGCCTGTTTGAGGCGCAGAAACTCTTCCGCGTCACCGGTTTCCGGGTTGTCCGGATGGAAGCGCGCCGCCATGATGCGGAACACACGGTGGATAGTTTCGGCCTCGGCCTTAGGACTGATCTGGAGCACGTCGTAATAGTCGGCGTCGGCGTCAGCCTCGGATTTCGGTATCGCCGGCTCTTGGGTCTCGCTTTTGGCGGTGTCACTGAACTCGAAGCCGATGTCGTATTTCATGCCGCGACGGGTCCAATGCGTCACAAGGTAGTCTCCGGACACCAACCCATCGGCTCCTTCGATGTGGACGACCGTGTTGGATTCGATGGCGCCGGCACACTCAATGACCACGCCAGATGCCGAGAGCTCCACGCCGCGACCTTCCATAAAGCACGTTCGCCTGTCGGGACCGCACCATGTTAGGATGCAGGCGCCGTCTTTCGCCCATTGCGGATTCACTCGCACGTTGTCCATTTCATGCTCCTTGGTCAAGCGACCTGACGGCCGCGGAAGTTACCGGCCCTGGGTTCACGGATGATATCCGCCTTCTTTACACGCACAGATTCAAGGCACTGAAAAGTGAGAACACTGACTTAAGCCGCGCCACTAAAGCGCCGCGGGTAAATCCCGACCGAAAGGTTGCAGTGGCCGGCCGGACCGCGTGTGTCACTCCCGGCGGCGTCCATTCTGGCGTCGATACTGCGGGGGCACCCACACAAACTTCAGAGACAGGACACAAGCTCAAAGCCGCTCGCTGTAGCACGGCGTGCACTGCTGGCACAACCACGGCCAGATCCATGCCAAAAAGGTCATCCTCCATTGCGAAAGCCTGAGGTGGAACCAGCCGGTGAATAAGTGCGGGGAGCGCCTGAATCGGCGGTCTCTGAGCGTCGTCCGTCGCCAGGTAGATTGCCAAATCAGATTCCTGCTGTCTCAATGTCAAGGTCATCCACGTTGAAAATACCTCAATGTGCAATTTCCGGACAGCTCGGTCAACCTCCGCAACAAGCAACCGCCCGGCCCCAAGACGTTTAGTGAACTCTTGCCATTGTTCGCGCAGAGACGCTATAGCCACGAGCCGGTCAAAGAGCGATGGACTGCGAAGAACTTCGCTGCGCAGGTGTATTTCGCAGTCTGCGAGTCGGAGCTGATTCAGGAAAGCGAAGGTTTCAGGCATGCCATACCGCCTTGCTGCGATATTCATCGCTGAACTCAAGCTGCCATCTCGCAGAATTCCATTCAAGCGTGGTCTCTGTCTTCTCGGCGTGCGGCCATGAGCGCAAGCTCTCCAATGCACAGAGGAACACGCATGTCTCCATGAGCTTAGCGAGGCAAACCTCGCATTGCAGGACATGCGCTGTAATCAGTGGCGTCCTTTCCCCAAGCTTCCCTCTCAGCAACAAAATGAGATCGTCTTCGTCGACGTCCGGCGGCATTTGAGAAACTGGTGCCGAGGTGTTGTCTTCATAGCAGGTCGCGATACGTAGCTCAATCATGCGTGAATTCTTCCTTTCCCCTCCAGATTCCTCACCGTGGGGACGCCTTCTGCCCTTCCCAAAGCGGCGACTGGTCCTCAACCTGAACTGGATTGCCGGACACTTCACCGTTATCATGCGATCCAGACTCGCTACCGTCCTCTACACTGCCGGACTCATCATCGAAGCAGTTACCGCGGCGATCTCTGCTTCGGTGATGGCGAACGCTTCGGCCGCCCCCTTCAGTTCCCCGTTCCGGCCCATTTGCTCCAACTCGCGGACCGTTTGGGATGCCACCGGGCGCCCCAAGTATCCGAGTACTAATTTCAGGCTGTGCGCCGTCCTTTCGACTCCTCCCGCGTTCGCGTCCCGGACTGCGTCTCGCAGGCTTGCCATCATCTTCGGGGTCTCCTCAAGAAAAGCCTGCACGATTTCCTGGAGAAGCGGTTCGTCCCCGGCCAACTGTTCCAACATCCGCTTACGGTCCCAGCCGGCAGCCGCAGTGTTCTGCACCGGCGCCACCGACGTATGCGGCGGCGGTAGCGACGGCCGTTGGGTAGCGAGCGACAAAACGTGTGCCGCGGAGCGGAGTAGACTCGAACCGGACTGTACCGCCGAGGTACCGTTCCGTCAGGAGTTTCATGCTGTAGGTAGCCAGTACCCGGCCGCCGCCTTTGGTCGAAGACGACCGTTGGAATATCTGAGATTGCTCGGCCCGTGGGATAACTCCCGGGTTGTGCACGCCGAACTCGATGCCGCCCTGGGTTGCCTCGCAGCCGATAGTAACGGTTCCGCCAGGTTGGGTAGCCGCGAGCGCGTTCTTGAGCATGTTGCCAAGTACGCGGGAAAGTATCGCACGGTCCGTCTCCATCCGGAGATCTTCCGAAAGCGGATCGACGAGAATCGTGCGTTCCTTAGACTCAGGTTGATCTCGGTGTTGGGCCGCTGCTGTCCGGATTAGTTCGAGAGTTCCAACCGGCTCGGGCGTGATCGACAGTCGGCCGGCCTCGGCTTGCGACAGTTGTTGCTGGCTATGAATCTCCGCGAGCAGTTCGGTCGCAGACTGGTCCACCATGCCTGCAAGTTCCGCACTAGTCCCGCCCTCTAATTTGTCTCTTAGCAAGGCCGCGCACCCCTTCAGCCCGCTGGCGATGTTCAGAATGTCGTGAAAGAACAACCGCTCGCTTGCCTGCTGCCGGTTCTCCTGGCTGAAGTCCGTCAGCGTGCACACAACGAATCCTTCCCGGCCCTCGATAGGTGAGGAGGTCACCATGAGGTCGCAGGTCTCTTCCGCGCCGTTCACGGAGCGTACGATATGCCACTCCCATCTGCTGGTGTCTGCCCGGGGTCCGTCAAGGGCCGCCCACATGCCATCGCAAGTCTGGCAGAACTCGGTTGGGCCGCAGCTCTTTGGCGATTGCGCGGCATGCACGCAATGAAATGCCTCGCCCAGCCGCAAACCCAACGCCGCCGGCAGGTTCGCAATGCCCGCCAGGCTCAGCACGGCGCGGTTGCAGAAAACGATCTCCCGGTTGTGATTCAGCACGACCATGAACGCACTCGAGGCGTCCAGCACCTCTCTCAGCGGCCCGGACTCGAAAATGCGAACCTGCGCCGCTATCTCCGGCGGCGACGACCGCTCCGCACAGGCAAAGCAGTAGCTGCCTCCCGCCGGCCTTGCATTTAGCTGCGGCTTCGGACGCGAGCGATTATCCAGCGCCCTCCGGACCGCGTCGAGCAGGCCCTCCTCATCGAGACTCACGAGGCAGCCGTCTGCCGTGCCATGCAACTCCACCGGGATGTCCACCGAAGACGTGTAGATCACCGGCAGGTCCCAACGGGTCTTTATCTCCCGGCAAACTTCCGAACCCTGCATGTCCGGCAAGTTGACGTCGAGCAGAACGAGGTCGGGGCGCTCCGTTTCAATGGACCGGAGCGCGGCTCTCCCGGTGTCGGCTTGGGAGACGTGGAAACCGGCTTCAAGCAGGTACTGCGTCTTGAGGTAGCATAGTGGTTCGCAATCGTCCACCACCAGGACGCGGGATTCGAGGTTCGCGCTCACAGTTTCCCTCGTCAACCGCCACCTAAGAGAATAGGCCGGATGGGTTCTACGCCGGTGCGTCGCCGCATGGCAGTTTTCACAATCGCGAGCCAACCCCCCGGCGGACCGTGCCACTGACTGAACCCATCCGGATCCACCGGCTGCGACACGAAACAGTGGGCATTTAAGGTCGTCCGCACGTCCACATAAGCCCGGGGAGCCGCAACCGGGGGCGCCAGGTCCCCCAACTGAAGCTGGCATGTCGGGCAGAGCAACAGGTGTGCCTCCAGCATATCGAAGCGCTCCTTATCGATTAATCCCGCTCGATACTGGATTAGTGTCGTGTCGGATATATGACGCCGCAGCAGAAACTCAAACATGTAAGTCTTCCGGAGCCACCGGGCCGCGGCAACCCTAAGATCAGGTTGCGTCAATGGGCTCGTGGCGGCAATAGGATGTTACCCGCATTTCGGAGGGTGGTAGCTTATGCGCCGCGCCCGTCCGCCGGTTCCCGCTAGAGTATCGCCCTGTGTCAGTCGAGGGTTCCACGGTATCCACTACCCGCGGTTTCGATGCCAGAGTGTGGATAAGGGCTTGGAGTGCCCTGAATTTGCCACAACTCGTGTTGCGCGTGTTACTGATCGAAGATAACCCCGGCGATACCGAACTGGTGAAGGCATCCCTTGCGGATTCGGTCGGCGTCGCATTTCAGGTCTTTTGCGCCGACGCCCTGCTGCCCGGTCTGAACTGGCTGGCGCGCGGGGATTTCGATCTTGTGCTCCTGGATCTTTCTCTCCCGGATAGCCACGGACTGAGCGGCTTAAACGCCGTCCGTGCCCTTGCGCCCTCCATTCCGGTGGTGCTCCTGACGGGGTGGGATAGCGAGTCCCTGGCACTGCAGGCAATAGAAAGCGGGGCGCAGGACTACCTTGTGAAGAACAGGTTGCAGGGGCCGGCTCTGGCTCGCATCCTGCAACACGCCATTGTGCGGCAAAGAACTCAAGCCAAATCCTCGACCCACGAGCCTAACCACGAGCGGGCAAAAGTTGTGGGCTTTCTTGGCGCTAAAGGCGGAGTCGGAAGTACAACTATTGCCTGTCACATCGCCAGGGAACTGAAGCGGCAGACCGGAGGCCGCGTCCTGCTGATGGATCTCGACATAGCAAGCAACGCCATCGGTTTCGCGATGAACATAAACGTGCCCTACGGCATCATAGAAGCTGCCGATGACATCCTGGACCTCGATGAGGATCGCTGGAAAAAGTTGGTCGTTCCCGTTGGGGGTCTGGAAGTCTTGCCGTCGGGGGGGCCGGCATTCCGCGAAGAGAAGTATCCGAAAGCGGAACGGGTCCGGCTATTACTTCACTTCGTCCGCTCGCTCTACCAATGGATTGTCGTCGATCTCGGACGAATGAGCCCGTTCGCAGTGCGCCTCGTCCAGGAGGTCAACCGCCTCTACCTGGTGAGTATGTGCGACGTTCTGGGGCTCGCCAAGGCGAAATCGGCGGTGGACGTGCTGAGCGAGGCCGGATTCGACCGGGAACGTCTGGCCCTGGCACTTAACCAGGTCAATGCGTCATCCTCCTTGTCCCGTGGCGAGTTGGAAGAGCTCGTGGGGGTGTCCGTGGAGTCGATGCTTACGGAGTGCCGCCGGGATTTTGAGGACGGTTTCCAGAACGGGAAGCGGTTGGGCGAAAGCCGAGAGTTCCAAAAGCAGGTGGCGCAAATGGCGGCCAGGATTGCGGGCGTAGAGGTAGAGAAGGATACTGAAGCGCCGAAACCCCGTTTCTCATTTCTACCCGGAGTCTTTCGACGTGCGGCAACAGGAATTTAGCGGCTATCCACCACGCGAGGCGAGCTCGAACGGTAGCGCCACGCTCGCCCCGCCGGCGCTTGCCGAATCCTGGGGCGCGGAAGAACTGGCGGCGGCCCTGGACTCGGTTGGCGCCGGCATCTGGGCGGTCGATTTGGAGGGGCGCTGCGTATTCATCAACCAGGCAGCATGCCGTATCTTCGGTTACGCCCGGGAAGAGTGCCTTGGCCAAAACCTACAGTGCAGAATCCACAAGTGCCACCCCGACGGCTGGTGCTGCCCGAAACACCAGTGCCCGATCCAGAGTGCGCTGGCAAGCGGGTCCGGCGCCTGGGTAGACGACGATGTGTTCCAGCACCGCGACGGGACTTCGTTCCCGGCGCAGTACTCGGTCCAGCCCGTGGCCGTGCAGGGCCGTATCAGGGGCGCCGTGATCAACATGACCGACATCGCGTCCCGGAAGCGCGCGGAGGAGTCGCTGCGGAAGAGCGACGAATGGCTGGGCTTCGCGCAGCATGCAGCCGCTGTGGGCATCTTCGATCTGGACCTCAAAACCGGTGAAGCGCAGGCGTCGGAGGGGCAGTTCCGGCTCTATGGCCTGGACCCGGCCGGCAAATGGCCGTCGCATGAAGGATGGCGCCAACTGGTGCATCCGGAAGACCGCGAGCGCATGGACCGCGAGATCGAGTTGGCGATCTCCGGAGCTCAGGTCTCGGGGGAGGAGTTTCGAATCGTCTGGCCGGACGGGAGCATTCACTGGCTGTGCGGGCAGCCGACGGCGTTCTTCGACGAAGCCGGAACGGCTACGCGCGTGGTCGGCGCCAACGTCGATGTCACCAGCCGCGTGCGAGCCGAAACGGTCCTCAATCAATTTTTCTCGGCGTCACCCACGCCGATGGCGATCTGGGGTTTCGATGCCCGCATCCGCCAAGCAAACCGCGCCTGGGAGCCGATTCTCGGGTATGCGACAGCGGAATTGGAAGGGCTTAATGTGCTCGATCTGGTCCATCCTGAGGATCGGGCCGTTGCCGCGGCGGAGTTCAAAGAGCTGGTTATCTCGGGGAAACGCATTGGGTTCGAGTGTCGCACCAGGTGCAAGGACGGATCGTACCGCTGGCTTCTGATGAATGCCAGCGTTCTGAAGGACGCGCAGGTAATCTGTGCAACCGCGCACGACATTATGAACCGGAAAGCAGCCGAAGAGGCTTTGCGGCAGAGCGAAGCGCGGTTCCGCTCGGCGTTCGACAACACGCTGATCGGGATGGCGATCGTCGGCCTGGACGGCCGCTACCTACAGGTGAGCCGAAGCCTCTGCCGGATCACGGGGTTCTCCGAGCAGGAGCTGCTGCTGACGGATTTCTCGGCGATCACGCACCCCGACGATGTTCGGGAAGGCCTGGAGTTCAGGCACGCAATGATGGAAGGCGTGAAATCCGCCGCCATCACAACGAAGCGCTATGTGCGTAAAGACGGCAAGCTGGTCTGGGTCTCCGTCCCTGTGGCTCTTGTACGCGACGCGCTCGGGAAGCCGCTCCACTTTATTACGCTGGTGGAAGACATCAGCGAGCGCAAGCGCGCCGAGGAGGCGCTGCGGGAGAGCCGGGAGCAGTTGCGCAGCATTACGGATTCGGCCCAGGACGCCATCCTCATGGTGGACGCCCGGGGGGCTGTCACCTATTGGAATCCGGCGGCGGAGTCGATTTTTGGCTACCGACGCGAGGAAGCCATCGGGGAAAGCCTCCATAAGCTGCTGGCGCCGGAACGCTACCTCGAAGCCCATCGCGCGGCATTCGCTGAGTTCTCACGCACTGGCCGCGGCAACGCCGTCGGCAAGACGGTTGAGCTGGCAGCCCGCCGAAAGGACGGCCGCGAGATATCCGTCGACCTATCGCTGTCGGCGATCCGTCTGAACGGCGAATGGCACGCCGTGGGCATCGCGCGCGACATCACCGAGCGCAGGCGGGCCGAGCAGGCTTTGCGGGAGAGCGAGGCGAAGTTCCGCGAGCTGTTCGACTGCGCTCCGGTGGCTTATCACGAATTGGACATGGATGGCGTAGTGCGCCGTGTGAACCGAGCCGAGTGCGCCCTGCTTGGGTACGAGGCGGGCGAGATGTTGGGCCGGCCGGTATGGGAATTCATCGCCGGGGCGGAGCGGGAATCCAGCCGCGAGGCCGTCCGCCGGAAACTGTCCGGGGAACAGCCCCTGGCGCCCTACCAGCGCCGTTACGTCCGGCGCGACGGCGTTGAGTTGTGGGTCGAGGTCCACGAGACCCTGGTGCGCAGCGCGACGGGCCAGACAGCCGGCATCCGCACCGCCCTGCTGGACATCGCCGAGCGCAAGCGGGCGGAGGAACGCATCGAGAAGACGCTAGTGCGGCAGTTGGGCGTCAGCCAGCTTCAGCAGATGCTCCTGGCCTCGGCCCCGCTGGAGGACAAACTCCGGAAGGTCACCGACGCTATCGTCAGCCTGTTCGACGCCGATTTCTGTCGCATCTGGTTGATCCGGCCCGGAGATCTGTGTGAACGGGGCTGCCCGCATGCCGAAGTGCGCGAGGGGCCGCACGTCTGCCAGCACCGTGACCGGTGCTTGCATTTGCTGGCGAGTTCCGGCCGCTACACCCACATCGACGGCCCGGGCCACCGGCGTGTTCCATTTGGGTGTTACAAGATCGGACGCGTGGCGTCGGACGAGGTTCCCAAGCTCGTCACCAACGATGTCCAGAGCGATGCGAATGTTCACAATCATGCCTGGGCCCGCGAGCTGGGACTGGTGTCGTTCGCGGGATACCAGTTGCGCTCGCCCGGGGAAGAGACCCTGGGCGTTCTGGCCCTGTTCGCCAAGCATCCGATCCTGGCTGAGGAAGATGCCATGCTGAGCGGGCTCGGGAGTACCGTGGCTCGGGTGGTCAAGCAAGCCGTCGCCGAGGAAACGCTGCGGGCGAAAGAGAGTACTCTTTCCGAATCGCAGCGAATCGCCCACGTCGGCAGTTGGAACTGGGACCTCCCAATAGGCACACCCGAGTTAGCATGGACGCCCGAAACATATCGTGTTTTTGGAGTCTCGCAAGATACCTTTATTCCGTCCGCCGAGGCGTTTCAGAGTCTGATTCACGCGGACGATCGGGCTGCCATGCGAGCATGGATGAGCGCCTGTCTGGCAGGGGAAGAACCGCCCGACCTGGAGTTCCGCGTCGGCTTGCGGGACGGCGGCGTCCGCTATCTCCTGGGTCGCGGGCACCTGGTGCGAGACGCGGAGAACAAACCGATCCGCATGACTGGCATCGCTCAGGACATTACCGAGCGCAGGTGCATTACGGAGGCGCTGAAGCTCAATATCGAAAAACTCGCCCGGTCGAACGAGGAGTTGGAGCGGTTTGCGTATGTGGCCTCCCACGATTTGCAGGAGCCGCTCCGCATGGTCGCCAGTTTCACCCAATTGCTCGCTAAACGCTATTCCGGCCGGTTGGATGAGACGGCCGACCGGTACATCGACTATGCCGTGGATGGCGCCAAGCGAATGCAGGAGTTGATCGCCGACCTGCTGGCGTATTCCCGCGTGAACAGCAAGGAGCTTGCCCTGCGCCAGACCGACTGCGGGGAAGTGATCCTGGAAGCCATGCGGAATTTGCAGGTTGCGATCGAGGAGAGCGGCGCCTCCGTCGACTGGGATCCGTTGCCGGCGCTTTGGGCAGACCAGGGGCAACTGATCCACTTGTTCCAAAACCTGCTCGGCAATGCCATCAAGTTCAGGAAAAAGGAAGAGTGCCCTCGAATCCATGTTTCCGCGGTGGACAGCGGCGGGGAGTGGGTGATTTCGGTCCAGGATAACGGCATCGGAATCGACACGCGGCAGGCCGAACGCATCTTCCAGATCTTTCAACGCCTGCACACCAGGGCGGAATACCCGGGCACGGGGATTGGGCTCGCGGTCTGCCAGAAAGTCGTGGAGCGACTTGGGGGCAAGCTCTGGGTGGAATCGGAGCTCGGGGTGGGATCCACCTTCCGCTTCACAATCCCGAAACCCATTGAGAAACAGAATAAGAGGTGAGCGTGCAAACCAGACCAGCCGAAATTCTGTTGATTGAAGACAACCCGGGGGATGTGGAATTGATCCAAGAAGCCATGCAGTCCGGAAGAGTGCTGAACCGCATCAGTGTGGCGACCGACGGCGAAGCGGCTCTGGCCTTTCTGAATCACGCCACCGGCTTCGAAAACGCCCCGCGCCCCGACCTAATTCTGCTCGATCTGAACATCCCCAAGAAGGACGGGTTCGAGGTCCTGCGAGAGGTCAGAGATCATCCGTCGTTGAGCCATGTTCCGGTCGTGATCCTGACCAGTTCCCAGGCTGACCTCGACGTCCTGAAAAGTTACAACCTCCATGCTAATTGTTTCATTTCAAAACCGGTTGAGGTGGACGAGTTTCTATCTGTAGTTCGCTCCACGGGAGAATTCTGGCTCTCGATTGTCAAGTTGCCGCCGGGCACATAAGAAATGGACCGCAGACTCATGCATGCCTGAGCCTCTTGCAAAAGGAAGCGAAGTTGTTGAAATAAAACAAAATCACCTGATTTTGTTTGGAAGGCGGGCCCCACGGAGTTAAGCTGTTGCTGTCAACCAAGCAGCCAAACCCGGAGGCCCATATGAAGCTTACGCTGCGCCAGCAAATCACGCAATTCGCTCACGTGCTACAAGACCGGCTCTTCCCCGGCCTGGAAGAGGAACTAGGGGAGTTGAGCGGATCCGCCAAACGGCTGGTGGCTACCTTGGAAATGAT
>JBEKYD010000133.1:0-19786 GCA_049511335.1 Bryobacteraceae bacterium | reverse complement strand
CGCATTGGCGGCGGCCGGTTACTTCTTCGGCTACGCGCCCCGCCAGCGGCGGGAAACCGCCCTGGCCGCGGAGAGCGTGCAATCGGGCGAAGCGCTTCCGGTGGTGAACGTGGAGCCGGTCGAGCGCTCCCTGAATTCGGAAAGCCTGGTGCTTCCCGGCAACATCGAGGCCCTGACGGAAGCGCCCGTGTTGGCGCGCGCTACCGGCTATATCCTAAAGCGCTATGCGGACATCGGCGACCGCGTGAAGAGCGGCCAGCCGCTGGCAGACATCGACGCGCCGGAGCTGAATCAGCAGATTCTGCAAGCCAAGGCTGCCGTGGAGCAGGCTGCGGCCGCGGTGGAGCAGGCCCAGGCCAATCTCGAACAGGGGCGCAGCAACGAACGGCTGGCCCAGGTCACCGCGCAGCGCTTCGACAACTTGTTTCACAAGGGCGTGATCTCGCACCAGGACAACGATACTTACCAGACCCAATCGGCTTCACAAACGGCCAATGTCCAGGCGCTCTCGAAGGCGGTGAGCGGAGCGGAGAAAAACCTGGCGGCGGTGCAGGCCAACGTAGCCCGCTTGAACGAACTGTACGGCTACCTGACGGTACGCGCGCCGTTCGACGGTGTCGTGACGGTGCGCAACGTGGACGTGGGCGCGCTGGTGAACGATGGCAGCACTCTGCTGTTCCGCGTGGCGCAAACCGGGCGCTTGCGCATCTACCTGAACGTGCCGCAAGGCGAAGCCGATTCCGTGCGCATGGGGCAGCCCGCCTCGATTTCGGTTTCCGAGCGCGCCAACCAGAAGTTTCCCGGCACGGTCACGCGGACCTCCCACTCGCTCGATCCAACCACTCGCACGCTGCTGGCCGAAGTTCAGATCCCCAACGAAAGCGGCCAACTTCTGCCGGGAATGTTCAGCCAGGTGGATCTATCGGTGGCGCGCAAAAATCCCCCGCTGTTGATTCCCGGCGACGCCCTGGTGGTGCGCAGCGACGGACCGCAAGTGGCGGTGGTGGACAGCGCGGGCAACGTCCACTTCACCCGCATCCAGCTCGGCCGCGATTTCGGCGACCGCCTGGAAGCTCTTTCGGGCCTGGAAGAAGGGCAGATGATCGCCATCAACCCCAGCGACGCCGTTCGCGAGGGGGCCAAAGTGAAGGCCGTCCACTTGGCCAAACCGGCCGCCGGGCGGCGCTCGTAAACCGAATGCCAAAGTCGATTTTGTGTGTTTTGCTCGCCTCTCTGCTGGGGGCGGGTTCCGAAGGCGCAGCCTTCGCACAGCAGGCCGGCGCAGCCCCGCCGCGGCAAGCTCCGGGCGCCATGCCTCAGCCGGCTCCGATTACGGAGAAGCTCGAACGGCCGCATGCCGGCCATCCCCTCAGCTTCGAAAACACGCGCCACATCCAGGAGCTCATCCGTGCGGGAACGCTTTATCTATCTCTCCAGGACGCGCTCGCGTTGGCCATCGAGAACAATCTCGACGTGGAGCTGGAGCGGTATTCGCTCGAGGGCGCCCGCAGCGAAACGATGCTCGCCAAAGGCGGCGGCGCCACGCGCGGGCTCGATTACGGCATCTACGAAGCGCCGCCGGGCGTGGGCGGGCCGTTCAGTCCGCTGGCGGTCAGTCCCGCGGCCGGGTCCGCCACCAGCGGCACGGCCGTGCCCACCAACGCGCTCGAAGCAGGCGTTCTGGGCGAACCGTTGGACAACTTCTCCATCGCCGGCACGGTTCCGTTCTCGAGCGGCACGGCCATCCCCGGCTACGACCCGATGCTCAGCGGCCTGCTGAATTTCTCCCATCAGACCACTCCCGAAGTGTTCTACCAGAGCTACCTGACCAACAACTTGGTCAACAATAGCGCCACCGCCAATGCGGCCATCACGCAAGGGTTCGGCACCGGGGCCACCGCTTCGGTCAGCTTCGATAACTCGCATAATTCGCTGAACGCACTGAACGTCGGCTTTAATCCCTACAACGTGTCGAGCCTCGGCCTCACCGTTACCCAGCCGTTGATGCGCGGTTTCGGGCTGAACCTCAACCGCCGCTACATCCGCATCGCCGCCAACGAACAGCGCATCGCCAGCTATCTTTTCGAAAACCAGCTTAATTACACGGTCTACGGCGTCATCCGTCTTTATACCGATTTCGTGGCGCTCTTCGAGGACGTGAGGGTGAAGGAGGAAACCGTCAAGGCCGCCGAAAAGCTGCTGGCCGATACCCAAGCCCAGGTGAATGAGGGAACCCTGGCGCCGGTGGAACTGACGCGCGCCAGCGCCGAGGTCTATTCCACCCGCCAGGACCTGATCAACTCGCGCGGGTTGTTCGAGGAACAGGAGGCCATTCTGCGCCGCGTCCTGACCCGCGACGAAGATGAACAGCTTCGCGCCACCCACATCATGCCCACCGACACGCTCGATATTCCTGCGAAGGATGACGTGCGGCCGATTCAGGATCTGATCGTGGAAGCCATGGCCGGCCGTCCGGATATCAACCATTCCCGGCTGCAGGTGGAGAATTCGCTCATCAACCTGGAAGGCTCGCGCAATGCCACGCGCCCGGAAATCGACTTGGTCGGGACCTTGCAGAACAACGGCCTGGCGGGCCCGTACACCGGTTTCCAGCCCTCCCAGATGTTCCAGGGCGGTTACGGCAGCGCGCTGGCCCAGGTGCTGGCGCACGACTATCCCACTTATGCCATCGGCCTCCAGCTTACCGTCCCGCTGCGCAACCGCGTGGCCGAGGCCAACCTGGCGCGCGACGAGGTTCTGACGAAACAGACCCAGGTGCGCTATAAGCAACTGCAGAACCTGGTGGCGTTGCAGATTGAAGACGCGCTGATTGCCATGCGGCGCGCGCGCTCCTCCTATGAAGCCGCCACCGAGGCGCGCAAGTTCCAGCAGGAATCGCTCGAGGCCGAGCAGGCAAAATTCGAGGTGGGCGCCTCCACGGCTTTCTTCGTCATCCAATACGAGAGCCTGCTGGCCCAGGCGCGGTCCACCGAAGTAGCCGCCAAGAGCTCCTGGCTGAAGGCGCGGGCCGCGCTTCAATTCGCCACCGGCGAACTGCTGCGGGATAACGGCGTCTCATTGGATGCGGCGAAAAGAGGGTCGATGAAGTAGGGCAGGAAGAAAATCCGAGAGGTCTCTTGAGGTTGCTGAAAAGTTATTTCACATGCTTTAGCCTGTGCGGGAATGGTAAACCCGCCAGGCCGGCCTGAAGGCCGGCTCGCGCGCGCTATCCGATTTCGCGCGATGTCTCCCGAACGATGCGGTCCAGCGCGCCCAGGTCCTGCTTTACGCCGCTGGCGGTATTCACGATGTTGCGGTCGACCGTCCAATGATCGCGATACCAGGTGCAGCTCTCGAATTGGTCGTTGTGGTCCTTCATCCAGCGCTGAAGCCCGGTGCGGAAATGCTCCAATAAAGGGCGTTGTGCCCGATCCCCGGCGAGGTTTTTCGTCTGATACGGGTCGGCCACATTGTCAAACAGGAGTTCGGACCGGTCACGGCGGTAAATGGCATAGGTATACCGTCCATCGCGCATGGCCCGCCACTCCGTGCCGTCCTGCCAGGCTGCCGTAGTCCCCATGCCCTGCATATAAATTGCTTCCGGACCGCGCGTGGATTTCCCCAGCAGATTGCCGCTGAGGTCGGCGCCCTCTACGGCGCGGGGGATCGGCAGCTTGAGCGCGCCGAGGATGGTGGGCATGATGTCCGGCGTAGTCAAAAGCGTGTCGGTGGCGCCGGGCCGGATGCGGCCCGGCCAACGGACCAGGAACGGCACGCGGCAGGCCTCTTCATAGAAGATGTACTTGGCCCTGCGCCCGTGCGAGCCGAACATTTCGCCGTGATCCGAGGTGAAGACCAGCAGCGTGTCGTTTTCCATTCCTAGCTCGCCAATCGCGTTCAGCAATCGGCCCAGCGCGCGGTCGATATCCGCCGTCATGGCGTAGTAGCCCTGTTGGTATTGCCCCACGTTCGAACGATATTCCGGCCCGGGCGTCGCCCAGGAATCGGCATACGGATCGGGTGTGTCGGAGTAATTGGGACGGAGCGGGATTCTCACGTTGCGAAACTGTTCGGTGAAATCGGAGGGGCAGTTGGCCCAATCCCAAGGATCGTGGGGAGGGCCCCAGGATAGAAATAGGGCGAACGGACGCGCCTGGCCGCGGCGCGCGCGGAGGTAATCGATCGCCATGCCGGTTTGGGATTCCGGCTCGTACTGCCTATGAATCTCGCGGTGCGGCGTGTCTCGAAAATAAGGAGCGTTGCGGTAGGTGTGGTTGAAATTGTAAGCGGCCCAATATTGGTCGAACCCCAGCCGATAGGCGCCGGGGGGCACAAATCCGTTCTTGGTTTCTTCGTGGTGGCCCAACTGATTGGCCCAGAGATGCCACTTGCCGATGTAAGCCGTATCGTAGCCGCTTCTCGACAGCACGTGGCCGAAGCATTCGTGCTCGGGGCTGAGACGAAGCTCGTTGATGACCATGCCCGTGCTCGACTGGTATTTGCCCGTCAGCAGCGAGGCGCGATAAGGAGCGCAGACCGGCGTGGACGGTACGGCGTTGCGCACATCCAGCGATTCGCGGGCTAAGCGGTCGAGGTTCGGCGTGTGCGCAAACTCATCGCCGGCATAGCCGCAGGAAAAGCGGCGCAGTTGATCGGCGAAGACATAGATCAGATTCGCCGGGCGCTCGCGATTTTGCGCCAGGCACGACAGCGCCGCGCCGGTCTCCACCAGAAAAGCGCGGCGGCCGAGGCTTGAGAATTCGTTGGCTGCACTCATGTCAGAATTTCAATTTCAGAGCGAACTGCAAGACGCGCGGGAGTTGCGCGACCTGAGTCGAAGTGATCTGTCCAAATTGTATGCTGGACATGGCGGTGACGGGCAACCAGAAATGCGGGGTATTGGCCAGGTTGAAGGCTTCGGCCCGGAACTGCAGATCGGTGCGCTCGTGCAGCTTAAAATTGCGCACCAGGAAACATCGATGTTGGTGACCGATGGGCCGCGGGTATCGGGCAGCGTGCGCGACACATTGCCGTACGTGTAGGAGGGCGGCAAGGTGAAGACCGAGGTGTTGAACCACTCCGCCAGCTCCGCGCTGTGGGACCGTCCGCCGGGCAATATCGTGGGCGGCTGGAACCTCTCCGGAATGTTCATGTACGGTGGCGGCCTGCCGCTGGCAAGCATGCTGGCTGGGCCGCCCTGGCTGCCGCTGGGGGCGCACCAGGCCGGGCGTCTTCATGTTGGGAGCGGGTCACCGAGCGCGAGATGTATGACTTGATGAATCGGGTGGTGACCGCCGCGGAAGACCTTTCCTCCGATGCCGCGGCATTGCGACTCCTCCGGGAGCGTTACTCGAAGGCGGACGTGGAGCAGATGGCACAGGAGACAAAGTCCTTGCTGCAGAGTATGGAAGAGGACCACGTCCTGGCAATCCTCGGCCAAATCACGGATTTCAAAAACACCCTGGTTTTCGGAAGTTTCGACAAGGCCGGCGAAGCCCCCCCGATGGAAGTGGCCGGAGACCGACATTAACGCCCGCGGCAGCCAGGCTGCCGGCTGGTTACTTCCGCTTTCCCGGCCGCACGATCAGCATGGGGATTTCCAGGTGGTGGCGCACCGGGTTGATGGTATCGCCGAAAATCAGGTCTTTCAGGCCGCCGTGGCCGTGCGCGCCCATGATCACCAGGTCGGGCCGGATCTTGCGCGCGTATTCCACGATCTCACGCTTGGGGGAAGCGGAATGCGACACTTCCGCCTCTACCGCGATTCCCTGGCGCCGCAGCGATTCCGCGATTCCCTCCAGGTACTCTAAACCGGCTTTCTCCTCGGCGGTTGATGCGTCGCGCCCGTAGATCTGGCTGGTCACGCTTTCCTCCACGTGAAACAGGTAGAGCGTGGCCCCATACTGCCGCGCCATGGCGGCTGCGTGGCTCACCGCCAGCCGGTCGAGCGCGCTGTGATCGAGCGGCACCAGGATCCGTTCGTAGGTGGGAACGGGAGCGGTTTCGGCCCCCGCCGTTTCGGGCAGCGTGACCGGCGCGCGGCCCAGGCGCCGGCGCGTGATCCGCCGCGTGATCCAAGGTTCGGCCGTCACCCACGCCATCAACGCCACCAGCGCCGCCGAGGTGGGCACCGTGGCCAGCCAAATCAGCGTGTGCCAACGGCCCGCGCTCTCCAGCCAGTCTCCAATCTGCTGGAACGCCAGGCGCAAGTTCAGCGCCACGATGATGGCCGCGGTAATCCACGCCAGCGTGGTGACCCAGCGCGGATTGGCGAACACGCCCATGCGCGCGCGGTCGCTGGTGAAATGGATCAGCGGGATGATGGCGAACGGCAATTGCAAGCTCAAAATCGCCTGGCTGAGCAAGAGCAGTCCCAGGGTCGATTGGCTTCCAGCGAAATAAATCGTGAGCGCCGCCGGAATGATCGCCAAGGTCCGCGTCACCAGCCGCCGCAGCCACGGCTGCATGCGGAAGTTGAGATACCCTTCCATCACCACTTGCCCGGCCAGCGTTCCGGTCAGCGTGGAAGACTGCCCCGAGCACAGCAGCGCGATCGCAAAAATCACTCCGGCCGCGCTGGTGCCGAGCAGGGGCACCAGCAATACGTGCGCCTGCTGAATTTCGGTGACCACCACCCCATGCTTGAAAAACACCGCCGCCGCCAGCACCAGGATGGCGATATTCACGAACATGGCGCCGTTCAGCGCCACCACCGAATCGATCAGGTTGTACTTGCACGCAATCCGCCGCGCTTGGTCGTCGGCGCCGATGCGCCGCGTCTGCACCAGCGCCGAATGCAGATACATATTGTGCGGCATCACGGTCGCGCCCAGAATGGTGATGGCCAGATACAGCGTTTGGTTGTTCAGCCGCGGCACCAGGCCGGTGATGACTTCCGACGCCACCGGCTTGGCCCACCAGATCTCGATCAGGAAACAGCCGGCAATCGTCGAGATCAGCGCCAGCACGAAAGCTTCGATGGCGCGGATGCCAAAGCTCTGAAACCACAATATCAGCAGGGTATCGGCCGCGGTCAGCAGCACTCCCGCCAGCAGCGGAATGTGGAACAACAAGTTCAGGCCAATAGCCGCGCCCAATACCTCCGCCAGATCGCAAGCCGCAATGGCGATCTCGCACAGCGCCCAAAGCGCCAGATTGATGCCGCGCGGGTAAGTTTCGCGGCACGCCTGCGCCAGGTCGCGCCCCGAAGCGATGCCCAGCCGCGCGCTCAGCGTCTGCAGCAGGATGGCCATGGCGTTGGACATCACCAGCACCCACAGCAAGCGGTAGCCGAAGCGCGCGCCGCCTTCCAGGTCGGTGGCCCAGTTGCCTGGGTCCATGTAGCCCACGCTCACCAGGTATGCCGGCCCGGCGAACGCAAACATGCGCCGCCAGAACGATAGCTGCGAAGTGCCTACGCTCGAATGCACGTCCGCCAGCGATCGCCCCGCCTGACGCACTGAACCCGCGTCAATCACGTTTCCAACTATAGCAATGGCTGTAGCCGTATTTATAGGGCGGACCACTGGTCCGCACGGGACGCCTCCGTCCCGCTCTTTCCCCGCAGCGGCGGGCGTTTAACCAATCTGAGGAAATCCGTACCTGTCAACCGCTCCCTAACGGTCGCGGCTCGGTTCCGTGCGTTTCCGAGCCGCGACCGTTAGGGAGCGGTTGCCGCGTGCGCAATCGTAATTGCGAAACCGAATACCTAGTCGAGTGCCGCATGTATGGCAGACCACGAAAGCCGGTTGCGCGGCGGTGCGCCGCACCAAGACGTGAAGGAACCCGGCGTTGCAAGCAAAGCACTTCCACCGATGTTCCTTAGAAAACGATAGCCTGCCCGACGCGAATAGCTTGTGACAGATGCGGGTTACGCCGCCCCGGCCAGCTCGATCACATAGGCTTCGGTGCGCAGGAGAGAAGCCAGCACCGATTCCGGGATGCGGAGAGCGATGCCGTTGGCGCGTGGGGTCCACGACAGCTTTTGCTGCGTGGCGAGTAATGTTGCGGTCATGCCGGCGCGTGGAGCGAGATCGGTCAGCACCACCTCGCTCGCCGGCTTGTGCGGCAGGATGGCGTAGACGGTATTTCCCTTGGCGGTGAAAAACGCCTCCACGCGGGCGAAACCGGAGCGCGGGGTATCCACCAGGTCGCCGATCGGATAGTCCGACATGAACTCTTTTTCTTCGAGTTTCGGCACCTGGCCGTCGCTCCATTGACGCGAGCGCTTCCAGGGGCGGGTGCCGTGAATGGCGGCGCCGTTGGGCCGCAGCCAATCGCCGATCTGAATCAGGCGCTCTTCCATAATCACGGGAATGCGGCCATCGGCGGTGGGGCCGATATCGAGCAGCAGGTTGCCGCCGCGGCTGACGATATCGAGCAGCATCATGAGCAGTTCGCGGCTGGTGCGGTAATCGGCCAGGGTTTCGGCGCGATTGTAGCCATAGGAATAGCCCATGCCGCGGTTCTCCTCCCACGGGTGGGCGCTTTGCGACATGCCGGAAGTGTATTCGGTGGTGAAGTAGCCGCCGTGCTTGTGGCGGGTGTCTTTGCCCCAGCGGTCGTCGACCACGACCAGCTCGCGCGCGGGCGATTCGTTGTAGAGCCAGGCCAGCAGCTCGGGCGCGTGCCATTCGTCGCTCGAGAGGTCCCATTCGCCGTCGGAAAAAATGACGTCGGGCCGTGCGTGGCTGACCACGTCTTTGAACTGCGGCATCATGTGCTCGGTGACGTAGCGCGCGCGGTCGGAGAGCCACAGCGGGTTGTACCATTCGTAGAGCGAATAGTAGATGCCCATGTGGAGGCCGCGGCGGCGGCCGGCTTCGGTCAGCTCCGCCAGCAGATCGCGGCGGGGGCCGATATCGACGGCGTTCCAGGGGCGTCCCCAACTTCGGTTGGCCTCGGCGCTGCGCCAGAGAGTGAAGCCTTCATGGTGCTTCGAGGTAAGCGCCACGTAGCGGGCGCCGGAGCGGGAGAAAACGTCGGCCCAGTGATCGGGATCGAACAGCTCGGCGCGGAATAACCGGGCAAAATCCTGGTACTCAAAATTGGGGCCGTAAACGCGCCGATGGAATTGCCAGGTATGATAGCCGTCTTCACCCGGCGCTTTGGCCTTCTTGCCTTCGGTCAACGAATGCCAATACCACTCGGCGTAAGGGGTTTCGCCCTTCACTTTGGGCGGGGCGTAAGAGGGGACGGCGTATACGCCCCAGTGAATGAAGATGCCGAACTTGGATTCGGCATACCAGGATGGGACAGGCCGTTGGTCCAGCGAATTCCAATCGGTGGCGTAACGGGCCTGCGCGCGGGCGTAGCGGCTGGCGGCAAAAGCGAGCGGAACCGAGGCAAGAGATTTGACGAACTCGCGGCGCGGGAGATGCTTCATGGCATGGACGATTGTAACGCCGGAGACCACCGCCTAAAGGCTGTGCCGCCTGGGTATCATGAAGTATGAGGGTGCGCGGGAGGATTCTGCTGGTGCTTGCGTCGGCCGCCGCGGCGGCTTGGGCGCAAGACCCGCGCGAATTGGTGCGCCGTGCCATCGCCCAGGACCAGCTTGACTGGGTGCGCATGAAAGATTACACCTGGCAGGCGCGCGACGTGGAACGGCGCTTCAACTCTCACGGAAAAGTGGAATCCACCAAACAGGAAACCTGGGAGACCTTGATTCTGGACGGGAAGCCCTGTCGCCGCATGCTGGAGCGGGACGGCAAGCCGCTCAGCGCCGAGGAGCAGGCCAGCGAGCAGCGGAAGCTGGATGACGTGGCGCGGAAACTGAGCACCGAGAACCCGGCCGAAAAACAGCAACGGTTGGAGGAAACCGAGAAGCGGCGCAAACGCGAATTCGCGTTTCTCTCCGAAGTCCCCGACCTGTACGACCTGCGCCTGGAGGGCGAATCGACGGTGGATGGCCGGCCGGTTTGGGTGGTCTCCGGCACGCCGCGGCCGGGCGCTCAGCCGAAAAGCCGGGACGCCAAAATGTTGCTCAAGGTGCGCGGCCGCATGTGGATCGACAAAGCCACTTACCAATGGGCCAAAGTGGAGGCTGAGACCACCGGCACGATCTCTTGGGGTTTGTTCCTGGCGCGGCTCGACCCGGGCGCCAAGCTGACCTTCGAGCAGATGGAAGTGAATTCCGAGATCTGGCTTCCCAAGCACCTGTTTCTAACCGGCAGCGGCCGCGTGGCCCTGTTGAAACGGCTGGCCGAGGATGAACAAATCGACTGGAGCAAGTACAGAAAGTTTTCGGTGGATTCCAAGATGGTGACCGACCCTGCGCCGAGCCCCAAGAATTAAGCCCGCATGCGGACCTCTTCGAGCCTTCGAGCCGCCCTTGCCGGGGCCCTTGCCATCGTCGTATGGGCTGCCGCCTACCCTGCCATTCGGGTGGGCTTGCGCGCGTATCCTCCCGGAGAACTTGCCGCCCTGCGCTTTCTGGTTGCCTCGGCCGTCTTCGCGGTGTATTTCGCCTGGCGCCGCCAAAGGGTGCCTCGCGGGCGCGACCTCTTGCTGGTGTTCCTGGCCGGCGCCATCGGCATCGCCGCGTACAATCTTCTGCTGAACACGGGCGAGCTCACCGCGAGCGCCGGGGCGGCCAGCCTGATCGTCAACTGCATGCCCATTTTGGCCGCCCTGCTTTCGGTGTCCTTTTTGGGAGAACGGCTGCGCCCCGTTGGATGGTTAGGCATCGCGATCAGCTTCTGCGGAATCGCCGTGATCGCCCTGTGCAGTCCCGAGGGCATGCACTTCGGTTTGGGAGCCTTGCTGATTCTAGGGGCCGCGTTCTCGGCGGCGGTGATGGGATTGATCCAGAAACCTCTGCTGGCGCGGTACAGCTCCATGGCCATCACCGCCTGCCTGATGTGGAGCGGCGCGCTGGTGCTTTCTCCCTTTTTGCCCGGCGCCTTACGCATTGCGGCGCACGGCCCGCTAACGCCGACGCTGGCCGCGGTTTTTCTCGGCCTCTTTCCGGCCGCCCTGGGGTACTTGATGTGGGCCCTGGTGCTGTCGCGTTTTACTCTTTCCGAAACCGCGAGCATGCTTTACCTGATTCCGATCCTGGCGATGACGGTTTCTTTTTTCTGGATCGGCGAAGTTCCCACGCGATCGAGCATCTGGGGCGGTGGGCTTGCGATTGCCGGCGTGGTTCTTCTCATGCAGTACGGCAAGGGAGTCAATGCGGTTGGGAAAGACTCGGCGGTTGGGGTGGAATCGTGAAGAAATATGGCCGGTAGAGTATTATCGGTGTTCATCGGCGTTCATCGGCGGCTCAAACCAAACTTTTGCTTCCGCGGCTTTTGTGGCAGGGGGCGGCGCTAGGCGCGCGGCTGGGATTCGGCCTCTTGCTCTAGGCCGGCGCGGCTGACGATCCGTACCTGCCGGCCTTCGACGCGGATCAGGCCCTCGGCGCGGAAGCGCGCCAGGTTCCGTGAGACTACTTCGCGGACGGTTCCGAGGCGCGAGGCAAGTTCCTGTTGGGTGAGCGGCAGTTCGAAGCTCTCCGCACCGGCTCCCTTGGCGGCTTCCAAAAGCAGCCGCGCCAGGCGCTGGGTGACGCTTCCGAATGTCATGGCCTCCACCAGGCCGACAAGGTGCCGCAACCGCCGTCCCACCACGGCCAGAACTTTTAGCGCCACATCCGGGTATTGACGGCAGACCTGCTGGAAGTCGTGCTTGTTGACGAAAAGGGCGGTCACCGGTTCCACGGCCCGAACCGATGCCGGGTAGGGGCCGCTGTCGAACAGCGGCAGTTCAGCCACGGTGGCGGGCGCGGTCTCAATCGACAACATCACCTCGCGTCCGCCGGCAGACGTCCGAAAAATCTTGACGCTGCCCGCAACGATCAGAAAGATGCCGGCGCAGGGCTCTCCCTCCCAAAAGAGCATTTCGTTCGGGCCGAACCGTTTCTCCACGGCGCGCTCGGCGAGGCCCTGAATTTCCCTTTCGCTCAGGGCCGCAAACAGCGCCATTTCCGAGAGTGTGGCGGTTTTCGGTGGCAAACAATCATGGTAGTACGCGGCATGCGTTCCGCGGTCTCCCGGCAGGGTATGTAAGCCAGTGGGACAGGCCTCCTGGCCTGTCATTTCACCGGCGCGTCAAAACCCGGACCGGCCAGGAGGCCGGTCCCTCGGCGGCAAGCTTCCCCTTGACATTCTACCGGAGCAGGCCTATCATTCACCTAGAATGTCTACTAAAGAGGAAACGGACCGCGTGGAACTGCTGCAGGGAACGCTCGACCTGCTCATCCTGCGCACGCTCGCGCCCGGCCCCGCCCATGGCCATGCCATCGCCAAAGCCATTGAGCGCCAATCCGAGGACGTGCTGCAGGTGGAGCAGGGGTCGCTCTACCCGGCGCTGCATCGGCTCATCAGACGTGGCTGGATCACGGCGGAAGAAGGCGTCTCGGAGAACAACCGCCGCGCCAAGTTTTACCGCCTGACCGCCAAGGGCCGCAAACAGTTGCACCTCGAAACCACCCGCTGGGAGAAACTGGCACGGGCCATCGCCCGCATTCTCAAACCGGCCGAGGAGAACCCGTTATGAACCGCCGGCAGCGCGCGCTCGCGGGTCTTGAGGAAGATATCCGCGAGCATCTCGACCGCGAAACCCGCGATAACATCGAGCGCGGCATGCCGCCCGGCGAGGCTCGCGCGGCGGCGGTGCGCAAGTTCGGCAACGTAGCCATGGTGGAAGAAGAAACTCGCGCGGTATGGCGCCGCCCGTGGGTCGATCAACTGCTGCAGGACCTCGGTTTCGCTTTCCGCGTGCTGCGGCGCGCCCCAGCCTTTACTGCCGTGGCGATTCTCACCCTGGCCGTCGGAATCGGGCTGAATACGGCCGTGTTCAGCGTGGTGAACTCGGTGCTGCTGCGGCCGCTCGATTACCCACACCCTGAGCGGCTGGTCTGGCTCGGCGAATACGACACATTCACCCACCACGATATGGTGATGCTTTCCGATTTCGCCGAGTGGCGGACCCACGCCCGTTCTTACAGCGCCATGGCCGCCTTCAGTTACCAGCAAATCGCGGTCGCCAACTCCCGCGGCGCGTTTCCGGTTAGCGCCGTGCTGATCGGCGGCGATTTCTGGACACTCAGTGGAGCTAGTCCCGCCCTTGGCCGCCTGTTCGCACCCAGTGAACCCAGCTCTCTGGTGGTGTCCTGGGAAGTATTCCAGCGCCAGTTTGGCGCGGATCCGCACGTCATTGGCAGCGCCGTCACTGTGGACGGCCGCGCCGCAACCGTCTGCGGGGTGTTGCCGAAGGGCTACCGCTTCCAGTTTCCCCGCTGGTGGGCGGTGCAGCATCCGGAACCGGTGGAAGCGTATCTGCCGATTGACCAGGGCGATCCTAAGATCCGCGGCCGCGGCGGACAAGTGGTCGCGTCGCTCAAACCCGGTGTGTCGATATCGCAGGCGCTGGCGGAACTTAAGCTCATTCAGCAGAGTCTCCATCCGCCCGCGCCGCCGAGCAGGCTCCACATCGACCCGCTGCTCGATCAGTTGACCTCCGGCGCCCGGCGGGCGCTGGCGGTGCTGCTGGCCGCTGGGTCGTTATTGCTCCTGATGGCCTCCGTCAATATCGCCAGCCTGCTGCTGGCGCGGGCTTCGGCGCGCCGCCGCGAGCTCGCCATCCGCCTCGCCATGGGAGCCGGCCGCTTCCGCGCATTGCGCCAGTTGCTGGTGGAAAGCCTTACGCTCGCTCTGCTGGGCGGCGCGGCTGGCTTGCTATTGGCCCGTTGCGCCATCGCCCTGCTGGTCCGCCTCGGGCCGCAATCCATCCCCCGGCTGGACGAAGTTGCCATGGATATCTGTGTTCTGGCGTTCACCATCTGTATTTCGATCGCCGCTGGAATCCTTTTCGGTGTAGCGCCGGGCGTGGCGCTCTGGCGCACCGACCTTCACGATGCCCTGAAAGAGGGCGCGCGCTCCACCGGCGGCGCCTTCGGCCTGCGCATCCGTCGCCTCCTGGTAGCTGGCGAAATGGCCATGGCCGTGGTGCTGCTCACCGGCGCTGGCCTGTTGCTCGCGAGCTTCCTTCGAATGAATGCGCGTCCCGCCGGTTTTGCGCCGGAAAAGGTCCTGCTCATGAAGATTCGCCTGGCCGGGACGCAATACACCCCGGCCGCCCAACAGGGCTATCGGAACGAGTTGCTTCGCCGTCTCGGGTCCACTCCGGGCGTTGAGTCCGCCGGGATTTCGACCCAGTTTGGGTGGAGCGGTGCCCCCGCATTCCCCAACGACCCGTCTCCCACCCAGACGCACGTGCTCCACCTGAACGCCGCTTCCCCTGGCTACTTCCGCGCTATCGGTATGCAACTACTTAAGGGCCGCTGGCTGAGCGACGCGGACCAGGGCGGCGTGGTCATGCTGAACGAGAGCATGGCCCGCGAGGCCTTTGGCGCCGTCGATCCGATCGGTCGATCTCTCTCGGCGCCGCAGCCGGCCGTGGTCATCGGGGTGCTCGCCGATCTGCGCTACTCCCACCTGGATGCCGATGCCCCACCGGAAGTTTTCTTGCCCTTTCCGAATCGCATGATGCTAAGTTTTGACCTGGCTGTTCGCGCCGCCAATCCGGCCGGCCTGCTGCCCTCGATTCGCAGAGAGATGGCGGCTCTCGATCCCACTCAACCGGCGTACGACGTGAAAACTCTCGACCGCGCCTTGGCGGATTCCATCGCGCCGCACCGTTTCAACCTGTTTCTGCTCGGAACCTTCGCCGCGTCCGCCTTCGTGCTGGCGCTGGTGGGGATCTACGGCGTGATCGCCTACGCCGTGGCCGCCCGCACGCGCGAGATCGGGGTGAGAGTGGCATTGGGGGCGCAACGCGGTGACGTGGTCGGAATGGTGGTGCGGGAAGGGATGGCAATCGCAATTGCCGGCATCGTCGCGGGCATGGCGGCGGCGCTCGCCCTCACTCGCCTCATGGCCAGCTTGCTTTACGGCGTCAATACCACCGATCCGCGGATTTTCGCGGCTGCATCCGTCACGCTGGCCGTTACCGCTTTGCTGGCGAGTTGGTGGCCGGCACGAAAAGCCGCTGGGATCGACCCGACGATTGCGCTGCGCGACGAGTAAGACCTGTGGGGCGGAATGGTATCCTGCCGCCGATCGTCAATCGGCGTCCCGCAGCCGAGCAGTCGGAACAGATGCGCCAGGTCTCACACCGCTTCCCATACTTACAACACTAATGAACAGCCTCTCGTTCGCCTGGCGCCTGATCCACGCAACGACATTCGCATCCGGGCGAGGCCGAAGCATCTCAGAAGGAACGTTGGTGTCGAGTAGAAAACCAACGCTCATGAAAGGTCGAGGGGGCGCCCGGTGGATTTGTTGCGGCTGAAGTCCAGTTCACCATCGGCAAATAACCCGCGCACCGGTGCAAAGAGTTCAACTAGATCCTTTGCAGGTGTTTTGGGCGGCGCAAACGATGGTTGACGCACCGCCTCTTCGAGTATGGACGCTGCAACGGCTTCAATGGCGCGATCCTGGATCGACGCTTGGCGAGCGAGCTCAGCTTGGACTTCAGGTGTTACCTCAACCGTGATTGTCATGGCCGCCCTCCTACAACCCACCCTATCGCCTCCCTTGTTTCGAAGTCAAGAGAATGGCGCAACATGACCTCCGCACCGCTAGCGTGCTGCCGTCCTCAGAACACGAAGTGCTTCACCCAGTCCACCGCCGTATGCAACAGCGCCGACGCGAAAATGCTCGACGATTTCTGAAACACTTTGCCATAGGCGAAACCGGCGAAGCTGGCTACGATCGCATACCGCCAGTTGGGCAGCGCCTGGGGGCCGTTGTTCAGATGCGAGAGGCCGAAAATCACGCTGGCTACGATCGAACAGCGCGTGGTTTCTCCCCAGCGCTGCAGGATGAAATTCTGGATCAGCGCGCGGAACAGGATTTCCTCGGGCAGAGCAGTGCCGATGAAAATCAGCGCGACCGCGCCAGCCATTCTGCCGGGCGTTGCCGGGTGCCAATGGGGGAACGAAATGAACCCGATCGCGAGGCCGAGCCCGATGAGCACGGGTGCGGCAAGGACGAACCCCAGCAAAGCATTGCGGAAATCCGCAGCGCGGCGCGGCAGGTTATATTTCATCCCCGAGAATCCGCGATAGAGGAGGAAGATCGTCAATCCGAGCAGGTTGGCCACACCGTAGATCACCGAGTGAAGATAACCTTGAGCGGCCGGCAGCACCAACGGTTTGGCCAGGTTCAACTCCAGCGGAATCCAGAGCAGCAGGATGACCAGAAAATCCAAGGCGTGCGGCCGCGGGCTGGTGACCGGGCCTAGGGCCGCGGCGCAGGCCGATGGCGCCAGAGTATACGCCAAGGTCGCCAGCGCCAGCGGCCAGCTCGCCGCGCCCGTCATCCAGGCGGCAAACATGAATACGCCGCTCAGCAGCACTGGCGCCAGCCAGAACAGAGCCGGGCGGGCGCGCAGAATCCCCGCAAGCCACCGCTGCAGCCTGGCCGACAACAGGGCCAGCACCAACGCCACCAAGGCCAAGCGCAACCACGTCTGAGTCATGCACCCTCGAAACTCGCATCCTAACAGGTTGTGTGACTTCCAACGCAGATGCGTAGCTGATTCGGGGATCTTGCAATCTAGGTGCATCAACCGCTCCCTTACGGTCGCGGCTCGGTAAGTGACTGCAAGCACACGTCACCCGTAACCGAGCCGCGACCGTAAGGGAGCGGTTGATGCGGAAAGGACCCTCCCGGATCGGTAAAGCACCCTTCCAGCGGTTGGCCATTTAACGGCAGTTGTAAAATAATGACTGATGAGCGAACCGGATACTCAAACCACTGCCGAGGAACGTGTCGCGCTACCCCCGGCTTCGTTTTCTTTCCTGGTCCTGTCGCTGCGCGCACAGGCCGAAATGCAGCTCGGGCTGGTATCGTTCACGGAAGAAAAACCCGAGCCGGACCTGGATCTGGCCCGCCACAGCATCGATCTGATGGGCGTCCTGGTGGAGAAAACCAAGGGCAATCTCAGCATCGAGGAACAGCGCCTGCTCGAAAATTCCCTTACCGAACTGCGCTTCCGCTTCGTCCAGGTTTCCGGCGAACTGGCCCAGGCGCAGAAAGCCTGAATGGCGTCTCCGCTCAAGATCACCGTACTCGGCTCCGGCACCAGCGTGGGCGTTCCTACGATCGGCTGCCATTGCGGCGTCTGCACCTCCGCCGATCCCCGCGATAAACGCCTTCGCCCCTCCATCCTGGTCAGCTACGAGGGCCATAACGTGGTCATCGATACCGGCCCCGATTTCCGCTATCAAGCGCTCCGCGCCCACATTGAGCGCGTCGATGCCATCCTTTTTACCCACTCGCACGCCGACCACATCATGGGGCTCGACGATGTGCGGCCGTTCAACTTCCGCCAGAAGGAACGCATTCCGATCTATGGCACCGAGGCCACCATGGCCTCCATCCAGCGCTGTTTTGAATACGTATTCGATGGCGGCAAAAAGGAATCCAACGTTCCGCGGCTCGAGATCAAGCTGCTGAACGGCGCGGCGGTGGATGTGTTCGGCCTGGAGTTTCTGCCGGTCCCGGTGCTGCATGGCACCCAGACGATTCACGGCTTCCGCTTCGGCGCGGCGGCTTACCTCACCGATCACAGCGACATTCCGGAAGCTTCCATGGAGCGCCTGCGCGGCCTGGACGTGCTCTTCCTCGATGCGCTCCGCTACAAGCCTCACCCGACCCACTCCACCGTCGAGCGCTCGCTCAAGGTGGTGGAGCGGCTCGCGCCGCGCCGCACTTTCTTCACGCACATTTGCCATGACCTGGCGCACGCGCGCGCGGAGAGCATGCTGCCGCCCCACGTTCGCCTGGCTTACGACGGTTTGGAAATTCAGGTGGAGGCAGCCGCGTAATCCATGCGAATCTTTCGCAGCCTGGCGGAAGTTCCCGCCGATTTCGGCCCCAGCGCCATTACCATAGGCAATTTCGATGGCGTGCACCTGGGTCATCGGCAGATTCTGAAACGCGTGCGGGAACTGGCCGCGGTTAATGGCTGGCACGCTTCGGTGCTCACCTTCGATCCGCATCCCACTGCCGTGGTCGCGCCCCACAGGACGCCGCGGCTGCTGACCTTGCCCGAGGAACGCCTCGCCTTGATGGCCGAAGAAGGCATCGAGCAGGCGCTCATCCTGCCGTTCGACCGCTCCGTGGCGGGCCTCGCGCCGGACCGGTTCGCCCGTCAATTGCTGGTGGATCGGCTGGGCACCCGTGCCGTATTGGTGGGCGATAACTTCTGCTTCGGCAAGAACCAAACCGGGAACACCGCCGTGCTGCGCGAACTGGGCGAACGGATGGGTTTCACGGTGGAGCTCGTCGACGCCGTCGCTTGCCGCGGTCAGTTGGTATCGTCGAGCGCCATTCGGGAATCGATTCGCTCCGGTGACGTGGCTACGGCCGCGCGTTTCCTCAAACGGCCCTACCTGCTGGAGGGCGAGGTGGTGAGCGGACGCGGCCTCGGCTCCCGCCAAACCGTGCCCACCCTGAACCTGGCCACCAAGGCCGCCATGATCCCCGCTAACGGCGTGTATCTGACCCGTACGCGCGATCTGGATGACTCGCGCCGCTGGAATTCCCTCACCAATATCGGCTACCGGCCCACCTTTGGCGAGAGCGGCCAGCTCAGCATCGAAACCTATCTTTTGAACGGATTCTCCGGCGATGCTCCCAAGCGTATTGCCGTCGAGTTCTTGAAGCGCGTGCGCGCCGAGCAGCGCTTTGCCTCCGCCGAGGAGCTCAAGGCGCGCATCGGGCAGGATGCCGCCATCGCCACCCGCTTTTTTCGCCGCCTGAAGAAGTGGGTAAGGCCCCGGTGACCGGAAAGACGACCCGCCGATGACCGCGCCACAGTTCCTGCTGAACGGCCTGTCGCTGATTCTGATCGACCTGTTGCTGGCGGGCGATAACGCGCTGGTCATCGCCATGGCCGTGCGCGCGCTTCCCCCGCGCGAGCGCCGCATCGCTTCGTCGTTGGGAGCTGCCGGCGCGGTAATTCTGCGCGTCGCCCTCACCTTCGCAGCCGCCCAACTGCTCGGCTTGCCGCTCCTCAAGCTGGCCGGAGGCTTGTTGATTCTGTGGATCGCCTGGAAAGTGATGTGCGACGCCGAATCGCCTCCCGATGCCGCACCCGCCGCGCGGCGCATGGCGCAAGCCATTTGGTACGTGATTTTCGCCGACCTCACCATGTCCACGGACAACGTGCTGGCCATCGCCGGGGCCTCCAAAGGCAATATCGCGCTGATCGTCTTCGGCCTCGCCGTCAGCATTCCGTTCGTGGTGATGTCCAGCAACTTGCTCGCCGCCTTGCTCAACCGTTACCCGGTGACGGTGTATCTGGGCGTGGCGATCCTGGCCAAGGTGAGCGGCGACATGATGATTGAGGACCCGTTGGCAGTTCGCGCCCTGCACCCCAGCGAAACCATGCGGTATGCCCTGGATGCGGTCCTGATAGCGATCCTGCTGGGAGCGGGCCTGGCGCATCGCCGGCGGCGGGTTAAGGACGCTTAGGGCCGACGCTGGGAAATGTGGCGCGCGCACTCCTGCGTGCCGCGTCGGCACTCATGCCTGTGCGGCGTCGGCCTTCGGCCTGCTTTGCCCCGCACCGGTGCCCTGTCCGCACCCCCGCGAAAACCCGGTCACGACGCGAGCCTCTTGCAAAAGGAAGCGAAGTTGTTGAAATAAAACAAAACCACCTGATTTTGTTTGGAAGGCGGGCCCCACGGAGTTAAGCTGTTGCTGTCAACCAAGCAGCCAAAACCGGA
>JBEKYD010000132.1:0-19835 GCA_049511335.1 Bryobacteraceae bacterium | reverse complement strand
AAGGAAGAGGGAGGGCGGCACACGCCGTTCTTCAAGGGGTACCGGCCGCAGTTCTATTTCCGCACCACGGACGTGACGGGGGTGGCGCAGTTGCCGGAGGGCACGGAGATGGTGATGCCGGGCGACAACGTGCAGTTGACGGTGGAGCTGATCACGCCCATCGCCATGGACAAGGGCTTGCGCTTTGCGATCCGCGAAGGCGGCCGCACGGTAGGCGCCGGCACCGTGAGCGAAATTGTGAAGTAATCGATAAAGACATGGCAGCCTTACGAGAGAGAATTCGCATCCGTTTGAAGGCGCACGATCATCGGGTGCTAGACCAGTCGACGACGGAAATCGTGGATACCGCCAAGCGGACCGGCGCCACCGTGGCCGGACCGATTCCGCTGCCGACGGCGCGCAGCATCACCACGGTGTTGCGGTCGCCGCACGTGGATAAAAAGTCGCGGGAGCAGTTTGAGATCCGAACCCACAAGCGTTTGCTGGACATTCTCGAGCCGACCCAGCAGACCGTGGACGCGCTGATGAAGCTGGATCTGCCGGCCGGCGTGGATGTGGAGATTAAAGCGTTTGGAAAGTAGTTGACAGTTGTCAGTTCTCAGTCGTCAGCTAGCACCGGTGACGGAAGAGACTGAAAACTGATAACTGAAAACTGAGAACTGAAAGCTGAGAGCTGATTATGAGCCCAGGAATTCTTGGCAAAAAGATTGGAATGACGCAGATGTTCCGGCCCGACGGGCAGGTGGTTCCGGTGACTCTGCTCAAGGCCGGACCGTGCATGGTGGTGCAGCGCAAGACGCCCTCGACCGACGGTTACGAAGCGGTGCAGCTCGGGTTGCTGGAATACGTGAAGCCGCAGCGGATCAACAAGCCGTCTACCGGTCACCTGAAGAAGGCGGGAGTCGAAGGCGCCAAGTTCCTGCGGGAATTCCCGCTGGAGGGCGCCGGCGGCGGCGACGCCAAGCCGGGCGATAGAGTGCTGGTGGACCAGTTCAAGCCCAACGATAAAGTGGACGTGATCGGCATCAGCAAGGGGCGCGGATTTGCGGGCCTGGTGAAGCGCCACCACTTCCGCGGCGGCGCCGCCACGCATGGATCGATGTTCCACCGCGCGCCCGGTTCGATCGGCGCTTCCAGTTTTCCCTCGCGCGTGCTTCCGGGCATGCGCATGGCCGGGCACATGGGCCACTCGCAAGTGACCGTGCGGAACCTGGAAGTGGTGGATGTGGATACCGAGGACAATGTGCTGGCGGTGAAGGGTGCGGTGCCCGGGCCGAACGGCGGTTACGTCGTCGTACGGAGGGCCAAGAGGTAAACCATGCCGACCGTGGATGTAGTCGATTTGAATAACGAGAAAGTCGGCGAGATCGAGCTGGCCGACGAGGTGTTCGGGGCGGAAGTCAACGAGGCGCTGATTTACGAGGCGGTGCGGCAGTATCAGGCCGGCCAGCGGGCGGGCACGCACAAAACCAAGGTGCGCCGGGAAGTGGCCGGGTCGGGAAAGAAACTGTGGAAGCAGAAGGGCACCGGCCGGGCGCGCATGGGTTCGGTGCGGTCGCCGATCTGGCGCCACGGCGGGACGGCGCACGGCCCGGTGCCGCGCGATTACAGTTACAAGCTGCCGCGCAAGATGGTGCTGGGCGCGTTGCGCTCGGCGCTCTCGGCGAAGGTGCGGGACGGCGAGCTGAAAGTGATTGCGGCGTTCGGCCTGAGCGAACCCAAGACCAAGACCGCCATGAACACCCTGGCCAAACTCGAAGCCGGGCGCACGGTGCTGGTGGTGGATAATTCCGGCGACCGCAACTTCGCGCTCGGAATCAGAAATCTTCAGGGCGTGACACTGCTGGCGACCAAGGACGTCAGCGTGTACCACCTGCTCGGGCACCGGAGCGTGCTGATGAGCCAGGCGGCGGCCCGGAAATTCTCGGAGGCGCTGGCGAAATGACGATTTATCAAATCCTGCGCAAGCCGCTCGTGACCGAAAAAGGCGTGGCCAAGAAGGACGAGGAACGCACGCTGTGTTTTGAAGTGGCGCCGGAGGCCAACAAGACCCAGGTGAAGCAGGCGGTGGAGAAGCTCTTCAAGGTGAAAGTGGCCGAAGTGCGGACCTCCAATTTCGAGGGCAAGCTGCGGCGCCGCGGGCGCTTCGCCGGCTATCGCTCGGACTGGAAGAAGGCTTACGTGAAGTTGAAGAAAGGGGAGAAGGTCCCCGAGTTCGCGGAGATCTAGCCATGCCGATCAAGACTTTCCGACCGACCACTTCGACGCGGCGATTCCATACCGTGGTGTCGCGCGAGGAGATTACCAAGCAACGTCCCGAGAAGGCGCTGGTGACCCGCAAGCAGCGGACCGGCGGGCGTAATTCGACCGGCCGGGTGACTTCGCGGTTCATCGGCGGCGGGCATAAGCAAGCCTACCGGGCGATCGATTTCAAGCGCGACAAAGTCGGAATTCCGGCCCTGGTGGCGGCCATCGAGTACGATCCCAACCGCTCGGCGCGGATCGCGCTGCTGAACTACGCCGATGGCGAGAAGCGCTACATCCTGCACCCGGACGGCCTGAAGGTAGGGATGAAAGTGATGTCCGGCGAGACCGCCGATATTCTGCTGGGGAACGCGCTGCCGCTGAAGAACATGCCGGCCGGCACGGTGGTTCACAACATCGAGCTGCGGCCGGGCAAGGGCGGGCAGATGGCGCGGTCGGCCGGCTCGCAGGCGCAACTGGTATCGAAAGAGGGCGGCATTGCGCTGCTCAAGCTGCCTTCGGGCGAGACCCGCAAGGTGCAACTGGAGTGCATGGCCACGGTGGGTCAGGTGGGCAACACCGATCACGAGAACGTATCGCTGGGGAAGGCCGGGCGCACGCGCTGGCTGGGCAAGAGTCCGCACAACCGCGGCGTCACCATGAACCCGGTGGACCACCCGCACGGCGGCGGCGAGGGCAAAACCTCGGGCGGCCGGCACCCGGTCACGCCCTGGGGCCAGCCCACGCGCGGTTTCAAGACCCGCAACAACAAGCGGACGGACCAGTGGATCGTGCAGCGGAAAACTAAGAAGAGGTAGGCGCGAGAGGCAACCAATGGGGAGATCCGTTAAAAAGGGACCGTTTACCGACACCCACCTGGAGACCAAGGTGGCGGTGCTGACGGCGGCCAACGAGAAGAAAGTGGTGCGGACGTGGTCGCGGCGGTCCACCATCCTGCCCGAATTTGTGGGACACACCATCGCCGTGCACAACGGGAAGAAATTCATCCCGGTGTATATCACCGAGAACATGGTCGGTCACAAGCTGGGCGAGTTTTCGCCGACGCGCACGTTCAAGGGCCACTCGGTGAAGGCGGCCACGGAGAAGACCGCCAAGCCGGCCTGAGGCGCGGCCGGCGGAAGAGGATTTGGCGAGGATTTGTTATGGAAGCGAAAGCGGAAGCCCGATACATCAGAATCTCGGCGCAGAAGGCGCGCCTGGTGGTGGACCTGATCCGCGGCCAGCAGGCCGGGGCGGCGCTGAATACCTTGCGCGCCACCAACAAGCGGATTGCGCCCACGGTGGAGAAGGTGCTGAAGTCGGCGATTGCCAACGCGCAGAACCGGAACGAAGACGTGGATGTGGACGAGTTGTATGTGAGCGAGGCCTACGTGAACGAAGGGCCGCGGATGAAGCGGGTGCGTCCCGCTCCCATGGGCCGGGCCTATCGTTACCAGCGCCGCATGGCGCATATCGTCATTCGGGTGGCGGACAAGGAAGAAGTCTAAATGGGACAGAAAGTTCATCCGTACGGTTTTCGATTGGGCTTCAACAAGCCGTGGCGCTCGCGCTGGTTCGCCAAACAGAACTACGCGCAGTTGCTGCGGGAAGACTTGGAGCTGAAGGAAACGCTGGGAACGCGGCTGAAGGCGGCGGGAGTGAGCTCGATCGAAGTCGACCGCCCGGGCAACAAGCTGCGCGTGACCATCCGGACTTCGCGGCCGGGCATCATCATCGGCCGCAAGGGCGCCGAGATCGAGAAGCTGAAACAGGACATGGCCAAGAAGACCAAGCGCGAGGTCTTCATCGACATTCAGGAAGTGCACAAGCCGGAGCTGGACGCGCAACTGGTGTCGGAATCGATCGCCCTGCAGCTTGAAAAACGGGTGGCGTTCCGCCGCGCCATGCGCAAAGCCGTGGATTCGGCGCTGCGCTTCGGCTGCAAAGGGATCAAGGTGCGGGTTTCGGGCCGGCTGAACGGGGCCGAAATCGCGCGCAGCGAATGGTACCTGCAGGGGCAGCTTCCGCTGCACACGCTGCGCGCCGATATCGATTACGGTTTCGCCGAGGCGCACACGACCTACGGCGTGATTGGCGTGAAGGCGTGGCTGTACAAGGGTGAAATTCTGGATCTGACCAAGCGGCGCGGCCTGCTGCCGGAGCCCGAGCCGCGGCGCGAACCGCGCGACCGCAGGGACCGCGGCGGGCGCGACCGCCGAGACCGCGAGCGCTCCGCCCCGCCGATTGCCGCGGCGCCGGCGCCCGTGGCCGCCGGACCGGCCATGCAAGCGCCGCCGACGGACCTGCCGCATCCGGCGGCCCGGCCGGTAACGCCGATCCTGCCGCCGTTGATGTCGCCGCAGCAGCCGTCCTGGAAACAGGAAGTCCGCCAGGACAACGCGCCGGCCGCAAGCGAGCCGGGCGCCGCCGAAACCAAGCCGCCGGAAGAAACACCGGGCGAGAACCAGTAAAGGACCGAGGGCAAAAGCCATGATGATGCCAAAGAAGGTGAAATTTCGGAAGCAGCAGCGCGGCCGGATGGCCGGCAAGGCGTGGCGCGGCTCCTCGATCAGCTTCGGCGAGTACGGATTGAAGGCCATGGAGTGCGCCTGGATTACGGACCGCCAGATCGAAGCCGCGCGCGTGGCCATGACGCGCTCGATCAAGCGCGGCGGCAAGGTGTGGATCCGCCTGTTCCCGGACAAGCCGATCACCAAGAAGCCGGCGGAAACTCGTATGGGCAAAGGAAAGGGCGCGCCCGAGCAGTGGGTGGCGGTGGTTCGTCCGGGCAAGATTCTGTTCGAGATGGAAGGCGTGGATTTCGCCATTGCCTCGACGGCCATGCGCCTGGCGGCGCACAAGCTGCCCATCAAGACCAAGTTCGTCACCCGGCAACAGGCCGAGTAAGCGAGAGAGAACGCGGAGCAAGCCGATTATGAAGTCGCAAAAAGTTCGCGATCTGGACGATCAGGAGTTACGGCGCCAGTTGCTGGAAATGAACGACCAGTTATTTCGTTTTCAGTTTCAGATGTCCATGGGGCAGATGGATGGGCTGAAGAAGGCGCGCGCCATGCGCAAGGACCGGGCTCGCATTCTTACCGTCCTGCGCGAGCGGGAACTGGCGGGAGGGACCAAGTAATGGCGGAAACAGACAACGGGACCGTGACCACGCCGGCGGCGGAGGCCAAGCACAAGCCGACCGAGAAGATCGGCTCGGTGGTTTCGACCAAAATGGCCAAGACCATCGTGGTGGAAGTGAGCCGCCGTGTGCCGCATCCCCTGTACAAGCGCATCATCAAAAAGCGCAAAAGGTTCTACGCCCACGACGAGCAGGGCGCGGCCAAGCTGGGGGACGTGGTGCGGATCGTGGAGAGCCGGCCCCTGAGCAAGCTGAAGCGCTGGACGCTGGCGGAAGTGTTGCGGCGCGCGGCGCAGGTCGGGGCGCAGCCGGCGGAGCTCGACGTGAACGTTTAGCCGTGAACCGGTAATTGGGGGCGATTGACTTTTTGGGGGCTTCTTATGATTGGAATGCGAACCATTCTCGAGGTGGCCGACAACAGCGGCGCGCGCCGGCTGAGCTGTATTCTGCCGCGCGGCGGCGATCTGGGGCTGCGGGCGGGTCTCGGCGATGTCGTGACCGCGGCGGTGAAGGAAGCCGCGCCGGACTCGGCCATCAAGAAGGGTAAAGTGGTGCGCTGCGTGATCGTGCGCATGCGCAAGGAAACGCGCCGCAAGGATGGCAGCTACATCCGGTTCGATTCGAACGCGGCGGTGCTGATCAACGACGTGGGCGAGCCGGTGGGCACGCGCGTGTTCGGTCCCGTGGCCAGGGAACTGCGCGACAAGAAATTCATGAAAATCGTTTCGCTGGCCCCCGAGGTGATCTGATGGCGGTAGCAAAGAAGAATCCGGTTGGGATGCGCCGCCGGGCGGCGGCTCCGGTGCGGATCGATTTGAAGAAGGAAGACACGGTCCGGGTGATCTCGGGCCGCGACCGGGGCAAGACCGGGCGCGTGTTGCGGGTCGACCGCGAGACGGGCAGGGTGCTGGTCGAGCACGTCATGATGGTGAAACGCCACACCCGGCCCAATCCGGCCAAGCAGATCAAGGGTGGCGTCGCCGAGCGCGAAAGTCCGATTGCGGCCTCGAACCTTATGATTGTCTGCCCCGGCTGCAACAAGCCCGTGCGCGTTGCCCATCACGTGGGCGCGATGCCGGGCGGTAAGACCCGGCGGACGCGGGTGTGCCGCAAGTGCGGGCAGACGCTCGACCGGAAGTAGACGAGGATTCCATGGCAGCACGTTTGAAAGAACATTATCAAAAAAAGGTGGTTCCGGCGCTGGCCAAAGAGTTCGGCTATGCGAACCGCATGGCCGTGCCGAAGCTCGACAAGATTTCGGTCAACATCGGCCTGGGCGAAGCCACCCAGAACGCCAAGCTGATGGATGGCGCGGTGAACGAGTTGGGCGCCATCGCCGGCCAGAAGCCGGTGGTGACCAAGGCCACCAAGTCGATCGCCGCGTTCAAGCTGAGGGAAGGCATGTCGATCGGCTGCATGGTCACGCTGCGCGGCGACCGCATGTACGAGTTTTTCGACCGGCTGGTGAACGTGGCGCTGCCGCGCGTGCGCGACTTCCGCGGGGTGTCCACAAAATCGTTCGACGGGCGCGGCAATTACACTCTGGGCGTGAAAGACCAGTTGATTTTCCCGGAGATCGATTACGCCAAGGTGGAAAAAACCAAAGGCATGAATATTTCCATCACGACCACGGCGCGGACCGATGCGGAGGGGCTGGCGCTGTTGCGCCAGATGGGCATGCCGTTCCGCCCGTAAGGCGGACAGAAGAGAAAGCGAGAGATGGATGGCTACGACCGCAAAAATCGCCAAAGACGTTAAGCTCGGCAAGGCCCAGCAGGCCGCGCGCGCGCTCGGCAAGAAGGGCCGAAGGACCGCGCGGGCGCAAGGGACGGCCCCTAAGGACTGGTGCCGCCACCGCAATCGCTGCTGGCGCTGCGGCCGGCCGCGCGCGTACCTGCGCAAGTACGGCATTTGCCGTCTGTGCTTCCGCAAGCTCGCCCTGAACGGCGAGATTCCGGGCGTGACCAAGGCGAGCTGGTAGGGGGGTGCGGCGGATGTGGCTGCCCCAGGAGATGGACGGAATTAGAGGAGAGTTATGACCAGCGATCCCATTGCCGACATGCTGACTCGCGTGCGCAACGCGATCCAGGCCCGCCACCCGAAGGTGGATGTGCCGGCTTCCAAGCTGAAGGCGGAAATCGCCCGCATTCTGAAGGAAGAAGGCTATATCGCCAACTACAAGGTAGCGGAAGAGGGCGCGAAGAAGACCATCAAGATCTACCTGAAGTACGCCCCCAACACCTCGCCGGTGATTTCGGCGATCGAGCGCGTGTCGCGGCCTGGCTGCCGGGTATACGTGGGCCAGAGCGAGATTCCGCGCGTGCTGGGCGGCATGGGAATCAACATTTTGACCACCGCGCGGGGAGTGATGACCGGGCGCGACGCGCACCGCGAGAAAGTGGGCGGCGAGATTTTGTGCCGGGTTTGGTAACGAGGGCATTCGGATATGTCGAGAATTGGTAAAAAGCCGATCCCGCTGCCGGGCGGCGTGAAAGTCGAGATCGGCGAGCAACTGGAAGTGACCGGCCCCAAAGGCAAGCTGACGGTGCCGATTCCGCCCGGGATCAGCTTCGAGCAGGCCAAGGGCGTGCTCGAGGTGAAGCGCGCCACGGACGAGCATGCGGCCCTGCATGGGCTCACGCGGGCGCTCGCGGCCAACGCCGTACAGGGCGTTTCGAGCGGGTTTACGCGCGAGCTCGATATCGTCGGCATCGGCTACCGCGCCGACGTCAAGGGCAAGATCGCGACTTTCACATTGGGTTATTCCCATCCCATCGAGCTGCTTCTGCCCGATGGCGTGGATCTGAAGATCGACAAACAGACCCACCTGGTGCTGAGCGGGTACGACCGGCAAATGGTGGGCCAGGTGGCGGCCAATATCCGCGCGCTGCGCAAGCCGGACCCTTACAAGAACAAGGGCATCCGTTACACCGGCGAAGCGCTACGCAAGAAGGTGGGTAAGACCGGGGCGGGTGCCAAATGATTCGTAAATTCGAGAAAAAGGAAATCCGCAAACGCATTCATGTGCGCATCCGGCGCAAGCTCGCGGGCAGCGCCGAACGGCCGCGCCTGGCGGTGTTCCGCAGCGTGGCGCACATCTATGCGCAGGTCATCGACGATGGCGAAGGCAAGACGCTGGTGTCGGCCTCGTCGGTGGATAAGGGCGCCAAGACCAATGGCGGCAACGTGGCGGCCGCCAAGACCATCGGCAAGCTGGTAGCCCAGCGGGCCAAGGACAAGGGCATCACCAAAGTGGTTTTCGACCGCGGCGGCTATCCGTATCACGGGCGCGTCAAAGCCCTGGCCGATGCGGCGCGCGAAGCGGGACTGGAGTTCTGATTCATGCGACCGATTATGAAACGCATCGACCCGGCGGGCCTCGACCTGAAAGAGCAGGTGGTCGCCATCAACCGCGTCACCAAGGTGGTCAAGGGCGGTAAGAACCTGAGCTTTTCGGCGCTGGTGGTGATCGGCGACCCCAAGAACAAAGTGGTCGGTTACGGAGTGGGCAAGGCCAAGGAAGTCCCTTCAGCCATCCGCAAAGGCATCGAAGCGGCCAAGAAGAGCTTGCGCAAAATCAACATCCTCGAAACCACCATTCCCCACCAGGTGCTGGGTTGTTTTGCCAGTTCCCAGGTGCTGTTGAAGCCCGCTCCGGAAGGGACCGGTGTGATCGCGGGCGGCGCCGTGCGCGCCGTGCTTTCCGCTTGCGGCGTTCCCAACGTGCTGACCAAATCCATCGGCCGGCGCAACCCGCACAACGTGGTGAAAGCGACCATCGTAGCCCTGGAATCGCTGCGCGACCGGGCCCAGGTGGCGGACCTGCGCGGCCTGGCGGTGGAGAAACTGTAATGGCGGGCACAATCAAAATCAAGTTGGTGCGCAGCCCCATCTGCGCGCCCGAAAAACAGAAGCGGGTGGTGCGCGGTCTGGGTCTGCGCAAGCTCAACCAGGTGGTGGAGCGGCCGGACGCGCCCGAGTTTCGCGGCATGGTGCTCAAAGTGCCGCACCTGCTGGCTATCGTCGACTAAGGGACTGAGGGAAGCAGAGCGAGAAACCAATGAATCTCAGCGATTTAAAACCTCCCGCCGGACAAAAAGGCCGCCGCAAACGCGTGGGGCGGGGCATGGGTTCGGGGATGGGCAAGACTTCGACGCGTGGCGCCAAGGGCCAGCACGCCATCTCCGGCTTCGGCCAGAAGCGCGGTTTCGAAGGCGGCCAGATGCCGATACACCGGCGCCTGCCCAAGCGCGGTTTCACCAACATTTTCAAGAAGCGCTATGCGGTGGTCAATCTGGGCAAGCTCGAGAAGCTGGATGGCGACAGCTTCACCGTGGACCGGCTGCTCGAGCTGGGCATCGTGAAAAAACTGGGCGATGGGCTGAAGGTTCTGGGCACCGGCCAGTTGAACCGCAAGATTACCGTGGAAGCGCACCAGTTTTCGAAGTCCGCCGTGGAGAAAATCGAAAAGGCCGGCGGCAAGGCTCAAGTGATCGGCGCCACGGCCTGAAGGGCGCCGGGAATCGGAAACGACCATGAAGTTTTTTGAAGCCTTCGGGAACATCTTCCGCATTCCGGACCTGCGGAAGAGGATGTTTTTCACCCTCGGTCTGCTGGCGGTGTACCGCTTCGGCAGCCAGATTCCCACGCCGGGAATCAACATCCAGCGCTGGCAGGATTTCTTCGCCTCGGCGCAGGGCTCCATGTTCGGGTTCTTCGACCTGTTCGCGGGCGGCAATATCCGCCGGCTGACCGTGTTCGCCCTGGGCATCATGCCCTACATCACGGCGTCGATTATCCTGCAGTTGCTGACGGTGGTCATTCCCACGCTCGAAAAACTGCAGAAGGAAGGCGAGCTCGGGCGGCGCAAAATCACCCAGTGGACGCGCTACCTCACCATCGTTCTTTCGGTCATCCAATCGGCCACCATCGCCAAGGGGCTGGAGAGCATGTCGCAGGGAATCGTCATCAATCCGGGCATCGGCTTCGTGTTGCTGACTATTCTTTCCCTCACCACCGGTTCGGCGTTTATCATGTGGCTGGGCGAACAGATCAGCGAGCGCGGCGTGGGCAACGGCATGTCGCTGATCATCTTCACCGGCATCGTGGTGGGGCTGCCCAGGGCCATTCAGAACATCTACAGCAACACTTTCGTGACCCACGAATGGAACGCCATTACGCTCTTCGTGATCGTCGCCATGATGGTCGCGGTGGTAGCCTTCATCGTGCTCGTGGAGCGGGGCGAACGGCGCATTCCGGTGCAGTACGCCAAACGCGTGGTGGGACGGCGGGTAATGGGCGGGCAGTCCACCCACATGCCGCTCAAGGTGAACGCGGGCGGTGTCATCCCGGTCATTTTCGCGTCCTCGCTGCTGGCGTTTCCCGCCACCGCGCTGAATCTGAATTTTGTGAAGAACGTGAGCTGGCTGACCGCCACGCTCCGGTCCATTCAGCCCGGCGAGCCGCTGTACTATTTAATGTCCATCCTGGGGATTATTTTCTTCTGTTTCTTTTACGTATCGATCATTTTCAACCCCAACGAAGCGGCCGACAATATGCGCAAGTACGGCGGCTTCATACCGGGCATCCGGCCGGGCCGGAACACGTCCGACTACATGAACAACATTCTCACCAAGATCACCGTGGTGGGCGGGCTTTACCTGTCGATCCTGTGGATGATCCCAGCGGTCATGATTTCGGGGATCAAGCTGCAGCACCTGCCCCTGATCGGCACCTGGGTCGATCGCGTGTCGCCTCGTTTCGTGCTGGAGGGCCTGAACGTTCAGTTCTATTTCGGTGGCACTTCGCTGCTGATCGTGGTGGGCGTGGCCATGGACACGATCAACCAGATCGAGGCGCAGTTGATCATGCGCCACTATGAAGGGTTTACTCCCCGGTCGGGACGGATTCGCGGCCGGCGGAGTTCGTTCTAGCCTTTGTGAAGGCAATTGTATTGTTTGGCTCGCCCGGCTCCGGGAAGGGAACGCAGGCGAAGCTGCTGAAAAAACGGCTGGGTATTCCGCATATCTCGACGGGCGATATGCTGCGGGAGCGGATCCGGCTGGACGGCGAATTACGGGCCGGCGTGGGCACGGTAATGCTTTCGGGGGCGCTGGCGCCGGACCAACTGGTGAATCGCATGGTGGAAGACCGGTTGGGCCGCGCGGACGCCGCCAAGGGGTTTATCTTGGATGGTTACCCGCGCACGCTGGCGCAGGCGGATGAGTTGTGCCGCTGGCTGGACAAGCGGGGAGTGCGGGAGGTGGTGATTTACCTCGCCGTTGATTACAATAGTATTATCGCGCGCTTGATGGGACGCCGCCAGTGTCTTCGCTGCGGAACCCTCTACAACCTGGTTTCCCAGCCACCCAAAGTGGATTTAGAGTGCGATCGGGATGGCGAAAAGCTGGTGGTTCGCGACGACGATAGCGAAACCGTGATTCGCGAGCGGCTGGATGCCTACGAGCGGCAAACCCGTCCCGTGCTGGAGTTTTTGCGCCAGGCGGGGCGGCGCGTGGAGGAAGTGGCGGCCGGCGCCGATTCGCCGGAGCAGGTGTTTGAAAAGATTTGCGGGATCGTACTGAATCATGATCGTGCGTAAAACCGCGGCGGAGCTGGAAAAGATGCGCCGCGCCGGCCTGCTGGTGTACCAGTTGCTGGGGACGCTGAAAGAAATGGCCGTAGAAGGCGCCACTACCTGGGATCTGGAGGTAGCCGCCGACAAAATGATCGGCGATGCGGGCGCCAAGGCGGCTTTCAAAGGCTATTACGTTCCCGCCGCCGGTGAGCCGTACCCGTTCGTTTTGTGCACCTCGGTGAATAGCGAGATCGTGCACGGGATGCCGAATCGCAAGCGGGTTTTGAAGAAGGGCGATATTGTTTCGATCGATACCGGAGTGAAGCTGGACGGCTATTACGGCGATTCGGCCCTGACGGTTCCGATCGGCGAAGTGAGCGAGGAGACCGCCAAGCTCCTGCGCGTGACCCAGGAAGCCTTGGAATTGGCCATCGACCGGGTGCGGGCGGGAAACCGGCTGTTCGATATTTGCGGCACCGTGGAACAGCACGTCAAGGCCAACGGGTTTTCGGTGGTGCGGGAGTATGTGGGGCACGGCATCGGAACGCAGTTGCATGAGGAGCCGCAGGTTCCCAACTACGTGGACCGGAAAAACGAGAATCCGCGCCTGAAACCCGGCATGGTCCTGGCCGTGGAGCCGATGGTGAACGCGGGCCGGCCGGACGCGATGGTATTGAAGGACCATTGGACCGCGGTGACCAAGGACGGGTCGAATTCGGCCCACTTCGAGCACTGCATCGCGGTGACGGAGAACGGTCCTTGGGTGTTGACGCGGCCGTGAAGGCACGGGCCACGGTGGTCGAGGAACGGCCATCGGCGCTGTACCTGCTGGTTCTGGAAAACCAGCGGCAGGTTCTTGCCCACCTGGTGGGCGCGGTGGAACGGAATTTCGTCCGGCTGGTTCCGGGCGACCGGGTCGAGGTGGAATTGGCGCCCAACGATCCGGGGCGTGGCAGGATCGTCAGGAAACTGAAGGGGGCTGGCGAAGGCGGTCCCGAAAAAGCCGGATGAAGCCGGCGAGAGGCATTGGATGAAGGTACGAGCGTCGGTGAAAAAAATTTGCGACAAGTGCAAGGTGATCCATCGCGAAGGCGTGGTGCGGGTCATCTGTGTCAACCCCAAACATAAACAGAGGCAGGGATAAGATATGGCGCGTCTTGCCGGTGTGGATCTGCCGCCAGGGAAGCGGGCAGAGATCGGGCTCACCTATATTTACGGCATCGGCCGTACCCGGTCGCGCTCGCTGTTGTATCGCTGCGGCATCGAATTCGATAAGAAGGTGCGGGATCTGTCCGAGGACGAAATCAACCAAGTCCGGCAGATTCTCGAAGAAGAGGGCGCGGTGGAAGGCGACCTGCGCAAGGAAATCTCGATGAACATCAAGCGGCACATCGAGATGGGTTCCTACCGCGGAATGCGGCATCGGCGCGGCCTGCCGGTGCGCGGCCAGCGCACCCACACCAATGCGCGCACGCGCAAGGGACCGCGGCGCGGCACCGTGGCCAATAAGAAGAAAGCGACGGGGAAGACCTAAACGTATGGCCAAGGCACCAGCAAAAGGCGGCAAGAAGAAGAGCTTCAAGAAGAAGGAAAAGCGCGTCGTTCACAGCGGCGTGGTCTATATCCAGGCTACCTTCAACAACACTATCGTGACCATCGCCGACCACGAAGGCAATACCATCGCCTGGTCCAGCGCCGGCTCGCTCGGTTTCCGAGGGTCGCGCAAGGGGACCCCGTTCGCCGCCCAGCAAGCGGCTATGACGGCCTCCAACAAGGCCGCCGAAAGCGGGCTTCGCACCGTGGAAGTAAGGGTCAGCGGGCCGGGTTCGGGCCGCGAATCGGCGGTGCGCGCGCTCTCCACCGCCGGTATCGATGTCCGCGCGATCAAGGACGTCACGCCGATTCCGCACAACGGCTGCCGTCCGCCGAAGAAGCGCAGAGTGTGAGAGAGCTTTCAGCGGTCAGCTTTCAGCTAAACCGCCGGCGCCACGTTGGAAGCATTCGAGCTGGCCGCGAGGCGTATTAGCTGAGATCTGTTCGCTGACGGCTTTAAACAAGCGGGACGAAGGCCTGCCAAGGCCGTAAACCGCACCTGAAGTGGAAGAGAGCCTTAAGCTGAAAGCTGACCGCTGAAAGCTGAAAGCTCCAAGGTAAGGAGACAAACTTTGGCACGATACATCGGCCCGGTTTGCCGGCAATGCCGGCGCGAGGGCATGAAGCTTTTTCTGAAGGGGGAGCGCTGCCACAGCGAAAAGTGCGCCATCGAAAAGCGCAATTTCGTTCCGGGACAGCATGGCAAGGACCGCAAGGCGAAGATCGTGGGCTACGGCTTGCAGCTTCGCGAGAAACAGAAAGTGCGCCGCATTTATGGCGTGCTCGAAGCGCAGTTCCGCGGCGCCTACGAAAAGGCCGCCCATGCCAAAGGCATCACCGGCGACACCTTGATGTCGTCTCTCGAACGGCGCCTCGATAGCGTCATTTACCGCATGGGGTTTGGCACCAGCCGCGCGCAGTCGCGCCAGATCGTGCGCCACGGGCACATCGAAATCAACGGCCGCAAGTGCAACATTCCGTCCGCGCAGGTGAAGGTGGGCGACGCGATCGCGGTGCGGGAATCGAGCCGCAATAATCCGACCATCCTGGCGGCGCGCGATGCCACGGCGCACGCCCCGGCGCCCAATTGGATCGAAGTGGACCGGGAGGGTCTGAAAGGCCGCGTCACCGCTTTACCGCAGCGCAGCGACCTGGTTCAGATCCAACTAAACGAGCAGCTCATCGTGGAGTTGTACTCGAAGTAATGAAATTCGAAGTCAGGAGTCGGAAGCCGGAAGTCAGGATGGCGATGCCGCCGGGTGATTCTGACTTCTGTCTTCTGACTTCTGACCCCCAGGAGGTTATCTATGTTTAAAGGCTTCCAAAAACCCAAACGGCTGGTTGCCAATACCGACACTCTCACCGAGCGGTACGGCATGTTCACGGCCCAACCTTTCCAACGCGGCTTCGGCACCACCATCGGCAACAGCCTGCGGCGCGTGCTGTTGAGCTCGATCGAAGGCGCGGCCATCACGGCGATCCGCATCGAAGGCGTCGAGCACGAATTCAGCCCCATTCCGGGCGTGGTCGAAGACGCCACCGATATCATTCTCAACCTGAAACAGATTCCCTTCAAGATTTCGAGCGAAGGCATCAAGACCGTCCGCTTGAAGGTGGATAAACCCGGCGACGTGCGCAGCGCCCAAATCGAGTGCGACGCCGACGTGGAGGTGCTCGATCGCGACCTGCACGTCGCCACGGTCAGCGAAGGCGGCAAGCTCGAAATCGAGATGCGCCTCAAGACCGGCCGCGGCTACGTGAGCGCCGACAAGAACTTCGACGAAGACCTGGCGCTCGGCTATATTCCCATCGATTCGGTCCATTCGCCGGTGCGCAAGGTCAACTTCCAGGTGGAAGCCGCGCGCCTCGGCCAGATGACCGATTACGACAAGCTGACGCTCGAAGTCTGGACCAACGGCGCGGTTTCGCCGCAGGATGCCATCGGCTTCGCCGCCAAGCTCCTCAAAGACCACATGACCATCTTCATCAACTTCGAAGAGCTGCCCGAGCAGGCCGAAGAGGTCTCCGAGCGCGGCTACGACAAGATGAACGAAGTGCTCAACCGCTCCGTGGAAGAGCTGGAGCTGAGCGTTCGCTCGTATAACTGCCTGAAGAATGCCAACATTCAAACCATCGGCGAGCTGGTGCAGAAGACCGAAGCCGAGATGCTGCGCACCAAAAACTTCGGCCGCAAATCGCTCAACGAAATCAAGGAAATCCTGGCCAACATGGGCCTGTCGCTGGGCATGCGCATCGACCAGCACGGCCGCCTGGTGGCTCCGCCGCAATCGGCTTCGACGGGAATGATGGATTACCCGCTCGAGGACGACGAGCAGCAGGGACTCACGGGAGAAGAGTAGCACATGAGACATCGAGTAGGCGGGTTCAAACTGAAACGGCCGGTGGATAGCCGCAACGCGCTGCTGCGTAATCTGTGCACCAGCGTCATTCTGGAAGAGCGCGTCATCACCACCGTGCCCAAAGCCAAGGCGGTAAAGCCGCTCGTGGAAAAGATGATCACCTTGGCTAAGGAGGATAGCCTGCATTCGCGCCGGCAGGCGGCGAGTGTGTTGCTCACGCCCGCCTCGGTGAAGAAGCTGTTCGATACCCTGGGGACGCGCTTCGGCCAGCGTGGCGGCGGCTATACCAGAATCACGAGACTAGGCCCGCGCAAGGGCGACGGCGCCGAACAAGCCATGATCGAACTGGTCGGGTCCGAGCTGGTAAAACGAGCCGCCGAGCGCGCCAAGCGCCGCGAAGAGCGCCTGAAAGCACAAAAAGAAGGCCGCGAACCGGAAGAAGACTCCGAGAAATAACCGGCAACCAAAGCAATCGCCAAACGCCGCGGGCCGCTGAGGCCGCCCGCGGCGTTTTGGCTTAGTGGGACAGACCTTTGGCCTGTCAGCGAGAGAGGTACCCTCTCTCGCCGCAGTCTGCGTAAAATCCGTGGTAAACGTGGCTACCACCCCGACACAGTCCGCCGCACGTCCTTCAGCAGGACGAACAGGTGCATGGGATCACTCGGGGACGGGATGAAGTCGAACTGCTCGTAGAAGCTCCGGGCTGCCTCGTCTTTCGCGTGGACCGCGAAGGCGCGGATGCCGGCAATCTCGGCTGCCTGCAAAGTGCGCTCGATCGCGTCCCTCAGGAGTGCTTTGCCCACGCCCTGCCCCTGCCAGCGACGATCCACAGCCAGGCGCGCGAGCAGCATGATCGGCACCGGATGGCGAGCCAACCCTTTGGTGAGACGCTCGGGCGCTTGCTCCCGGCTGACTTGGCCTACGGCCAAGGCATGGTAGCCAACAACCGTATTGCCTGCCAGGCCGATGTAGGCCTGGGCGGCGCCCGCCTGCTGATTCACCCAGGCGTACCGCAGCAGATACCGGTTCAACTCCTCCCGGCCGCAATCGAAGCCTTCAATCGGGTGGTCGGGGCGGAGCTTTTCGATACGCCGGGGCGATTCACTCGTTCGGTCCGGCATCGAAGAATCCCGGCTCTCGCAGGAGGCGTTCCAGCCGGGGCAGAGGGCGGGGAGGCGCATCCAGGGCGGCTATGAAGGCCTTCCACTGTGTGGCGTTCAGTGTGAACGACCGCCGGTCGGCAAGCGCCTCGTCGGCTCGTGCCAACGCGCTCTCGAGGACGAACTCGCTGACGGAGCGATGGGAGGCAGCCGCCGCGGCCTGCAATGCCTGCTTCGCGCCGCGAGTGACGCGCAAATCGAGCTTTTCACTGCGCGTGGTCCGTGCCAGCATGGTTCGTCGCCCTCCAATTCGAGCGTACCTGGTCTGCCCGACAATGTCAAGACATTGCGCAAAGTCCGGGACAAACACGATCCTTCTAGCGCCGGACCGTCTCTAATGCGATAGACTATTCCGATGACCGGACGTCCCGAACAATCAGAAGCCGCCGCCCACTATTTCACCTACATCGACCAAGTCGCCGGGGATGACCCCGAGGCTGTTCTCGCAAGCCAACTGGAAGAATCGGTCGCACTCTTCTCCGGGATCTCCGAAGAGAAATCGCTTCACCGTTACGCCCCGGAAAAGTGGAGTATCCGGCAGGTCCTCAACCACCTCACCGACACGGAACGGGCCTTTGCGTTCCGGGCTCTCTGGTTCGCCCGCGGCTTCGACGCGCCTCTGCCCAGCTACGATCAAAACATCGCGGCCGCTGGCGCCGAAGCCGACAGGTTTACCTGGGCCGCTCATGTGGAGGAGTTCCGGCGCGTCCGCCTCGCCACCATGGCGCTGTTTGCCAATATGCCGCCCGGCGCGTGGCTGAGAACCGGCATCGCCAGCGACAACACTTTCACCGTGCGAGCCATGGCGTTTATCGCCGCGGGGCACTTCGCGCACCACGCCAGAATCCTACGCGAACGATACCTGTAGCAAGGGCGACCCTCAGGCCTTGGTGGCGGCGCCGGCGTTCGAGTTCTGCTCCCTGGCCGCGCGCGTGGCCAGCTCGTCGCAGCGGTTGTTATCGGCATGCGAAGAGTGGCCTTTGGTCCAGGTCCAGGTGGTCTTGTGCCGGGTTACCTGTTCGTCGAGCGCTTGCCACAGGTCCTGGTTCACTACCGGTTTCTTGCCCGCGGTCATCCAGCCTTTGCGTTTCCAAGCGTGAATCCAGGTTGTGATACCGTTCTTCAGATACTGGGAATCCGTCACCACTTTCACCGCGCAATCTTCTTTCAACGCGCGCAACCCCTCGATCGCCGCGGTCAGCTCCATACGGTTGTTGGTGGTGTGCGGCTCCGAGCCCCAGATCTCCTTCTTGCGCTCGCCGTAACGAAGGATTGCCGCCCATCCGCCGGGGCCGGGGTTGCCGATGCACGCCCCGTCTGTAATTAACTGGACTTGTTTCACTGGACCTTTTCGTACTGGACCACGGCTTGCGAGTGGAAGAACTCGTCTACCAGGTCGAGAATGGCCGCCGGTTCCATGGCATGGTAGATGGCGGCGCGAAGCTGTGCCCCGTGGCGGACGCCGTGGGTGAAGTAAGTCGCGAACTGTTTCATCTTTCCGGTGGCGTCGCGCTCGGCGCCTTCGATCAGCATCTGGTAATAGCAGCGCATGATGAGATAGCGGTCCTCTTCGGTCGGTTGCTGGTACTGGCCGGTTTCTAGATACTCGGCAAGCTGGCGGAAGATCCACGGATTGGAGCTGGCCGCGCGGCCGATCATGACCGCATCGCAGCCGGTTTCGCGCACCATGCGGACGGCATCCTCGGGTGTGACGATGTCGCCATTTCCGATCACCGGAATCTTCACCGCGGCTTTCACTTCGGCGATGCGGCTCCAATCGGCTTGTCCGCTGTAGCCCTGCTCGCGTGTGCGAGGGTGCAGGGCGATGGCATCCAGGCCGCATTCCTCGGCCAGGCGAGCCATGCGAATAGTCACCAGTTCCTTGTCGTTCCAGCCGGCGCGGTATTTCAGGGTGAAAGGGATCGAGATGGCTTGCCGCACCTGGCGCAGCAGCCGCTCCACCAGCGGCAGGTCGCGCAGCAGGCCAGAACCGCCGTTGCACTTGACGACCTTATTCACCGGGCAGCCGAAATTGATGTCGAGGAGGTCGAAGCCGAGGTCCTGGCAAACGCGCGCGGCATCGGCCATGACGTCGGGGTCGGCGCCGAACAATTGCGCGGAAATGGGATGCTCTTCCGGGGCGAAAGACAGGTAACGCAGGGTCCTGGTGGGCTTGCGGCCTACGGACGCGCTGACCCCGTGCGAGCTGGTGAATTCGGTCATGATCAGCCCGCAGCCGCTCAAATTGCGGATAAACCGCCGGAACACGGTATCGGTAACACCGGCCATCGGCGCCAATACCGTGGCCGGGGCGATACGCACGTTGCCAATCGACAAATGGCTGGGAAAAGGAATCATGAAACCGCGCAGATGATTAGATTTTAACGTTTTCGGCGAAGAAACGGAACTTTGGGTCGAGGCGTCCATCAGTCACGAGGGCTAACTATGCGGCCAGTGAATATCGTAATTCTGGTGCTTGCCGGCGCCTTGGGCGGCGCCGCGGTAATGCGTGTGGTGGCGCTGCGGCATGAGGGTGCGGAGAACCAGGTACAGACCTACCCGGCCGCGCCGAGCCCGGTTGCGGCCGTCGATCCGGTGCCAGTCGCCACGCCAGCGCCCGCGGTGACGCCGGCGCCGTTGGAGTTGACCGCGGCCGATTCCGCCGCCCAGCCCGCACCGGTGTTGGCACCATCTCCGGCCCCCAGACGCCCGGCCAGGGCCGCGCCAGCCGCGGCTCGTGTGTGGCACGAAGCGCGGCCATC
>JBEKYD010000131.1:0-19965 GCA_049511335.1 Bryobacteraceae bacterium | reverse complement strand
CAAGCCCGTCCTGTTGCCCGCGTCCGTGTATGCCCTCGGCTCCACGCGCTATCCCGCCGCACGTGCCATGATCGACGCCGGACTCGCCATCGTCCTCGCCACCGATTTCAACCCCGGCTCCTCGCCCACCGCCTCCATGCCCATGGTGCTCTCGCTCGCCTCCACCCAGATGCATCTCACCCCCGCCGAATCGATCTCGGCCGCCACCGTCAACGCCGCCTACAGCCTGGGGCGCGGCCGCGAGATCGGCTCGCTTGAACCAGGCAAATTCGCGGATTTCGCCATCCACGATTGCGCCGACTACCGCGAGCTCGCCTACTTCTTCGGCCGCGAGCCGGCCGTGGCAGTCTACGCCGCGGGAACCTGCGTCTACCGCCGCGGCTAACAAGCCATGCCAGCATTGACGGCCGACGCCGGACACCCTACACTAAGAGCGACGCTGGGTTTCGATTATTATGACGGTGACTCTCAAAGACAAAGAACCCCTCGTGGTGCCTTCGACGGTTTGCCGGCGCGCCGGCCTCAAAAGCGGCCAGAGGCTCGAATTCAAAGTGTCCCGCGGGGTGATCACGATTCTGCCCAAGCTTCCCGATGCCAACGAGGAGTATTCGCCCCGGCAGCGCAGAGTAATTAACGCCCAACTCGCGCACGGGCTGGCCGACGTGGCTGCCGGCCGGGTCCGCGGTCCTTTCTCTACCCACAAGGAGTTCATAGACTCGCTCCACAAGGAGGCCAGAAAGCGGAACCGCAGGAACACCAAGCGCCCGGCCCGATGAAGCTGTTCCGAACGCCGCGTTTCGAGCGGAACTATGCCAAGGCGCCCCTACCGGTGCGGCGCGCCTTCGACAAGCAGTCGTGGTTTCTGCTTCAGAATCTCCATTACCCCTCGCTGCACTCCAAAAAATACGACGAGAGTCGTGGCCTCTGGCAGGCCCGTGTCAACAAAGACTGGCGGTTTTACTTTCTCATCCAGGAAGGCGGTTACCTGATCGTAGACATCATCCCGCACCCCAAGTGATCGCATCCCCTCTATGAGCCGCCCCGCGCCCCTCCTCCTTTCCTCGCTATAATGGCAGACCATATGATGCGCCTACGATTCTGGCTAGTAGTATGCGCGGCGGTCAGTCTGGCCGCTGCTACGTATGACGAATCCTGGTTCAGCGCCCTGGAGTGGCGCAGTATCGGACCCAACCGCGGAGGGCGCTCCATCGCTTCCGCGGGCAGCTCCAGCCGGCCGTTCGAGTATTATTTCGGCGCCACCGGCGGCGGCCTTTGGAAAACCACCGATGGCGGCCTCACCTGGCGCCCCGTCACCGATGGCCAAATTGCCAGTTCCTCGGTGGGCGCGGTCGCCGTGTCGCAGTCGAATCCGGACATCGTCTACATCGGCATGGGCGAAACCGAACTGCGCGGCAACATCATGCAGGGCGACGGCATTTACAAATCCGTCGATGCCGGCAAAACCTGGCAGCACACCGGCCTCACCGATACCCAGGCCATCTCGCGCATCCGCATCGATCCCAATAATCCGGACCTGGTCTACGTCTCCGCCTTCGGTCATCCATACGCACCCAATACCGAGCGCGGCGTATTCCGCTCCACCGACGGCGGCAAAACCTGGAAGCGCATCCTCTATCGTGACGACCATACTGCCGCCATCGATCTGTGTCTCGACCCGCACAATTCCAAAGTCATTTTCGCCGCTCTCTGGGACGCCAACCGCACGCCCTGGAGCCTGACCAGCGGTGGACACGGCAGCGGATTGTTCAAATCCACCGACGGCGGCGATACCTGGAAGGAAATCACCCGCAATCCCGGCCTGCCCGAGGGCATCGTCGGCAAGATCGGCGTGGCCGTCTCCGGCGCGGATTCCAATCGCATTTTCGCCATCGTGGAAAACACCAATGGCGGGGTTTTCGTTTCCGACGATGGCGGCGACACCTGGAAAAAGGTGAGCGAAGACCGGCGCCTGCGCCAGCGCGCTTTCTACTACTCACGCATTTATGCCGACCCTAAGGACAAAGACGCGCTCTACGTCCTGAACGTGAACTTCTTCAAATCCACCGATGGCGGCAAGACCTATCGGCAGATCCGCCCGCCGCACGGCGATAACCACGATCTCTGGATCGACCCCGCCAATCCGTTGCGGATGATCGAATCGAACGACGGCGGCGCCGTGGTTTCCATCAACGGCGGGCAGACGTTCACCGGCGAAGAATATCCCACCGCCCAGCTCTATCACGTGGCCGTGACCCATGAGCAGCCGTACCACGTCTGCGGCGCGCAGCAGGACAACACCACCATTTGCGTGACGTCGGTTGCCTCCGGGGGCCGCGGCCCGGGCGGCGTCGGCCGCGGCGGTTTCGGCATGACCAACTACAGTGTGGGCGGCGGCGAAAGCGGCTACATCGCCCCCGATCCGGCCAATCCCAACGTCTTCTACGCCGGTAGCCAGGGCGCGCTCATCACCCGCTACGACCGCCGCACCGGTTACAGCAAAGACATTCAGGTCTACCCGCTTTTCTTCTCCGGCGAATCCGCCGGCTCGCTGCCCGAGCGTTGGCAATGGACCTTCCCCATCGTCTTTTCCCCACTCGACCCCACCGTCATTTACGTTTCTTCCCAACATCTCTGGAAAACCACCGATCAGGGCCACAGTTGGAAGCGCATCTCCGGCGACCTGACGCGCGGCGACCCGAAAACCCTGGGCGATTCGGGCGGCCCGATCACCCACGATCAGAACGGACCGGAAATTTACGGCACGATCTTCGCCATCGCGCCCTCGCGCAAGGAAGCCAACACCATCTGGGCCGGCTCGGACGACGGCCTGGTATACATCACCCGCAACGCCGGCCAGACGTGGGCCAAGATCACGCCTTCCGGCATGCCCGATTTCGGCCGCGTCAGCCAGATCGAAGCCTCGCCCCACAGCGCCGCCACGGCCTACGTCGCCGTGAAGAACTATCAGAACGACGACCGCAAGCCCTACATCTTCAAAACCGCCGATTACGGCAAGACCTGGACGACCATCGCAGACGGCATTCCCGACAGCGATTTTGTCCACGCTGTGCGCGAAGACCCGGTGCGCGCCGGCCTCCTGTTTGCCGGCACCGAACACGGCATCTACGTTTCGTTCGACGACGGCGAGCACTGGCAATCGCTACGCCGCAATCTTCCCGACACTCAGGTATCGGATCTGCTGATCGAAGGTCACGACCTGGTGATCGCCACTCACGGCCGTTCGTTCTATGTAATGGACGATATCTCGCCGCTACGCCAGCTTACGCCTACCGTTACGACCGAGAACATGCATCTCTTCCAGCCGCCGGCCGCGGAGCGCAACCTGTCGCAGGCGCGCATCGACTACTACCTCGCCAAACCGGCCGACAAAGTCACCATCGACATTCTGGACGCCAAAGGCCAGGTGGTGGGCAGCTTCACCGGCACACCCATCGCGGCCGGAAGAGGCGGCAGGGGCGGGCGCGGCGGCGACGCCGAGCCGAACGACGACGAAGGCTTCTTCGGGCGTGGACGCGTCACGCCTCCACCGGACAAGGCCGGCCTCAACCGGTTCACCTGGGACCTTCGCTATCCCGGCGCCAAGACGTTCGAAGGCATGATCCTATGGGGCGGCAACACCCAAGGGCCGGTCGCCGTTCCCAGCGCGTATTCGGTGCGCCTCACCGCCAATGGCCAAACCTTCACCGAGAAATTCGAAGTGCACAAAGACCCCCGCCTCGATAGCGTGACCCTCGCCGACCTGGCGGCCCAGTTCGACCTGGCCATGAAAATCCGCGACAAGGTCAGCGATGCCGATGAAATCGTAATTCAGGTGCGGGAGTTGAAAAAGCAAATGGACGACCGGCTGAAGCAAAGCGCCGATCCCCAACTGAAGCAGTCGCTCGACGATTTCCGCGGCCGGCTCAGCGCCATCGAGGAAGCCGTCTACCAGGTGCAGAACCGCAGCAACCAGGACCCGCTGAATTTCCCCATCAAGCTCAACAACAAAATCGCCGCGCTCTCTAACACCGTCCAGCACGGCGACGGCAAGCCCACGGAATCTTCCTACGAAGTATTCAAGCTGCTCTCCGAAAAGCTGGCCGTGCAACAGAACCTGCTCGACAAGGAACTGAAGACCGGTCTGCCGGCGGTGAATAAGCTGCTGGCTGAAAAAGGCTTGAAAGAGTTAGTGCCCACTAAAGAGGAGACCAAGTTATAGTTGGGGTGGTCAGTTCTGTCTGCAGCGGGCAGCCTCCGTGGGGCAGACCATCGTTGTTTGTGGTCTGCCACCGAAGCTGTTCCAGACCAGAAGCATCGAGCGTCCAAACGCTTGCAGGGCAGACCACACAAAACGATGGTCTGCCCCACGGCTGCCTTTACAGCACATCGCGTGAAGCACGCCAATCTGCATTCCATAGCAAGTTTCGGATAGTTCCGCCGCGCCGCCGGCGCTACGATTCGTGCATGCACACAACCATGGAACCGGCGGCCGATAATAAAATCATGGGCCCCGCCGAACAGTGCTGGGAAGCTGTCCAAACTCGCGATCGAGGCTACGACGGCAAGTTCTACTACGGCGTCATCACTACCGGGGTGTTCTGCCGGCCCTCGTGTCCGGCACGCTTACCCTTGCGCAAAAATGTCCGCTTCTACGAGACACCCGCGGAAGCGGCGCACGACGGCCTCCGCCCGTGCCTGCGGTGCCGGCCACTCTCCGCCGTTGGCGCCGATCCCGATGCCGCGCGCATGAGCGACATTTGCCGCTACATCGAAGCCCACGCTACCGAAACGCTCACGCTGGCCGGCCTCGCGGCGCGTGCCGGCCTCAGCCCATTTCATTTTCAGCGCAGTTTCAAGGCCGCGGTTGGCGCCACGCCGAAGCAGTACCAGGAAATCTCCCGCGTCGAGCGGCTCAAAGACGAGTTGCGCGGTGGGGGCGATGTCACCGAAGCCGTTTATGAAGCGGGCTTCGGTTCTTCCAGCCGCGTCTATGAGCGCGCCGATACGCGTCTCGGCATGACGCCGAATCAATATCGCCGCCAGGGCGATGGCGCCACCATCACCTACGCCACTGCCGAATCCCCCGCCGGCCCGATGATGATCGGCGCCACCGATCGCGGCGTGTGCTTCGTGCAATTCGGCCGCTCAACCGCGGAGTTGTTGTCGATGCTTCAAAAGGAATACCCGAAGGCACGGCTCGAGCCCATGCGCGAACCTGGCGATCCCGAATTCCAGCGCTGGATCCGCGCGCTCACCGATCATCTGAAAGGGGAACAGCCGCGGCTCGATCTTCCTCTCGATATCCGCGCCACGGCCTTCCAGATGCGCGTCTGGAATTATTTGCAATCGATTCCCTATGGCGAAACGCAATCCTATGCCGAGGTGGCGGCCGGTATCGGCCAGCCAAAAGCCGTCCGGGCCGTGGCCAGCGCTTGCGCGAAAAACCGCGTAGCTCTGATGATTCCTTGTCACCGCGTGATTCGAGGCACTGGCGACCTGGGCGGATACCGCTGGGGGCTCGCTCGAAAGCAAGCATTTCTCGAGCGCGAGCGGCTCAGCGCAAGAGCATAGTGCCGATCGAGTGCTGTACAATCTTCGCATGCGTGAATTCCTGCTGGTTTGCCTGGCGGCTGCTTCGGCCTTCGCTCAGGCTGGAAAGTTTGGCGCCTTAACCAATTCCGATGACGTCGGCAATCCTCTCTTAAAAGGCTCCGCGGTGTTTGACGCTTCCACCGGGCAGTACCGAATCACTGGCTCAGGCACCGATATCTGGGGCAGAGCGGACCAGTTTCACTATGTCTGGCGAGAGATATCGGGTAACTTTGCGGTCACGGCCACGGCCCAATTTCTTACCGAAGGAATCGAGCACCGCAAGGCCGTGATCATGCTGCGCAAGTCTCTCGATACCGATTCCCCATTCATCCAGGTCGCGATTCACGGTAACGGCATGCCCGCGGTTCAGTTCCGAAGCTCCAAGGGCGATATTACCAACCCGGTCGATTTCCCGGTAGAAGGTCCGGGAATTTATAAGCTGAAGCTGGTGCGACAGGGCAACACCATCACCGCGTGGATCGCCAAGGACGGCGAGGCGTTACGGGAGCTGGGACACACCAGCAACGATCTGGGGAGTCCCGTATTAGTCGGGCTTGGAGTCAGCTCGCATACTCAGGCCGCGGCCAACACCGTGTTATTTTCGGATGTCTCTGTGGAACAAATCGCGCCGCCGGCCGGCAAGAAACAATAGGAACGTACAATGTCTACCATGCGTGAGCTTCTGCTGATCTCGATACTGGCGGCTTCGGCTTTCGCCCAAGGCGGAAACTTAGGCGCCTTCACCGATGCCGGCGACGTGGGGAATCCTGCGAGGAAAGGGTCCACGGAATTCAACGCCTCCACCGGGCAGTACCGCATCACCGGCTCCGGCGCTAACATCTGGGGCAACCAGGATCAGTTCCAATTTGTCTGGCGAGAGATGTCGGGCAACTTTGCGGTCACGGCCACCCTGCAATTTCTCGGTCAAGGAGAACAGCACCGCAAGGCCGGGATCATGTTCCGCCAGTCTCTGGACACCGATTCGGCGTACGGCGACATCGTGATCCACGGCAACGGCATGCCCGGGATGCAGTGGCGGAATAAGAGTGGCGAAATCACTAACACCTTCGATTTCCCGTTCGACAGCCCGGCGAAGTTCAAGCTGAAGCTAGAACGGAATGGCCCGCGAGTGATCGTGTCGTTCGCCAAAGATGGTGCGGAGTTGAAGCGAATTGCCAACACCGAAGTGACCTTTCGGAACCCGCTGCTAGTCGGGCTCGTGGTCTGCTCGCATAAAGCCGACGCATCGGACACCGTAGTGTTTTCGGATGTCTCGGTGGAACAGCTACCGCCGCCGGCCGGCAAGAAACAATAGGGCACCCGAATTGGGTGCCGTGTCGAGACTCCGAGCTCCTGATGTCATGGAATTTGAGTTGAGCCACGCTTGGGGCACCCGGGGGTGGGACAGACCATCGTTTTTCGTGGTCTGTCAGGCTTCGCCGGGCCGCAAGGCTCGACAGACGACAAAAAACGATCGTCTGTCCCACCGGTTTCCGGCGCCGATTCCCCGTGAGCTGGGTCGGCTTATTTTTCTCAACAGCGCCGCTTGAGGTGTTCGCCCTACGGGAGGGTTTTTCCGTCCCAGGCGTGTTCCGGGTCGGGGTAAAAAGTGACCGCCGAGCCGTTGATCACGACCAGCCAGCCACCCGGCACTTTGGCGCGGGAAACCGCATAGGGCTTGGCGTGGAGAGCGGTGAAAACGACATCCGGCGGCGCGTTTTCCTTGACCGGGGCGGGCGCTTGGGCGGCCGGGGCTTTACCGGTGAGCGCACCGGGGTCGAGCGCCGATTCGAGCAGATCGCGCCGGCAGCCGTAGAGGCCGGTCAGGTATTGGAATTGCTCCGTGTCGCGGTCGCGCCCGACGTGGTCGATGATGGCGCCGAAAGGGATGGTCTCGGATTGCCCCAGCGGCGTCCTGGTGCGAGGGTGAAGCTTGATCGCCTCGATGGATTTGTTCAGGGTAAAGGTTGGCAAAGTAGGCTCCCCCGGGTGCCGTCGCTAGTTATACCCGAATGTGAGTGCCGGGCGCAAGGCCGTGCTCACTAATCGTCCCTGCGGTTGGAGCTCGAAAGCTCGGCCAGGCGGACGCCGTACACGCGTTGGATCTGGCGGCAGATTTCGGCTGCGATTCTGTCCAGCGGCTCCTCGGAATCGTGCTCGACTTCCACTTTGAAAAACAGGCTGCTCACGCTCATCCGTACTGGGTCCTCAAACTTATACTACTCAAACTTATACTAAAGGAATGGCGTGCGCGATTTGCGAAGTGCGGCGGCCACGGCGGATCTGTCCCGGAGTCCGTGGCGAAATCTGCAGCATCTGCTGCGGAACCGAGCGGGAGGTCACGGTGGCATGCCCGCTCGATTGCGAATACCTTCGCGACGCGCGCAAGCACGACCGGCCGGTGCCCTTCGACCCGGCCACGGCAGGCGATCCCGATATCCGCCTTACCGAGGAACTGCTGGACAGGAACGAGGTCCTGCTGGCATTCCTGGTGGAGCGGCTGATTGGCGTCGCCGTGGCTACGTCCGGAGTGGTCGATTCCGACGTTCGGGAAGCTCTGCAGGCCTTGATCCGGACTTTTCGTACCCTGGCGAGCGGCCTGTACTACCAGACGGTGCCACCGAACCCGCTGGCCGCCGGCATCTTCCGGGCGCTCGAAAAGGCTTGCGAGGAGTTTCGCAAACAGGAAACCGCGAGCCTCGGCATGACGCGCACGCACGATAGCGACGTGCTCGCCATGCTGGTGTTTCTGGAGCGCATGGAACTGGACCGCAACAACGGCCGCCGGCTGGGCCGCGCTTTTATCGATTCTTTGCGCCAATCCTACCCGACGGTTGCCAGCGCTCCCGCCGGTTCGGATTTTTCGCCGCTGGTGATCCCGTGAACCGGCGGGAGGTGGATGGTTTCGATCAGACAGGCACGCCGCCGCCCGGTGGTTACCGTCTGTACCGAGAACTTGCGCGCTCCATTCACCAATAACGAGATGGGACGTTCCACCGGAGAGTCGAACTTGAGCACGTGCCCCTCTTCCAGCCGCAGCAGGTCGCGCACCGAAAGCGTCGGTCCATCCAAGCGCGCCTCCATCGAGATGGTGGCTTCCCGCAGCATTCGCAGCACGCGCGCCTGTTCGTTATCGCTCGCTCGCGTCTTGCGCATGGACCACTGCTGATCGAACTTCTGCCGCATCATCTTGATCACGATCGAGGGAAGGGCGATGTTCATCATTCCCACCGCTTCTCCGATGCGGACTTCCACGCCGATGGCCACGACGGCTTCGTTGGGCGCCAGAATGTGCAGCAATTGCGGCTCGGTCTCCATCGATTCGGCGGTGAAGTCCACCTCCGTGACCCCCTTCCAAGCCTCCTGCAGATCGTTCAGGATGATGCGGATCAACCCGTCAAGCAGCTTCTGTTCGATTTCGGTGATGTCGCGCTGCAGCGGCGGTGTACACCGGCTGCCGCCGCCCAGCAGCATTTCGATGACCGGAAATGCCAGGCTGGGATTCAGCTCCAGAACGCCGTTGCCGTCGTATGGCCTTAATCCGAGCGCGACCATGCAGGTTGGCGAGGGAAGCCCGTCCAAAAACTCGGCGTAGGAGAGCTGTTCCACGCTGACCAGATTGACCGTCAGAAAAGACCGCAGGTACACCGACAGGCTCGATACCAGGTTGCGGGCGAAGGTGTCGTGCAACAGGTGGATGGCCCGGACCTGCGACTTGGGAATTCGATCCGGCCGGCGGAAGTCGAATTGCACCGCGGGGGTTTCGCGTTTCCGGTCCTGCTTTTGGAATACCGCATCGATTTCCTGCTGCGTTAACTGACGGCTCACGGTACACCTCCTGGGATTTTGGGGCCAAATTCGGAAGATCGGCGGTTCCCTAAGAAACTTTAGCCAGCCCCGGGGGCGGTGTTCGAGAATTGGCTGGACGGCAATCCGGAGCTGGCAGTGCCGGTGGCAATAACAGGCTGCCACAGGTCCGGTTACAATCGGGATTCGTGTTGCGTTTGGAAATCTTGGCACTGGGCGCGGCGGCTATGGCGCTGACCGCGGCCGGATGCAGTCGGCTGCCGACTGTGTATCCGCCGCCGGCGCAAGCGGCCGGACTGCCGGATCCTTCCAACCAGGGGTTAGGTCCGATGGTGGCGATGTCGGACCCACAGGCGGACGAATATATCGTGGAAGGCTTCCGTCCGTCTAGCGAAGGGAGTTGGCGATGGGCGCTCGACCATCCGGTGCTGCGCTTCTACCTGCCGCATTCGGGACCGCTGGAATTCGTCATGGACCTGACCTTGCCGGAGCAGACGTTCGCGGTGACCGGTCCGGTAACGATTCGGATTGCCGTGAACGGGCGCGAGCTGGACCGGATGCGTTGCGATCGCGCCGGCGCCTATGCCTACCGGCATCCGGTTGCGGAAGATCTGCTGCGGCGCAATGCCACGAACACGGTCGCGGTGACGCCAGACAAAACCGCGCCGCGCGAGGGCGGGGAAAAGCTGGGGTTTGTCTTGTCCCGCGCCGGGTTCGCGGAGTGAGACGGCGCGCCGCGTAAATCAAAATGGAAGCCTTGGCAATTCTATTCGGCGCGATGTTCACTGCGGCGGCGGCCACCGGCCTGGGAGGGTTGGTGCTGGGCAAGAGCTGCCGCGAATACGCCGTCCGGTTCGTGACCGGGGCGGCGGTGCTCAGCCTGGCGGTGTTTCTGCTTTGCGTGGTGCGGCTGGCGTACCCGGCGGCGTTTGTGGCGGTGGGCGCTGTCGGGGTGGCGGGGTTGTGGCGGGAGCGGGGGGTGCTTCAGAAGCCGGAAACCGCGCCGGCAGCGGGCGTCTCGCGCATAGAGAAGTACATCTTTTGTCTGATCTTTGGCGCATATTTTCTACTTTATTTATTGAATGCCATGGCGCCGGAAATCAGCCCGGATGGATCGGGCTATCACCTGGGCATGGTTAACCGTTACCTGAACCGGCATGGATTTCAAGTAATTACTTGGGATATCTACGCTAACCTATCGCAAGGCATCGAGATGCTGTTTCTGTTCGCCTTCGCGTTCGGGAAGCATTCGGCAGCCGCCATGGTGCACTTCTCGTTCCTGGTGGCATTGGTTTGGACGATGGTGTGCTATGGGCGGCGTGCGGGCATGGTCCGGCCGTCCGTTTGCGCGGCGCTGCTGGTTTTTGCGAGCCCCGTAGTGGGCGTCGACGGGAGCAGCGCTTATATTGATGTAGCAATTGCGGCTATTGCATTTACTTTGTTCTATTTGTTGCAGTTATGGGATGGTTGTAGAGAGCCGCGGCTGCTTCTGGCCATCGGTCTTTTGGCCGGGTTTGGCTTCGCCGCCAAATATACCGCCTGGACGGGTGTAGTTTACGCGTTGGGATTCGTCTGGTGGAAGGGCCGGCGCTGGCGGGACCTGGCCCTGACCGGCGGCAGCGCAGCCGCGCTCATCGCGCCGTGGCTAATGAAGAATTGGCTTTGGTTAGCTAACCCCTTTTCGCCCTTCTTGAATCGATACTTTCCAAATCCTTATGTAACCATATCATTCGAAGAAGATTATCGACGATACTTTACCCACTATGAACTGACCGGCCTGGGGCAGATTCCCATGCAGGTGACCACGCACGGGATGCTGGGCGGGCTGCTCGGTCCGGTGTTCCTTCTGGCGCCGCTGGCGCTGCTAGCGCTGCGGAAACCCGCCGGGCGGCAACTGCTGCTGGCGGCGGCGGTCTTTGGGGCAAACTATTTCGGCAATATCGGCACCCGGTTTTTGATTCCGCCGCTGCCGTTTGTGGCGCTGGCGCTGACCATGGTGCTGGCCAGTATCCCGGGGTTGGCGGTTGCGGTGGCGATGTTTCACGCGGCGATTTCGTGGCCGGCGATGGTGCCGCGGTACGCGCGGCCGGAAGCATGGCGGCTGTCGCCCCGAATCCCGTGGAAGGAAGCCCTGCGCATCCGCCCGCGAAGATACGCGGAGTTCTACAAGGAATCGCGATTGATGGGATACCGGATGGACCGATTGATCGAAGCCGCGACCGAGCCGGGCGCCACGGTGTTCACCTACCGGCCATTTCCGGAGGCGTACACTTCGCGGCGCATTCTGGTGGAGTACGAATCGGCGGAGAACCAGGTGACAGGCGTGATCCTGCGTACGGGCAACGCCGATTTCGCCGATTACCTGCCGGTTTGGCGGCTGCGGTTCCGTTTTGCGCCGGCGAGGCTGCGCGAAATCCGCGTGCGGCAGACGGCGTCGGGCGCCGATCTATGGAGCATCCATGAGCTGCGCATTTTCGATGGCGCGGACGAGCTCGAGCGGCGCCCCGCTTGGCGGCTTACGGCCAATCCCGATCCATGGACCATTCAGGCCGCATTCGATAATTCGCTGGTGACGTTCTGGCGTACGGGTGAAGCCATCCATCCTGGGATGTACGTGGAAGTGGATTTCGGCGGGACGGAAACGGCCGATTCGGTATTGATCGAGACCGCGCCGGGCCAGTGGGGGATTCGGCTGAAGCTCGAAGGCCGGGACGCGCGCGGCGTCTGGCGGCCATTGGGGGGCGAGCCGGAAATCGGCACGGTGGCGCCTCCACTGGGTCTGCGGCGGGCGGCGGCGGAAGAAGCGCACCGGCGCGGGGTGGATTATCTGGTGATATTCGACGATGAAACCGGCGCGGCCGACTATCGTTTGCATGCCGCCGGGTGGGGGCTAAGAGAGGTGGGCCAAGCCGACCGAGCGCGGCTGTACAAATTGCCATGAAATTGTTTTTGGGTATCGACGGGGGGCAATCCGGGACCGCCGCGTTGATCGGCGATGAAACCGGGCGGGTGCTGGGCCATGGCGAGGCCGGTCCGTGCAACCACGCGGCGGCGGCGGAAGGGCGCGCCAAGCTGGAACGGGCCATTTCGGACAGTGTGGCCTGGGCCTGCGCGCAGGCCGGGCTGGACCCTTTTACGGTGGAGTTCGAGGCGGCGTGCTGCGGGATGAGCGGGGGCCCGGACGATAAGGAACTGATTCTGGCGCGCCTGCTGCGGGTGCGGAAGCTGGTGGTGACGACCGACGCGGCCATCGCGCTGGCGGGTGCGACCTCGAACGGGCAAGGGATTGTGGTGATCGCCGGGACGGGGTCGATCGGCCTGGGCCGGGACGCTGAGGGCCGGACGGCGCGCGCGGGCGGATGGGGATACGTTTTCGGCGACGAGGGCGGCGCCTTCGACATTGCCCGGCAGGCGGTGCGCGCGGCACTGCGGATGGAGGAGGGATGGGGGCCGGCAACGGCGCTGCTGCGGTTGCTGCTGGAGGCGACCGAATCGCGCAGCGCCAATCAATTGCTGCATAAGTTGTATGGCGCCGATTGGCCGCGGCCCCGCGCGGCGCGGCTGGCGCCGCTGGTGGATCGGGCGGCAGAGGAGGGCGACGCGGTGGCGGTCAGCATCCTGAACGCCGCGGCGCAAGAGTTGGCGCTGGTCGCCGCCGCCGTGCGCGGCCAATTGTGGAAGCCCGAAGATGCGGTGGAAGTGGCGCACATCGGAGGCGTATTCGAAAGCCGCAGGGTGCGAGAGCGTTTCCGCGTGCTGGTGGAGCTGGAGCAGCGAAATCTGGTGATCGCACCTCTGCATTCCCCTGCCGAAGGCGCGCTGGCCGAAGCGTGGCGCGCGGCGGGGGTGGATTGCCGGCTTGAGTCGTAGCCGGCGAGCTCAAGCAACGCGGGCGCTGCCGGGAATATGTGTTGGCGTCGCCCTTCTGCGCCCAGTACTCCTTGTCTTTGTTCTCCGTGTTCATCTGTGTTCATCCGTGGCTATTTTCTTGAGGTTTTTTGCGGCTTCAGGCTGGATTTACGCTTCGTAGCCTGTAGTTCCTCTTGCCGCTTCTTCGGCAGCCTGGCCACCACCAGGTCGTAGGACTGCCGCAAAAGGCGCTCGATTTCGGCCCGCGACAGCGCGTCTTCGCCTTCGAGCGCCACCCAGTGGTAGCGCGCCGAATAAGGCGCTGGAATGATGCCCGGCCGCTCCGTCAATTCGGCGAACTCCTCGGGAGTGCACTTGAACGACAGCACCGCCGGAGCCGGCTCCAGCGGCGCCGCCGCAAACATTTTGCCGCCGATCTTGAAGACTAGGTCGGCGCCCCACAGGACTTCTTCCGTGGCGTGCGGCAACGCCATGCACACGCGCCGGACCCACGCAACGTTCATACGGCCTCCAACTTTCTACCAGATTCTACCGCCCAGACAGAGCAGCCACTGGCATCGATCGCGAGAGTCGCCAGCGAGCCGTGAATCACGGTGCGTTCCGCGGCCCGGTGGACACGCTCGAAACTGGCAACGAAAGCCGGATAGCGGAAGGTCGCAATAAAACTTCCCGCTTCGCCCAAAGAGCTCCCCTGGCAACTGACCGCCACGGGCGCAGCTTCGCCAACCACAAACTGAACGCGGCCGGCAATAGCGAACAAGCTGCCGCGAGAGCTGCCGTGAAAAGAGGCGAGAGAGAATACAATCCTGCCGAGCCGCCCGCTGCGCACGATCGCGCGCGCTTCGTCCCAGGCGCGGTTCGGCGGAGCGAAGTTTCCGGGCTCGATTCCCACGGCCGTCGCTCCGGCTAAAACCTGCACGAAGCGCCGCCGGCCGTACAGTTCCGGCTTCATTACATTCGTTGTACCAAACCGTACCCCGATGTTTCCCTCCAATCCCTCCGCTTGTCGTACTCTAAGAGAGAACAACTTTTTCCGCAAGGCGTCATCCCTTTTTTGTAGAATTCTTGGATCATAGAAAAATGCTAGAGAGGAGCGTGGATGGAACTTCAATCCGATACCAAACCCAGCGGCGGCCACCCCGCCTTTCGCGTCGATGTCCAATTGCACCAGTTGCTTGTTAATAAAGACGCCAAGAGCGGAAAGAACGGCAACGGACCGAAAAGCTTGCTGCCGTCCCCGAGCGATCCGATTACGTTGCCCGAGCCGGTCTATCCGGACCGTCCGGAGCTCCAGAGTATTCCCGATCCCGAGGTCTTTCCCGATAAGCGTTCCTGGACGCCGTATTTCGTCTATCGCGCCATGCGCGGATGGCTGTTCCCCTATATGCGTTCGCGTGTCTACCCCGGCAATTTTCATCCGATCATCGCGTATCTGTTTACCGAATGGAAGTGCAATCTGGATTGTCACTACTGTTGGGCCTTCGACAACAGCGTCAAAGGCATGACCGAAGAAGTGGCGCGGCGCTCCATCGACTGGCTTCACGATAACGGCTGCCGCGTGCTCGCGCTGATGGGAGGCGAGCCGCTGCTGCGGCCGCAGTTCGTCCATAAGGTGGTCTACTACGCCGCCAAGAAAGGCTTTTGGATCTACGTGCCCACCAATGGGCGGCTGCTGCGGCCGGACGTCATCGACCGGCTGGGAGACGCCGGGGTGGCCACGTTCAATTTCGCCGTGGACGTGGTGGACGAGAAACCGGGTCTGCCGAAGGCGCTGAGTCCCATCCGCAAGTACTTCGACCACCTGGTGCGGCGGCAGTATCGCTACGGCTACACGGTGTTCTTCAACATGAATATCTGCCGCAATAATATGGACGATATTCGCCAGTTGACCGAAATCGCCCGCGAGCACCGTATCGCCACCGATTACCACATCAATGAAACTCCCATGATCGAGCCCGATCATTTCATGCACCTGGAAGACAACGTGACCTACATCCGGAAGGAAGATTGGCCGGCGGTGGATGAGTTGGTCGATTGGCTGATCGAAAAGAATAAGTCGGGTTACAAGATGGTGAACTCGGTGCAGCGGCTGGACGAAATGCGCCAGTTCATGCGCGGCAAGCTGCAGGACTGGAACTGCCGGGCGGGCCATAACAATGTGATCGTCCGCGTGGATGGCACGTTGGCGCCCTGTTTCCCGATGTACTCGGCCACTTACGACTGGGGCACCGCGGGCGATCATAAGTTCGAAACCAAGCAGCTCGACGAGATGAAAAAAGGCTGCCAGCCGCATTGCTTCTCCACCCTGAACCACAATCTGGCTTACTGCTACGACGCCGCGCGCGTGGTCAAGTGGCTCGGCAAACAGGCTGCCCGAGGGTTTCAGGGCGCGACGGGAAGCTTTTCGTAGCCATAACTTGCGTTAATACGATCTCCAATAATTATAAATTTGCTAAATTTAGGAGCCCCGCTCATAATTCAGGTGTGAGCCACGAAAAAGCCACCCAAGACCGTTCCGACAAAGTCTGGCAAACGTCCGCCCTGGTAGCCACCTACCTCGAAGGCGTGCGGGCCGCGATTCCTCTTGCCCAGGAGCAGATCGACCTGCTGCTGCGGGTGATTGCCGCCGCCCGCAATGAGAGTGGTCTCTCGTTTCTCGACCTGGGTTGCGGCGACGGCGTTTTGGCCAACGCGGTGCTCGACCGCTTCGGTTCCGCTCATGGCGTGCTGGCGGATTTCTCCGAGCCGATGCTCGAAGCTGCACGACGGCGCCTGGCGCGGCATGCCGGCCGTGCCCACTACATCCATACCGACTACGCTTTGCCGGCATGGGTCGATTCCGCCCGTCCGTTTGCGCCCTTTGACGCGGTTATCTCCGGCTTTTCCATCCACCATCAACCGGATGAACGCAAGCGCGAAGTCTACGGCGAAATCTACCGGCTGCTGGCCCCTGGCGGGGTGTTCGTCAACATCGAACATGTGAGCTCGCCCACCAGGTGGCTGGCCACGATTCACGACGAGTTATTCGTCGACCACTTGCATGCCGTCCACCCCAACGAAGCCCGCGCCGAGGTGGAGACAAACTATTACAACCGTCCCGACAAGGCCGCTAACATCCTGGCGCCGGTCGAGCTGCAATGCCAGTGGCTGCGCGAGATCGGATTTACCGACGTCGATTGTTACCTGAAAATCTTCGAGCTGGCCGTATTCGGCGGACGAAAAAGCGCTTCAGCGCGATGAGAGGACGATTTGGTTGCCTTCCGAGTCCTTCATCATGACGAATGTTCCCCAGGGCTGCTTTTGAGGATTTCCCGCGAATTCCACGCCCTTCCCGAGTAACTCGCTGTAAGTCTTTTCGATGTTGTCGACCTCCCATGACGTGTTGACAAAAGTCCCGACCCGGTCGGCGTGGCCCTCGGGGGTGAAGAGTACGATCCCGGTGTCCGCACCCGGGATGGAGAGCTCAATCCAGCGCTGCGTTTCGGAGAACTGTTGATCGGTGAGGATGCGGAAGCCGAGCTTTTCCGTGTAGAACTTGAGGGCGCGGTCCTGGTCCCGCACCGGTATGCCCAGGAATTTGATTCGCTTGATCATGCAGGCTAGAATGCCAGGCAAACTCCGGAAAATCAACGGCAGTCGTGCGAATCGCTGCAGCCAATGCTATAGCTATGATTACTACAGCGATGAAAGCCGACCCATACGTTATCGACACCCTGATGCGCGACCTGGTGGCACACAGCCGGTCCGCCGCGGCATTTCTGGTGTACTTGCAATTGTACCGGCACACCCACGGGGTTGGCCGCGAATCGGTGGCAATGAGCCACGCCGTACTCGCGGACCTGATTGGGATTTCCAAGCGGTCCGTGCAGACGGCCATGGCGCACCTGGCCGGCCGCCGTCTGCTCCGGCGGCGGAAAACGCGGCCCACGGCGGTCCCGATCTACACCGTTTTGACGCCGTGGATTCGCAAAGAGAACGTCGGAATTTAGTGCGAGGCTGCTGGCGGCCCGCGGCAAAAAGGACAAAACCTGTGGGACAGACGATCGCTTTTGGTCGTCTGTCACCGCGGCCGGCGAAGAATGACAGACGACAAAAGGCGATCGTCTGTCCCACTTACGTCGCCCGATACCACTCCAGCGTTCTTCGCATGCCTTCCTCAAAACCGAACCGCGGCGCATGGCCGAGATCGCGAACGGCCGCGGTAGTATCGGCTTGGGAATCGCGCACGTCTCCCGCGCGCGGCGGCCCGTAACGGGCGGGGATTTCGACCCCCTCCAATTTCTGCAGCAGCGTCCATGCCTGGTTGAGGGTGATGCGCCCGCCATTGCCGCCGTTGTAGACTTTGCCCGAAACGTTGGGCGCGCACGCCGCCTTCAGGTTGAGCTGCGCCACATCTTCCACGTAGGTGAAATCGCGCGATTGGTTGCCGTCGCCGAAAATGGTGGGCGAGCTCCGCGCCAGGATGGCCTTCATGAACAGCGAGAGCACGCCCGAATAGGGGCTCGACGGGTCCTGCCGCGGGCCGTAGACATTGAAGTAGCGCAGCGCCACGGTCTCGAGCCCGAATACCGTCGAAAACACGTTCATGTAATACTCGCCCACTAGCTTTTGCAGCGCGTACGGAGATTTCGGCCGCGGCGTCATGCTCTCTTCCTTGGGCAAAACTTCGGTATCCCCATATGCCGACGACGACGCCGCGTAAACCACTCGCCCCACCTGCCCTTCGCGCGAGGCCCGCAGCACATTGAACGTTCCGTTGATATTCACATCGTGCGAGGGCACCGGGTCGTCGATCGAGCGCGGCACCGAAGGGATGGCCGCTTCGTGGAACACAACTCTGGCGCCGCGCAGCAGCGGTGCGATTTCTTCGTAATTGCGGATGTCCGACTTTTGGAAATCGATGGCGCCGCGCACCTCTTCCAGGTTCGATTCGCGGCCCGACAGCAGGTTATCGACGACGACGATCTTACGGGCGCCTTCGGCAAGAAGCGCGCGGACAATGGCGGAACCGATGAACCCGGCTCCTCCAGTAACGACGTAGTGGCTCATAGCGCGTAACTGTTCAGTTGGGCGATTTCGGATTCGAGATGCCGCAGAGATTCCGTGGCGATACGCTCGGCGCCGGCGGTAAAATCGAACGCTTCGAGCGAAATCCAGCCGGTGTAGCCGCGGCGCCGCAGCACCTCGAATACCGGCTTGTAATCGTAGCCGCCGGCGCCGCAGTGGCGGCCATCGAGCTCATTCACGTGCACGTGACGGATGTACGGGAAGTAGCGATCGACCAACGCCGCGTGCGGCTCCGCCTCATCGATCGCATTATGTACGTCGAACATGGTGCGAACCGCCGGGCTTGCGATCTCATCCACGATGGCAACCGCTTCCGCCAGCGTCTGCACCACATCTGATTGAGCGGCGGGCAGCGCCTCCACCAGCACCGTAACGCCGCGCGCTTCGGCATGGGGCGCCATCGAGCGAAGCCCGTCGATGTAGTGGCGCGTGGCTTGGGCGCGCGTCAATCCCCCGGTGGCCGAGCGCTGCCGCGGAGACCCGAAAACCATCACCGCGTCCGGACCCAAGTCGGCCGCCAGATCGATGAGCTCCCGAATATGTTCCCAGCTCCGCGCGCGAAGTGAAGCATCCGGGGTGGTCACGTGCAGTCCCTTCGGGCTCACCATCAACCAATGCAAACCGGCGAACGCCAGCTCCTCGCCGGCCATGATGGTCCGGTATTCGTGGCGGAGACCTGCGCCAATGTCCGCCGGGCGCTCCGCGAGGGTGAAAGGAGCAATCTCGATGCCCGTATACCCCGCCCGCCGGATCGCTTTCGCGGTATCGGCGAAAGAACGCCCCGCAAACGCCTCATTGCACATGGACTGGCGAAATACGAAGGGCATAAACAACTAGTGTACGATGGGGCTCGCCCGTGTTCGTGCTAGGCCGAACACATTTTTTCGAGAGCCTTAACTCTCGGAACGAGCATCTCTTTGAGTAGGATCGAAAGACAGCATGCACTCAAAAACCTATTGGATCGTCCTGTGCGCGGCCGCCGCCCTCTTAGCGGCCGATTCCGTGTCCTCACCCACTGTTTTCGGCGGTTACCAGATCGAACACCCCGGTGTGTTTCACAAAATCACCGTGGCCGACCTGCCCAAACCGTATGCCTCCGAATCGGTGGATAATGGCCCCAAACTGGTGCATCGGCCGGCCGGAGCGATGCCGCAAGTTCCGCCGGGTTTCCACGTTGCCGAATATGCCCTGGGGCTGGACCGGCCGCGTCTGGTTCGCCGCGCTCCCAACGGAGATCTCTTCGTGGCCGAAAGCGAGGCCGGCCGCATCCGCGTGCTGCGCGGCATCGGTCCGGATGGCAAAGCACAAAAGATCGAAACCTTCGCTTCCGGCCTGGACCTGCCATTTGGCATCGCTTTCTATCCGCTGGGACCTTCGCCCCAATACGTTTACATCGGCAACACCGGTTCGGTAGTCCGTTTTCCCTACCGGAACGGCGATATGAAAGCGCGCGGGCCGGCCCAGGTAATCGTTCCCGATATTCCGAGCGGCGGCCGGCTGCGTGGGGGCGGCCACTGGACGCGCGACGTGGCGTTCTCGCTCGATGGCAAGCGCATGTTCGTCTCCGTCGGCTCGCATTCCAACGTGGACGACCCCGATACACACCCGGAAGAAAAGGACCGCGCGGAT
>JBEKYD010000130.1:0-20125 GCA_049511335.1 Bryobacteraceae bacterium | reverse complement strand
GGTTCCAACAAATCCACTAGGAAGCGTTCCAAACGTTCATGGCACTTTCTGATTTGGATCTCGGTCATGCCAGAGACTACCATGCCTCGAAACGGATGTCAATACTTAACGTTGTAATACTATTTGAATGTGCACAATTGCGGTGCACTTGTTCGAAGGCGATTTTAGGTCCTACGGAGGTGACTTTGCAGTTCCCGTCTATACACGAGCTCGAAGTTCAGACGATTGAACTTTTTGGCTTCGGGTCTCTTCTTCTCCTTGCCATCCGTCGCCTCCTTGACGACCTAGGGTTAATTCGTCCCAAGAAAAAGCCCAGACGACGACGCAGACACGGCCCGAAGGTTCCGGTGAACAACTCGACTTGAAAATAAAAGATCCTTACCACACTATGAATCCGGTATCCTACTAATGAGGTCAGAGAAATGCCCCAGGAGACAGTATGTAACACGGAAGAACGGGGCGATGGTGTGAAGATCTGTGGTCTTCATCAGCAACCGCTTCGGCAGGTCGTGGCGAGCGAGTCAATGGCGGCTCCACTGCCCTATCCCGCGATAGAATCGGCATGGATTTGCCCGGTTTCAGGAAAGGCATTCATGTTGCCGAACTTCTGAGGGACGCGTATGAATATCCGTGCTGAATGTTCGAATCCGAAGTGCTTCGCCTTTGGTATCGAGAAATCCGTGGCCGTGGGACGAATGCTTGGATACGGCGCACCGAATGATCGCATCAACTGTCCAATTTGTGGTCAATTGATGAAAACGACACAAACGATCAATACGACCGCCAAGGGACGCACCAAAGGACGTAGTAAGAGTATGGGGACAGTTTCTACGCGCCCAAGAGCGGGGATCAGGAAGCGTTTGCGTAAGCGAATATCAAAGCGCAGCTAGCGTGGCTCCCGGAGTCGACTTGAGGCCACGATGTTTCGTGGACCAATGGGGACAGACGGAACGTTTCCGGATTCCGCGCTCACAGGCGGCCTTCGCGGTGGCGTACAGAATCGGTTGCCCCATGTGGGGGCCGCAGCGACAGTAACCGCTGCCCCGGATTTCTGGGCCGGAGGGATTGGGCCGGAGGAAAAGTAACCGCTGCGCCGGATTTCTTGTCTTGCCACCCGTGCGGAGTTTTTCGCGATTTAGATCCAAAATCCGAGTCGCCCGCCTCCGCCCTCCGCACCGATCCCCACCCCAGAGCCAGTCACAGAGGATGAAACAATTTACCAAGCCGCGCGAGCCATTGATAATAAAAGACCTGTACCTCTGGAAGCAGGCAACCGCCATGTTTTCCTGTCCGATCCGCCAGCGCTCCGAGTTAAGGTGGTGGCGGAGCGTCGGCGCGTGTTTCTCCGTTGCACGCAAATTTGATTGAATCGGGCCAAGAAAGGCTCCCGGGTTGAAGGTGCCCTTAACCTCCGGAACCATAAGCTGATCTCGCGCCAAAAAAGGTGAAAAACGCACAAAAATGCACAAGAGCCGCGGGGCGAAACCGCCGCCCTTGCCGCCCGCCGGCTCAGCTCAGAAAACTACACCGATTCACTCCGGCTCCCACTGCGCGGCGGAAACCCACCAAAAACGCACAAGAATGCACAAAACGGAGCGCTTCCGGCGGGCACCGGTGGGGTGCTTGGCGCGCCGACGGTTCAGCCGAAGCCAAGGTCGCCTGTCCCCATTTTTGCGGGCGGCAAACACAATGCAGTCTGCGGCTTACACCCGATTTGGCTTCGTTTGGTAATCGCGCCCCGGCGTCATCCGGCTGTTGCGTGGCACAGTAGGGTTATGGAGGATTCCGATGGAAGTCATCGCCGATTTATGCATCATCCCGATGGGCGTGGGAGTTTCGGTCTCGAAAGAAGTAGCGGTTTGCGAACGGATTCTGGCGGACGCCGGCCTCAAGACCAAGCTTCACGCCTACGGCACCAATATCGAAGGCGAATGGGATACCGTGTTTCAGGCGGTCAAACGCTGCCACGAGGCGCTGCATGCGTCCGGTGTGCCGCGCATCTCGACGAATATGCGGTTCGGGACGCGGACGGATCGAGTGCAGAAAATGGAGGACAAGGTCCGTAGCGTGGAGGAGAAGCTCGCGCGGAAGTGAAGTCAGCGCGCGAGCAAGCCCGCGAAGAGCTTCTCATACGCGCCGGTGACGGCGTCCCAAGAGTAATGTTGGCGGACGCGCTCCATGGCGCGGGCGCCGAAAGCGCAGCGCTCTTCTTCGCTCATGGAGAGAACCTGGCGGATGCGGCCGGCCAGGGTGTCGGGCTCGAAGGGGATGCCGGCATCGCCGGCGACTTCGGCGTTCTCGCGGGTATCGCGATACAGCACCAGGGCGCCGCGGCCCATGGCTTCGATTAGCGCCGGGTGCGTGCCGCCTACTTCGGTAGCGTGAATGTAGGCGAAGCAGTGGGAATCGAGCTCGCGATAGCCGGCGCCGTAGATGGCCCCGGGAATCACGATGCGCGGATCGGCGGTATCGCGCACCTGGCGGATGTAATCCTGGGCATAGGGCGCGTCGCCGACCAGCGCCAGGCGCATGGGCGTATCCACTTGCTCGAACGCCTGGCGCACTTCGAGCGCACGATTCTCCGGCTCCATGCGGCTGACGTACAAGAAATACTGTTGCGGTGCGAGGCCGAGCTGCTCCAAAATGGCGGCGGTCGGAACCTTGCCCAGTTCCGCGCCATAAGGGATGAACACGCTGTCCTTGCCATAGCGCTCACGATAATACCGGCGGATGGTTTCGGCGTCGGTCACCACCACGTTAGGGAAGAACGTCGCCAGCCATTCCGAGACCAGATACCAGGCTTTGGCCAGGCGATTCCACTTCTTGCGCTTGCGCTCGATGCCATCCACATTGAGCACCACCGGCACGCCTGCGAGGCGCGGCCAGAGGGTGAAGACGGCGTTGGCGCCGTTGCAATAAAGGGCGGCCTCGGGGCGGTGGAACAGCAGGTAGGCCGTGGAGACGGCGGTGTGAAAGATGGTGTCGAGGTACTTGTGGCGAATCGTGGGCAGGTATTGGAGCCGGACGCCGCGGTATTCGGGCTCGGGATGGCGCTCCCGGCAAAAGACCGTGACGCTGTGGCCGCGCGCGGCCAGGCGGGTGGAAATCTCCTCCGCGAAAGTCTCGAACCCGCCGTAATTGGCCGGAATGCCCCGCGTACCGAGGAGGGCGATTCGCATGGGATGGAGGGTCGCCTTACGTCTTCACCCGGGCGGCAGCTTCCTGGCGGGAGAGCAGGCGCGCCATCTTGCGGGAAGTCTGTTTACTGACCGGCTTATATTGGAACCAACTGGCCATATATTCGCCGTCCACGCGGCGGGTGGATTGAATGAGGCGGCGTTTGGCGAAGATGCGGCGGGCGTTGGCGGCCAGGAACCAGAAAGCCTTCAGCGAGCCGTGCTCCCAAACCATGCACCAGGCGAACACCATCAGATCGCGCGCCGTGATGGAGAACCAGTTGCGCCAGTAGAGATCCGGCGAAATGTTCTTGATGCGCATCAGGAACCGGTTTTTCACCGAATGCATGTTGATTTCGGGCGGCAGGGCGCTGCGGTTGCCGGGAAGCACCTTGCGCACGTGGTAGCCGCGCGCGTAGGGGGCGTAGAGACATTTCCAACCCATCAACTGCGCGCGCCAGGCGACGTCGGCGTCTTCGCGGTAGACGAAGAAATCGGAATCGAAGAATTCGCCGTCGAGCGAGATATCGTCGATCATGGCGCGGCGATAGAGGGCGGCGGCGGCGGTGGCGCCGAACACGAACTCATATTGCAGGTAATCGCCGTTATCCACTTCCTGGCTGCCGCGGTCGAGGTGGCGCAGCATGGGGTTGAAGTAGATGCCGGTGGAATCCACCACGGGCCGCTCGGGGATCTCGAAATGCGAGGTCATGGTGAGCAGCTTGCCGCAGACGGTGCCGATCTTGGGATCGAAATTGCCGGCTTCCACCAAGGCCTGGATGAAATTGGGCAACAGCAGAACGTCCGGGTTCAGGGTGAGCACCCAATCGCCGGAACTCATGCCGATGGCTTGGTTCTGGGCGGACGCGAAGCCGATATTCTCCTCGTTGTAGTACACCCGGCAGCGGTCTTCGAACTGTTCGAGGATATCGATGGTGCCGTCGGTGGAGGCATTATCGATGACCACGACTTCCTTATTCGGATATCGCTGAGCCAGTACGGACTCAAGACAGCGCTTGATGAAGCGGCCGCTATTATAAGTAATGATCGTAACCGTGACGAAGTCTTGACGCGCCATGAACCCTACATTCGCAAATATTGAGAAACTGAACTGCTTGGCGACACGATACGGCAGAGCGATCCGTCATATGGAACCGGCAATCTTAAAACGACTCCACTCACCCCGAGAACCGACCACAAAAAGCCGGCCGGCGAGCCACGCCACCCGGCCGTAATCCCCGAACGCCTTCCAGCCTCGGCCGGCCACCGATTCCGCGACGGCGCGCAGAACCGACCCGGCCATAACCGCCAAGCAAACGGCGCGAAAAGGAGGCGGCCGAAAGTGCTTGGCAGCGTAGTGTAACAAACTACGATACCAATAAAAGTGGCGCATCTCCACCGATAGGCGAGGGATCGAATGCCCGCCCGTATGCTTTGCCACAGCTTCGGGTACGTAGTGCGAAAGAAAACCAGCAGCGGCCATCCGCCGGCAGAAGTCGACGTCTTCAAACCATAGAGGCCAAAAGGTTTCATCGAAGCCACCCAACTCCTGCCAGACCGCGCGCCGAACCATGAGAAAAGCGCCTGCCGGCTGTTCCACCTCGCATTGCCGGCCGTACGGAAGATCCAAGCCGCGGTATCGGCGGTTCACCGGATTTCGCGGCCAGATCCTGTTTAGCAAGAGGACTTCCAGAATCAGGGCTGTAGGGGTGGGGAGCGACCGGGCCATGAAACCGATCTGTGGCATTCCGCACTCATCCATCAAGCAACCGCCGGCGGCGGCCTGCGGCGGTTGGCATGCCGCGCGCAGACGATCCAGGCCGCGGAGGATCACGGCGTCGGGGTTCAGCAGGAGCACATACGGGGTGTCCAAGGCCGCAAAGCCTTGATTTACAGCGGCGGCGAACCCTCGATTCTCAGTATTAGCTAGTACTCTCACGCCGCGGCAGCGAGCCTCGGCCACGGTCCCATCTTGAGAGGCGTTATCGACCACGACCAGTTCCGCGCCGGTGGCCCGCGCGGCGTCGAGGCAGGGGCCGATTTCCTGCTGCGAGTTATAGGTGACGATCACGATTCCTACGTCGCGCATGGGTCATTCCGCCTCAGTGCCTGTGAGCAGGAAGTACAGGCGCCAGTAAAAACTGCGTCCGGCGGCGGGCTGCAACTGGCGAATGAGCCGTTCCTGGGGCCGGATAATGTCCGCCAGAATTTGCGGTGGGAGAGGCTGAGAGCGGGCACGCACGGCGCGAAAACGCCACAAGCCTTCGATCTTGCCTCGGCACCAAGCCAAGCCGGCTCGATGCCGCAGCGCCACCAGGCCCCAAAGCAATTGGCCGGCCAGAATGGGCCAAAACCAGGCAAACAGCAAGCGCCGTGGATAGTGCCGCGCCAGCAGAAACACCTGGTTGCGGGCGATGCGCCGCACCACGCCGGCGTGCCAACGACCCAGTGACGCACTGCCGACGTGATACGCGACGGCCTCCGGCACATACTCGCCAGTGAGACCGAGAGCTGCCGAGCGCAGACCGAAATCCACGTCTTCCAGGTAGGATTCGAAGCTGGTTTCAAGCAACCCGACACGGCGAAAAATCTCTGCGCGAAATAGGGCTGCCGTCCAAGGCGCGGACGAAATCGCCCGAGCCTGTTGGAAGGCTGGATCGTACAGCGCACCATGTCCGGCGCGCCAGGATGCGGCCGCGCGTGAGAGCAAATCGAAGGTGGCGTCGAGGCGAGAGGGATCTCCCTTCTGAAGAACTCTGCCGGTAGCGAACCAGGCGCCGCGGGCGGCCAGTTTTTCAAAATAATCGGGAGCGAGCGTGACATCGGTGTTCAGCACGGCGATCCAGTCTCCCGATGCCTCGGCGATGCCGCGATTCACGGCGGCGGCAAAGCCGGCGTTCGATCCCATCGAAATGACGCGCGCCCCGCGGCGAAGCGCCAGCGCGGGCCCGCCATCGGTCGAACCGTTATCCAGCATAAGGGTTTCGGCTGCGGGCAAAGTCTGGCAGGCGAGCGAATCGAGCAGGGACCCGATGAGCTTCTCGCCGTTCCACAGCGGGATGACGGCGGTGATGCGGCTGCAGAACGGGTCGTTCGACTTTCCGGCCGAGAGCGGGCTCACAGCATCGTATTACAGCACCTAGATCCGGTTCTTGTCTGCCGGACTTCAAAAGGCTTCGCGCGTGTATACGATCTTGCATCCCGCAACCGCTCCCTGACGGTCGCGGCTCTGACTCAAGATCTCGCGCCGAGTCGGAAATGCAAGGGTCAGAGCCGCGACCGTGAGGGAGCGGTTGCGCGCGAATACGTTATCGAACCACCGAAACAACGCACTAATTCACCGTGAACCGGGCGCTTGGGGTGAGAACCTGATTGCGGTTTTTGTCGGTGATGCGCAGGCGCAACGTATATTGTCCTGGTGAGAGTGTAGACAGAGGCAGGAGTTTCTCGATGGTCATTTGCCGGGAGGAGGCGTCCGGTATCTCGGCGAAATCCTCGCTGAAAGCGAAGAGTTTCTCATCGGAACCGGCGCGGGTTAACTCATACTGCACGCGGCCGGCGGGCTTGTGCGTGTTCTCGTCTTCACCCAGGTTATAAACCTGCAGGTAGATCCCCATCTTTTCATTGTGCTGGAAAGTATCGTCCATGCGCGGGCGCACCTTGGTGTCGCCGATGACGAACATACCCGCGCCGATGCGCTTCATTGGTACCCGCTCAACCGCGTCCGCCAAGATGAAGCTGCTGATGCTGGCCTTGTCGGCATCGAGGCGCGGCACCAGAAGGGCCGCGCCATAGTTGGCAATTGTGCCCGCAACGGCATCCTTGGCGACAATATGCAGCCGGTAGGTTCCAGGAGCCAACGGCATCGTTTTCTGATAGATTTGCTTCTGCTCAGCAAGCTGTTCGAGAAGCTCCCTGGGGCTGTCCACCGTCACGGTATCTCCGAACGTGGATACGATACGGCCGGTCATCGTGCTCACACGGCCGAAGATATTCACGGTGGCGCGCTCGATTCTTTGCTTGGATGTAAATTGCAGGTCCTTGTTATTGAACTGCAAGGTGATGTGAGTCATCACGGAGGCGCCGGTTAAGGGAAAGTAATCGAGTCGCGCTTTCATGGGCAACATGCTGTAGAAGATGTCCGAGTCAACTACGGTTTCCAGGTCTCTGAATTTCACGGGTGGCGCCTGGCCACCGATTCGGGCGTATTGCTCCAAGCGGGTAAACTCGTTCATGCTTTCCGGCGTGCCGCCGAATGCCATGCCAAGATGCGTGGCGTCAGTACGGTTGAAGCGCTGCGATTTGTCCGATAGCCCCAGTTGTTCCATCAAGGTCAAGCCAGCGCCGGGAACATATAAGAGAGCGTCCTTCTCCGATGGGTCCATGGTCAGGTGGAACTCTCCCGACATGGTCGGGTCGACAAATTCGATGGTGATGTCGCTGCCGATGCCTTCGATATAGCGGTAGCGCCACTGCTGGAACGGATAAGTGGAAGTTTCGCCCCCGCCCTCTTCGGGAGGCCGTTCGTAGAAGCCCCCGGAGGAATGGTCGATGAGTTCGTCCGGCGGTCCGTAAGTGATGTAGATCTTGCCGCGATCGGTCCTCCAGCCGGCAAGTCCAGAGGCGAAATGCTCATTGGCGTAGGCAATCCGGCGGTAGTGTTCTTCCTTGAATTCGTTTTCCACCGTATCCGGCGTCGGGTCACGTCTCTGCCAGAAACTCTCGATGAACTGTTCGCGCTGGTCGTCCGACTGCAATTGCTTGAAGGCCGCCCGTTCCTCATCGGTAATAATGTAGGTGACGTCTTCGTTCAGCCATTTGCGGTAGGGAGTCTCTAACTCACCTTTCAGTTTCTCGCTCTGCTTTTTCTTCTCGCGTTCCGATATTGGCCTGGCCGCGAGTTCGCTGCCCGGAGGCGCGCCCAAGGTCTTGCCCTTCTTATGCTGAGATGGATCGGACGGTTGTAGTTGCTGGCCAATCTGCTGCGAAGGCTCACTTTGCTGCTGGGCAATCACCAGGCCCAGGAGTAAGGACGCAGAAAGCCAGGCGATGGAAAGGCGAGTAACATTCATTCGGCACCGCTTTCCTGAAACAGGCTTATTAGGCCGCAACTTATTCTAGGGCGATAAGTTAGAAGCGTCAATCCGGTGAATAAAGAGCTACAGTGTGAGACGCGGACACGGCCCGAACGGGCCATCGCATTGACCATCTAAGCGCCCTTTCCGTTCGCCGGCCGTGGCAATCCAGCCTCCGGCAATCTGACGGCTGCTATGATGGACCTCTTGGATGGTTCGATGATCGGCGAAATTCTGGACGGCAAATACAGCCTCTCGAGACAACTGGGCGCCGGCGGAATGGGAAATGTCTACTTGGCAACGCACCTCGGAACGACTCGCGTGGTCGCGGTCAAAGTGATCGCTCCGAGATGGGCGGCGGAACCGCAATTTCTCGCCCGCTTCCAGCGCGAAGCACAGGCATGCGGCCGCCTGCGCCATCCGAACATCGTCAATGTCACGGATTTCGGAATCGCCAAAGCCGCTGGCGGTGACATGCCGTACCTGGTGATGGAACTCCTCGACGGAGAGACGCTCTCGGATTTCCAAAAAACGAATCCACGAATTGCACTGCCGCTGATCGCGGATTTTCTGGACCAGGTTGGACTGGCGCTGGCGGAGGCGCACCGGCATGGAATCGTCCACCGCGATCTGAAACCTGACAACATCTGGCTGGAACCCAATGGCCGCGGCGGCTACACGGTGAAAGTGCTCGACTTCGGAGTGGCCAAGGTGAATTTGCTGGTTGGTTGGGCAGCGCCTGTAATGGAGGCGCCGGAGCGGAGCGCCCCGAAGACGCCCACGCCTTCGCCCCCGATGCCCGGCGACAACTTGGAAACGGTCGTGATGGACATGACGCCTGGGCCACGTTCCTCTCACGCCCGCGTCGAAGAGGCGGAGCGGGAGACGGTCGCGATCGCGCAAACTCCTTCCGGCCAATCCTCCGGATCGCTCGATACAGGGCCAGGCGCGCAAACCATGCCGGGGAGCTTGATCGGGACCCCCGCGTACATGTCGCCGGAGCAGGCGTTGGGAAAGGAAATCGATTTCCGTTCCGACATCTATAGTTTGGCCGTCATGGCCTACTCCCTGGTATGCGGCGAACTGCCTTTTACCGGCAAGCCTGGCGAGTTATTCGAATTCCACAGAACTGGCAGCGCTCGTCCACCCGCGAGCTTCGGCAACGTTCCGCGCGACGTGTCGGACGCGATTCTTGCCGGGCTCGCGCGCGATCCCGCGGATCGCCCGGCCTCCGCAGCCGCATTTTCACGGCGGTTCCATAACGCGGTAGATGCGGAATTTCTCGCGCTGCGGAGATCGAAGGCATTTCTGCTGCAACATCTTACGCCATATGCGCTTTTGATGCTCCCCATCTACGCGACCCTCTTGTCGCTGACGGCCCTGCTGGTTTCCTTCAGCAGAAAACTGGTTCCGGTTGCCGCAATGCGAATCGTGCTGGTCCCTGCGATAGCGGCGATGCTCTTCATTTTCTCCGACAACGTGCTGCGCGCAGCCGCGGCGCTCATGGCAGTGGATGAACAAGCCCGCATCAGGCGGTTCCTATCGTTCCGGGTTTTCTGGAAGCTGGTGAGGACGATGCCGGTTCTGATGGCGACGCAGGCCCGATCCCTGTGGTTTTTCGGACCCGGTTGGGTGATCGGCGATTGTCTGTGGCCGGTGATTTGCGTGGTGGAAAGGCTATCGGGGAAGGCGGCTATCCAGCGTTCGCGCGATCTGATGGCCGGCTTGCGCTCGGCGGGACGTGCCCTGGCGATTCGCCACTTCGCACTGGCGGCATTCGCGATTGCGGACGTGTTCCGATCTCTCGGTTTCCTAATGCAAAGTGGGAAGATCAATCAGCCGAATATGGTCATCAACGCAACCTGGTTTCCCGCGTTTGCTGTCTTTGCGGCGGCTCCGCTGTTTCTGTACGACCGGACGGCCGCCAACGAAAGCGGCCCGTTGCTGCAGTTAGACCGCACGCCGGAGGTGCGAATCACCGCGCGCATGTTCTCCGTCAGCTCGACGGTATGGTTGGCGGCTGGGGCGCTGTATTTGATCTACCAGCCGATCAAGCTGTGGCTGTTCGGTGGGCGCTGAAGGTTACTTCCGGGCGCCTGGTTGATAGACAATAGTGGCGTATATCTATGCAAGTCGCAAAGTGGGGAAACAGCCTGGCCGTGCGCATTCCTTCCGCCGTCGTCGAGGCATTAGACCTGAAGAAGGGAGAGGATATCGAGATTACAATCGCCGGTCGACGGGGATTTGAGATCTCTCGAGATCACAGCCGACAAAAGGCAATAGAACAGATACAGCGGCTGCGGCGCCCATTGCCTCCCGGCTTTAAGTTCGACCGGTTGAAAGCAAATGAAAGGTGATCACGATCTCGAATCCGTTTGCGAAAGTGAAGAGCGGCCGAAGCCGAAAGTAACCGTGTCGCTACGGAGGTCGTCGAGGAAGTCCGACGCCATCCGGTTCCCTCGCGTGAAATCAACGAGGATATCCGTGTCTACGAGGCAAGACATGCGGCCTTAGGTTTGTGCCATCGGCCGGTTATCTGCCCCGTGGGTTGTCGCGGAGCCTGTCGTCGTAGGAAACCCCATCGGTGATGTCGTCTCGGTCGGCCCACATGCCGAAAATTCCGAGTTCGCGCAGGGATCGATTTCTTTGATTGCCAGCCGTGGGCACGGAGACTTCGACTACAGTGCCTTCCTCGATTTTTACGTCTTCGAGGGGCTTAAAGACGCCGTTCTCGTTAGCAGCCTAATAACGAAGCCAGTTTGGCCCGGACTTCCTCGACAGTCTCGATGGGACAGCGGCCGAGTTTTTCCGCCAGGCGCGCTCTCCAGTCGACGCTCCGCATGTGATCGGCTAGGATTACGCCCGTTACGCCACAACCGTCCGGGACGACGACTTCAAACGGGTATCCTTTCCGCTGATTTGTGATCGGGCAGACCAGTGCCAAGCCGGATTTTGTATTGTAGGTTGCCGGACTGAGCACCAGCGCCGGGCGGCGTCCAGCCTGTTCGCGGCCAGCTTGAGGATCGAAGGTTAGCCAGATTAGGTCGCCTGTGTCCGGCAGATAGCCGGTCTTCACCAGGATTCTTTCCCGGCGGGTGGCCCCCAGTTTGTCTCCCCATGACGGTTCCTGGGGGTGATCCGCGAAACGAGGTCCGATAAATCATACCGGCGCCGCGTTGAGCGCAGAACAATGGTTCCGTCGCGGTGGAGAGCCAGCGCGAGACAGTCACCCTCGCTGATTCGAGCCTGTTTCGCGATCGCTTGGGGAATCCGCACTGCCAAGCTGTTGCCCCATTTTGACACCGTGGTCTCGTTTTGCATACGGATATACTCTAAATATACATGAAAACCGGGGGTAGAGATCCGCTTACGCCTGCTCACCTCAGAAAGCGTTTCTTCGCCAAAAACGCCAAATTCTGGAATCCATCCCGCCAGAGGTTCAGCTTGGTTTCGCCCATGCGCGAGGAATATTGAATTGAGATTTCGCCGAAGCGGATGCGCGAATCGCGCAGGGCTTCGATCTTGATTTCCTCGGAAAATGCCATGCCGTCGGATTCCAGCTTCATATTTCGGAGAATCGAGCGGCGAAAGACCCACATGCCGGATTGCGAATCGCGGACCCAGCGAAAGAAGAGCACCGACATGGCGAGCGAGAGCGCCAGGTTGCCGAGCTTGTTGCGGAAACTCATGGCCTCGCGGTCGCGCACCGGGAAGCGGGAAGCGTTCAGAAAATCCACGCGCAGATGCAGGAAGGCCTCGATCAGGTAAGAGAGCGCATCCACCGGGTAGCTTTGGTCGCCATCGAGGGTGATAATCAGGTCGCCGGTGGCCGCGGCGAAGCCCCGTTTGTAAGCCCGGCCGTAGCCGCGCATGTCCTCGGAAATGACCTTGGCGCCGAGCGAGCGCGCGACTTCGGACGTGCGGTCGGTCGAGGCGTTATCCACCACGATCACTTCATCCACGAATTCCGGCATGGCGCGGAGCACCCGTTCGATGCCCTGTTCCTCGTTCAGGCAGGGGATGATCACGGTGATGGACTGGGATTTATACATGGGGGTACGACTTTTCCGGGCCGCCGCGCGTCTGAAGAAGAGAAACGGCAATTGCTATCATGACAACGATGAAGCGGGCCCGATTGGTTTTGACCGGATTGATTCTGTGCGGGCTGGCGGCTGGATGGGCCGCCGATCTGAACGGCGTACACACCGTGTATGTGCTGAACATGGCCCATGGGCTGGACCAGTATCTGGTCAACCGCCTGACCGGCGAGCACCTGTTTACGGTGGTGACCGACCCTAAGAAGGCCGATTCGGTGATCGGCGACCAGCTTGGAGGCGACCTGAACGCGATGCTCGAAACCATCGCCCCCAGCCCCAAGCCGAAGGAAGACGCGGAGGCGAGACCTTCGGAACCGGACGCGCCCGATGCCAAGGGCAGGAGACGCAAAAACGAGGAAGCTCCCTCGGGAGGCGGCAATTCGCTGGCGGCGGCATTCGGCGGCGACACGAACAATGCGCTCGAGCACCCGGTTTCGACCTTCAACCGCTCCAAGGGAACCATATTCCTGGTGGACGCCAAGTCCCGGCAGGTGGTCTGGTCGCTATATATCCAACCGAAGGGCAACGACAGCAAGACTATGGATCGCACAGCCACCGACATTGTAAGCCGCCTCAAGAAAGACCTGAACCGGAAGACGCCGAAAACGACGGCCGAGAAGTAGGGGCGGCGAGAACCGGGCCCGCACCGGGCGCGGCCGCGCGCTTTTGGCGCACCAGCTTGCGGTATTCTTCCACCAGGCGGGCGGTAACGGCCGCCATGTCCCACTGAGTTTCGACCATGGCGCGCGCCCGCGCGGCCATTGCCGCCGCGGCGATGGGATCTTCCAGAACGGCGACCACCCGTTCGGCGAAACCGGCGGGATCGTCGGCCAGATGACAATATTCGCCGTCGCTTGCGGCCAAACCTTCGGCGCCGATCGTGGTGGATACCACCGGAATCCCGGCGGCGAACGCTTCGAGCAGCTTCACCCTGACGCCCGAGCCGCTCAAGATCGGGCAGATGAAGACGGCGTGGCGGCTCATGGGGTCGCGCACGTCGTCCACGCAGCCGAGCATCTCCAGATTGGCGGAATAATCCGCGTAGGTGTGGGCGGGAGGCGGGTCGGAGCCCACCAGAATCACGCGGGCATCGGGCCGGCGGGCAAGAACCAAGGGCAGCACCTCGTGCACGAACCAATCCACCGCGCCGCGATTGGGATCGTGGCGAAAGCTGCCGACGAACAGCAGGGTATCCGGCTCGCGCGGCGCGGCGGGCAAGAAATAGCGATGAGTATCGATTCCGGCGCGCAAGCCCGGCCGCAGACGGTCGGCCATGCGGGGCAGGAATCCCAACAGGTAGCGCCGGTTAACTTCGGTGCAGACCTGTACCTGGTCGAACTTGGGAAGCGCCCGCAATTCATAGCGCAGCATGCGGAGATATTCCATGCGGGCTTTCATTTCATCGGTGGCGCTCATCAAGTGGCCTAAGCCGCGGGCGATGGATTGAAACGAGACGTCGTGTTCGAACAGGGCGGTGGGAATGCGGCGGAAAGCGCCGCCGTATTGGGCCAGAGGGGTGTATTCGAGTTGCAAGACATCGATGCGCTTGAGGAAAAGCTGGCGATGGATCAGCCATTCGAAATCGGCGTCGCGGAATTCGCGGACGGCGTGCGGCGCAAGGGATGCCGAACCGCGCGTGCGGCCGAGCGGACGCGCGATCCAAACGGACGAAGCGCAAAACTCCGCCAGTTTGCGATTGTCGGCTTCCTGCCAGGGCCAATCCAGCATGCCGGCTACGTGCGTTTCGGCCAGGCGGGCGAGCTCCGCCAAGGTCTGAGACATGAAAACCGCGCCGCCGTGCGTGGGCGGGTTGATGGGATACGGAGAGACGAACAGCACGCGGAGCCGCGCGGGGTCGGGTTCCATGGGCTCGAAACGATCACGGAAGTAGCCGCCCATGGGACGGCGAAAGGCCTCGGCATCGCCGATGGCGGCCAGCGAGCGGGCGCGCCAGCGCGACACCACGGCGCGAGGCAATTGGCGGAAGGCCCGCCACACGGCCGCGCAATTGGGACGAAGCGGAACGTCGCCGAATACCACGGCGAGCAAGACTCCCACCCAAGTGAAAGCCAGGTGAGAAACCAGGCGCGGCCAGGCATGCATATTCTTCCACGCCCACAGCAGGTAATTCTTCTTCAGCACGGCCTCGATCTGGTCTTCGCGGAAGCGCTTGCCGATGGTGCCGCGATGCTCGTGATACACCACGCTGCGGGGTTGATAGAGCACCTTCCAGCCGCGTTTCCAGGCCATGTATCCCAGGTCGGTGTCTTCCAGGTAGAACGGAGCCAGCAATTCGTCGAAACCGCCAAGCTCGAGGAATTTCTGGCGATCGAAAGCGCAGGAACCGCCGCCGCCGTAGAAACAGGGGAACAGAGTGTCGACCGCGGGGTCGATGCGATGGCGGACGCGAAGCTGGCCATCTTCCCACCAGCCTTGCGTCAGGCCGGTTTCCTCGCGCAGCTTGGCCGGGTCGCTGAAGAAGATCTGGCAGGAGACGGCGAAGACCCGCGGATCGCGAAAGCCTTCGAGCAGGGGCGCGAGAAAATCCGGGGCCACCCGCATGTCGCTGTTCAGCAGGACGACAATATCGTTCGCGGCGGCGCGAAAGCCGGCATTGGAGCCGCCGCCGAAACCGAGATTTTTTTCCAGCGCGACCAGGTGCACCTGGGGAAAGTTTCGGCGCACGAATTCGGCGCTGCCATCCGTGGAGCCGTTATCCACCACCACAATTTCGTTGGCGGGATTGTCGGCCAGCGCCGTGACGATGGAAGGCAGATATTTTTCGAGCAAGTCGCGGCCGTTCCAATTGGGGATGACCACGCTGGCGGCCGTGGCATTGGCCGCTGCCGGAGCTTTCCTGGAGGAGCGCCGTCCGGCCACGAACCAGGCCAAATCGGCTGCCAGCATGGCCAGCGCCGCCAGCGCGACCAGCAGCGGCGAAAGCAGCAGCAACGGCAGAGCGCGGAGGACCCGTTTGGCGAGCGGCATGTCAACTGGCGGGCAGTTCCGGGCCCAGACCTACTTTGCGGCCCAGCTTTACCCAACGCGACCCGCGATAAAGCGCGAGCTGCGCTTCCAGGGCCTGCGCCTGCTGCTGGAGGCTGAGCGCCCAGGCGGTGCGCTCGTCGCGTTCGGTTTCGGTGCGGTGCAGGGCTTCCAGAGCGAGTTGCTTATCGGCGATCTCGGTTTCCAGACGCCGTTCGGCGTCGCGCGCCCAGCCGGTCTTCTCGCCCACTTCGTCTTCGAGCTGATTCACTTTGAGAGTGTAGCCTTCGGCCATGCGGCGCGCGCTCTCCTGCTCCTCGGCCAGTTCCGCTTGCAGCGCTTCGATGCGGGCGCTGCGCTCGGTCAGCTCCGCATTCAGCCGCTCGGCCCATCGATTGCTTTTTTCGAGCTCCTCGTTCTGCTCGCGGAACATGGCCAGCAGTTGCCGATGCTGGCGATCGAATTCGGCCAGGTCCTGTTGGGCTTTCTCCAGCCAGCCGTTCTTGGTGGCGATCTCGGTCTCGAGCAGAGCGATGTGGCGCTCGCGCTCGCGCAGCACATTGGCGGTCCGCGGAATGTAAACGAAGGTGGGGCTGCCAATTTGCGGGCGGTGGGCGCAGACGGCCAAAAAGAAGTGCGACTCGGCGGCGGCCGGATCGGTGAAATCCACGCGCGATTCCACGGTGGTGGCGGAAGCCACACCGGCGGGCTGGTGGGGCTGAAACGTAACCCCTTCCACGTGATTCTCGAGGAACATGGTCACGTGCGGGAACGCCGCTTCCAGCTCCGCACGGAATTCGTCGAACTCAAATTCATGCACGTGGAAAGGGTTGGCGCCCTCGCGCCCGCGCGATTCGGTGTAGTAGAGCTTATTGGGGGTGGAGACGATGAACTGGCCGGCGGGCGCCAGCACGCGACGGGCTTCGTTCAGCAATTCCCGCCAATCGGCCAGGTGCTCGATAACCTCGAAGGCCACCACCAGGTCGAAGCTCGCCGCGGGGTGCGGCAGGGCGGTGCAAGAAGCTTGTTCGAAAAAAACATTGGCCTCGCGGTAATTGGCGCGGGCGAAATCGACGGCCTCGGGAGCGATGTCGGCGCCAAGAGCGGAAAGGGCGTAGCGCGCCAACTCGGCGGTACCGTAGCCGGCGCCGCAACCCAGGTCCAGCACGCGTTTGCCGCGGGCCAGACGGGCGGCGAAAGTGTACCGCGCCAGGTGCTCATTCAACAGGTCGGCATCCACCTGGCCGGGAATCACGCGCTCGCCGGTGAATTCAACCAAGGCGGTTCTCCACGGTTTCGGTTTCGGCCGCGCCGAGGCGGGCATTGATCTCCACCCGGCAGGGCAGGTGGATGTAGCCGTAGATCTGCTGCGTGGAACGGCTCATCTGCAGCGAGATGGCATTGTCGATCCAGTCGCACATGGCGTAGGCGGAAAGGTCGCCATCGGCAACCGCCGGGGAAAACGAAAACGAGGCGGGATAGAGCTCCGGCAGATCCAGGTGGAAATCGACGGTAACGATGTCTCCGGCCGCTAGCGGCGGCATCTCACGGCCCTCCCGCGCGGTATTCGTGCCGGCGAAGTCCATGCCCAGTTGGTTGCGCAGCATGAAACCGACGATCGGGTTGGCGACTTGCTCGTGCGCGCGCACGCTGATGCGGACGACGATGCGCGAGGCCGGATCGAGCAGGTGCAGCGGAGCGCCCGCATCGTCGAGCACGGCGATGCCCAGGATTTCGGCGCGACGGTCGCCGAAGCGGTGATCGATGTTCGGAATGGTCTCGACAACCTCCGGCGCGCGGGCTGGGCCCCGCGACGAACCGGTTCCGGTTGCCCCGGCGCGGCCGCCGTGAACCAGCCGGTAATTGGTGTCCTTTTCCGTCATGGCGGCCAGGTATTTGGCCACCACCATGTCGGGATCGCCGAGTTCCACCACGCGGCCGTGATCCAGCCAAAGCGCGCGGTCGCCGATGGCTTTCACGTCGGAAACAGCGTGGGAGACGTACAGTATGGTCACGCCGCGGGCGCGCAGTTCGTGGACTTTGCGCATGCACCGCTGGCGGAAATAAATGTCGCCCACGGCGAGGGCTTCATCCACCAGCAGCACCTCGGGATCCACATTGATCGCGACGGCGAAAGCCAGCCGCACCACCATGCCGCTGGAGTACGTCTTGACCGGCTGGTTGATGAATTCGCCGATCTCGGCGAAGGCTTCGATGTCGCGATAGCGCTCCCCGATTTGCCGCGTGGACATGCCGAGAATCGAGCCGTTCAGGAAGACGTTATCGCGGCCGCTAAACTCAGGGTTGAAACCGGCGCCGAGCTCAAGCAGCGCGGCCACGCGGCCATTGACGGATGCCGTGCCGGCGGTGGGCTGGAAAATGCCGGCCACGATCTGCAGCAGGGTGCTCTTGCCCGACCCGTTTTCACCGATGATGCAGAACGTCTGCCCGCGCGGCACCTCGAAGCTGACGTCGTGCAGCGCCCAGAAGTCCCGGTGGCGCTTCAAGCGGTTGAAAGACAGCAATTCCTTGAGCCGGTCGCCGGGCGACCGGTAGATCGCGTAGCTCTTGGAAACTCCTTGAAATTCAACAGCGTTTGAAGGCACGGGGAGAAACACCAGTGTAACAGCGCGGATATGGCGAATCGTAGGGATGGCGATTCGCCTGCCCCAGCGCTTACGCACTGGGCTACTGTCCTTTCGCCCTGCCGGGCGAGATCGCAGAGCGTCACTGGTCTCCGAGGGAACGGCCGCACGCGAGTCGAGGATTGATGCGTAGCGTCCCCATGCCCATGACTATAGCGGCGTGTTACGCCCATCGGGCCGCCACCCGGCTGCTCGGTTCCCTAAAGCCGGAAGGAACCGGGCAGGGGTTGCTGTCCCTGGTTTCCACCTACGCACCTTGCACAGTCAATTCCACGCCGACCCGCTTCTGAAGGTCCGGATTGGCCCGGATTGGCGTGGCAATCGCGCACCGATCCTCCTATAATTTCGTCTATGAACGTCGAGGGCGTGACCGCCCCATTCCAGATGTGCGGGGCCTGCAAACGCGTGTGGTCGACGTGGGACACGTTCGTCCTGGATCCGGCAGTGCGCTTGCTGGGCATGCAGTCGCTGGTCACCAAGCCGGACGCCAACTTGCTGGTCTTTGAGCATGCTTGTGGCAGCTCCATCTCGATTCTCACCAGGCGGGTACGCCACCTCCTGCCCGAACCGGAACTGGGCGACCCGGCTGGCCGGCTGATGGGCACTGACCAATGCCGGGGGCACTGCCTCCGCTTGGAGGATCTGGAAGCTTGCGATGCCCCCTGCAGTAACGCCCGGGACCGTAAGCTGATCCTGCTTGTACAGCGCATGAAAAAACGGGGAATTCGAGCGTCGCGGTGAGTAGCGTGACGGGTGCGGTGGGCGAGCGCTACGTGGAACCGGAGGTCCCGTGCCCCTGTTAGGTGAGATTCGCATTGCCCTCCGATATTGAGAGGATCGTTGCAGCCGATGACCATCCGCAAAATCAATAACTTAGCAGCATCGCGGAAACCCACCCTCCCTAGCGATTGAATTCCATGGGTGAACTCTCGGGTTATGCGGCGAACCCGTGCCAATCCGAAGGATTTAGACGCTCAGGTCCTAAAGGAGTAACCGGTATCAGCCGATAAAGACTGGGAGTGACTACTAATCAAAACGAGATTCTCAGCATCGACCAGCTATCGCGATACCTGGGGGTCCCGAAATCGACTCTGTATCGCCTCGCCGCCGGGGGTGGAATTCCCGGTCACAAGGTGGGCCGGCATTGGCGATTCCGCCGGCAGGCGGTTGACCGATGGTTGGACCGTCCGGATGAGCAACCTTCGCAATGTGAGGGCGATACAAAGTGACTAATACGCCGATCATCCTCGTTGTCGACGACACACCCACGAATCTGGAACTGGTGAGGAGTATTCTGGCGGCTGAGGGCTTCTGTGTACTGACGGCCAGCAACGGTCCCACTGCGCGCCACCTCGCCCGCCACCAGCAACCGGACCTCATTCTTCTGGATGTTCTGATGCCAGGTGAGACCGGCTTTGAAACCTGCGCGCGGTTGAAGTCGGATCCGGCTACTGCCGATATTCCCATCATCTTTCTTTCCTCTCTGGACGACGTGAAGAGTAAGGTCGAGGGTCTGAAGATCGGCGGCGTGGACTATGTCGCCAAACCTGTGTACGGCGAAGAAGTATTGGCGCGGGTGCGTGTGCATCTGCGCATCCGCGAGACAAACCGCGCCTTGGTCGCGCAGCAGCGTGCCCGGCTGAACGAGTTACGCGACGCCCAACAGGCCATTTTTGTCCGTCCAAACGAATACCCGGAAGCGAATTTCGCCGTTTATTACGAGCCCCTCGAGGAGGCCGGAGGAGATATCTACGACGTTGTTCCTTTGGGCGCCGGCATCTTCGCGTACTTCGTGGCGGATATTAGCGGCCACGGCCTGAGTGCCGCGTTTCTCACGTCAGCCGTAAAGGCCCTGCTGCGCCAATACGCCGGGCCGATGTTTTCGCCCGAGGACGCCATGCGCGGAGTGGAGTCGGTAATGGGACAGATGCTGGGCGAAGAGCAGTATCTGACGGCGTGCTATGCGCGTTTGAACCGCCAGACCAATCGGCTCACCGTGGCCAGCGCGGGGCATCCTCCTCTGATTGTATTTGTTTACCGTGCCGGCGACCAAGTTTTGCCTCGGTGCCCACGGCGGGGCGCGAGCATCCGGTTGACGTCATCGATGGAGAAAGCGTCGGGATCGTAATCGTCGCCAACCCAATCCT
>JBEKYD010000129.1:0-20235 GCA_049511335.1 Bryobacteraceae bacterium | reverse complement strand
GCGGACAGGCCCACGAAAATGCCGTGGTTCGGCAACAAACAGCTCCTGATCCGCTTCGCCTAGAGCCGTGAAACCAGCGAAATGTTAGGTCAAGGCAGTACCGTGGAAATCGAGGCTAGTCGGCAATCTGCGTTTGGCAGGTTGGAGCGGAGACTCCGCTTCGGCGGTTCAATTTGGCCCAACCTAGGCACCCTGGAAATCTGGTCCTATAGCACGTCATCCCGGCGTTGGCGGTAGAATGATGTTTGATGACCGGCAAGGTTAGCGTCGTAATCGAACAGGACGAGCACGGATGCTACGCGTGGTGCCCAGAGCTGAAGGGGTGCCAATCCCAAGGCAAGACGGTCGAGGAGACACTTGTCAGTATACGCGAGGCAATCGAGCTCTTCCTGGAGACCCTGACCGATGAAGAGCGCTCGACGGCGCTCAGCCAGGAGATTCTGACCACCGCGGTCGAAGTTCATGCCTAAACTGCCGCGCCTGACCGCGGCTGATGCCGAAGCGCTGCGATTGAAAGCCGGTGCACCCGAAAACTGTCAAAGAGGTCCGGGAAGCCATCGCGGAAACGTCGATCCCGGCGATGCCTCCCGAGTAGCGCCGTAGCGTTTGCCAATCCATTTGGACGGATAAGGCCACAACTCTGGCTTGCATTCTTTGGGGGAGGAGTGCGGGACGAGGGCGTCCCGCGCAGACCAAGGGTCTGCCCCACTTGATTCACCGTTCGCTATCGAGGGTGCGCATTTGCTCGGCGCCATAGCGCGTGCCGGCTACGCCGAAAGCCGGAATCGCAGCTTCGATTTGGGCCATGTCTTCGGCCGACAGGCGGACCTGGGCGGTGGCCAGGGCTTCCGCGAGCTGAGCGCGGGTGCGGGCGCCAATCACGGGCACGATGTTCGCGCCTTTCGCCATCACCCAGGCGATGGCCAGTTGCGACGGCCGCAAGCCGCGCTGGGCCGCCATCGCCGCCAGCGTGTCGATCAGCTTTCGATTGCGGTTCAGATTCTCGCCGGTGAAGCGCGGGAAATAATTGCGAATGTCGCTACGGCCGGCTGGGAGCGAACCGCTGAGCAAGCCACGCGAAAGCACGCCGTAAGCGGTGACGCCGATGCCGAGCTCGGACAGAACGGGGAAGATGGCGGCTTCCGGGCCGCGGCTGACGAGCGAATATTCGATTTGCAGATCGACGATGGGGTGCACGGCGTTGGCGCGGCGGATGGTCTCCACCCCCACTTCGGAAAGCCCGATGTGGCGAACGTATCGGCGTTGACCATGTCGGAAATGGCGCCGATGGTGTCTTCGATGGGAACTTGCGGATCGAGGCGAGCGGGCCGGTAGATATCGATGCGGTCCACGCCCAGGCGCGAGAGGCTATGGGCCAGGAAATTCTTGACCGCGGCCGGGCGAGCGTCGTAACCCAGCCATGACCCATCGGGACCGCGCAGCGCGCCGAATTTTACCGATACCAGGACCTTGTCGCGGCGCCCCTGGATGGCCCGGCCCACGAGCATTTCGTTGTGCCCCATGCCGTAGAAATCGCCGGTATCGATCAGCCCGACGCCGGCGTCGAGCGCCGCGTGGATGGTGGCAACGCTTTCCCGTTCGTCGGCCGGGCCGTACATTCCCGACATCCCCATGCATCCCAGCGCCAAGGGAAACACCTGAAGCCCGATAGAGCCCAGGGCGCGCGGTTCGATTTCGGAATTGGTGGTCATGTCTTCGAATATCTCCTATTTCGGGGGTGCGCGACCGAGGCGAATAAGCCGACCGGGGGGGCGGCTGCGGACCAGGGGGTCCGCCCTACAAGGGTGTGCTGCCCAGTTTCCATAGAATCTGCCGCAGCATGCCCAGCACCACGGGCGCATCTTTTCTTGAGAGGTTCAAACGGCGTACCAGGCGCCGCACTTTCTCCTCGGTGGAAGCCGCGGTGAGCGGTTTGGTGTAGCCGCTTTCGGCCAGGGCTTCGAGAAGCAGGCGGGTGATCTGCTCGTTGTCGGCCGCGGCCGCCGGGGTTACGCGCTCCGGTTCGCCGTCGACCGCCTTCGGGTCGCGCGCCAGTTCGTAGAGACACAGCGCCACCGCCTGCCCCAGGTTCATGGACAGACCGCGGTCCACAGTCGGGATCCGCATCAGCCAATGGCAGTGGGCCAGGTCTTGGTTCGACAGGCCGAATTTCTCGGACCCGAACAGCAGCGCTACAGGCCCCGCCGCCAGCCGGCGCCGGATCAGCCGCGCGCCAAACTCCAAGCGCCGCACGGCAAGTTGCGGATGCCGGTTTCCCACCGACGTGGTCCCGACGACCAGGCTGGCATCGGCCACAGCGTCCGCCACGGCCCCGAATTCCTCCGCCCGCGCCAATAGCGGCGCAGCCCCAACGGCCGAGCGCGCCTCCCGAAACGCTACATCATAGGGGTTCACCACGCGCAGCGCCGCGAAGCCGAAATTTGCCATGGCCCGCGCCGCGGCGCCGATATTCAACGGGTTCCGCGTCTCCACCAGTACTACGCGCAGGCGTTGTTTCCAATCCGTGACGATACTTCAATCCTATCCAACTCGGTACCGTCCTAGTCCTATCCGAGGTTATTTCGTGCGGGGGTAGGGCTTGACATGGCCGTGGACCCGGTTAAAATATTCATCATTAATGCTTTGTGGTTATGCCAACCGTTTGCGAACACCCCCAGACCAAAGTTATCGCCCGGAGAGATGGCGTCGATTACCTTGAATGCCTCGTTTGCCACGAGATTTTCGAGGCGGAAGACCTGGAGCCCGAGCCAGTCGAAGAAGAGGACGATGAAGAACCTCGCCGGTCCAAAGTGAATCGCTAATACCAGGGCGGGTCAGTTCGCCTGTGGAGCATCGGCTTTCCGCCCCTGACAGTGTACGATATACTACATGGGTCCAGGTCCGGCACCTCCGAATGCGCCCATCCCCCTGCACGCCCCGCCGGACTGGCTAATCTGGGCAAGCGGCAGCGCCGGAGCGAAATCCGGGAACCTGGAGCATGCGTTTAGTGTCAGGAATCTTCTAATCGATGAAAGCGTTCCGGATTGGCGAGCAGCCAATTATGGGCGCTATCTGGCCGGCAGCGCGACTACGGGAGGGATTGACTGGAACGCTCTTTCGGACGCGGCCCGAACGTGGCGCGGCCGCCACAGCAAGTATTTCGAAGAACGAGTTGTGCGACCGGCGCCAGCCAGCGGTATCCCTGGAAAAATCGATCCAACCGATGATACGCTTTGTCCGGAAACGTTCCAGCAACTTCCCGACAGCTCGCCTTTTCTGAGCGCCAACCTCGGTCTCGACCTGATACGGGTGGAAGATCTGACCTCCGTGGCAACAAGGGCGGTCTATTCGCCAGATGTGGTCGGCGACCTCGCGGACCGGTTTCTGAAAGGAGATTTGTCAGCGGAACCCGGTCTCCGCGACGTGCTGGATAGTTTCTCCACCCGGCGGGACCTGCGGCCCGCCTTCGCGAGCTTTTATCTGGACGTTCAAGACATATTCTCCTCTTCCAATTCCAATGCCGGGTGGGCGGACGATCTGAGGGATGCCCTTGGCCTATATCATTACAATCCGCTTCCGCCCGGAAGTCCGATCACGGTTCTCGTGTTCCGATATCCAATCAAGAGCGTTCCACACTTTGTGTCGGACACGAAGGTCCGGCCATTGGTGCCTCCCACCGTACTGGATTGCAGACCGAATCCGGCCTTTTGTCCGGTTCCGGTGGGATCGCTGACGGGGCACACGGTTCATCTCGGCCAAAGTGTGCCGCCGCTTATGCGGGAAGTTCTTCATCCACCGGTGGCGTATAAGCCGTCTCATCTGTTTCGAATGGGAGTGATTCGCAGGCCCCTGCAAATTGCTACTCTGGAAGAGAGCCGCCGATGGCATCTCTTGGTCGTGCGGGATGAGAGCCGACGGCCGGACTTTGCCCAATCCACTGACGCATAATTAACTTGTTGCTTTCGTATCCACGTACCGACGAGCTCTTTGACGGTGGCACACCGCCGTCGGCGTGGTTCTATGCCTTTGAAGACGATCGAGGCGCAGCGGTCCAAGACCTCCTGTTAGGGTCCGCCGACCTTGGCTCGTTTCAAGTTCTCGATCCGTGGGCTGTCGTGCTGCCGTGGCTCCAAGGGCTCTCCGACACGAGTTTCCCCGCCGATTTCGACTCCGCACTGTCGGGATGGATCATGACATCCTGGGGAGAGCCAATCCACCCCGCCAGCCAGGGATCCGCGGGGCTAACGGCGCGCGCTTGGGAATCGGCGTCTCTCATCATCGCCAACTTCGATCGTCTCCCGATCTCGGCCGGCATTCTCCGGGATCGGGTTTTGGCGGACAGAGAGTTTCTCGCATTCATGGGGGAGGGCCCTTCTCGTGATCCTGCCGGTAGGGCGTGGCAGGCCCTGGCCCAGTATCAGAAAGACGATTCGCTTCTTGAAGATTGGAATCGCATTGTGGCGCTGGAACCCGGCGTGCCCTGGTACCACGGCCAGTACGGATTAATGGGTATCGACCTGCTGCCGGGCAACCGAGCCGAGGCGGGGATTCCCCCGCCGCTGGCGTATGGCCTGCGCCGCTTCGGAGTTGCGCTGCGGAGCTTGGTAGCGGATGGTTATCTCAACGAGGGAAACGCCCGCCGGGAGTTCGAGCGCCTCTCCCGATGGGCGCAAAGGCGCTATCCGTTCAAGGAAGCGTGGCGATCAGTGTGGCGGCAGCTCATGGAGCACGAAAGCGACCCTCTGGCTGGGTGGGTGCTCGACTCTCTACCAGGCGACCATCGCATCTTGGGTCAGAGGGTTGAGGAGGACAAGTGGCAATTACCCACAGCCAACCCGGGCTGGTGGAACCGCGTCCAGCAGATTCGCCTTCAGCTCAAACGGCCCACCCCCACTAGCTTAGATGGTGCCGGCGCCCTCCTGTCTGAGATGGAGGCGTATTATCACGCGACCGGCGAGCCCTACAATTTCGTCAGGACGGCCTGCAATCTGGCGACGGCGTTGCCGGACCGATGGCTTGAAGCCTGGATTCCATGGCTCGACAAGGCGATGCGGTTTGACCCGGCGAACCCCTATCCGGCAACCCAGTTGGCGATGGCGCTCACCAAAACCGGGAACCTTCGGAGAGCCGGGCAGGTGGCGCGGTGGGTAGTATGCAGGTTCCCTTTGGACGTGATTGCGCGCAGTGCCTTAGGCCAGGCGCTGAAGGCGGGCGGCGAACTCGCCGAGGCAGAGAAGGTGTACCGCGAGACCGTCCAGCGCTTCCCGGATGACGTGGTTGCGCGCAATGGCTTAGGCGGGGCGCTGAAGGCCGCCGGCAGACTCGCCGAGGCGGAAAGCGTCTACCGCGAGACCGTCCAGCGCTTCCCAGATAACGCGGTTGCGCGCAGTAGCCTGGGCGAGGTGATGAGGGCCGCAGGCAAGGCCGCCGAGGCGGAGAGCGTGTATCGCGAGACCATCCGGCGCTTCCCAGACAGCGTGGTTGCGCGAGGTGGCTTAGGCGAGGCGCTGAAGGCCGCCGGCAAGCTCGCCGAGGCGGAGGCTGTGTATCGCGAGACCCTCTGGCGCTTCCCAGACAGCGTGGTTGCGCGAAACGGCTTAGGCGACGTGCTGAAGGCGGCGGGCAGGCTGGCCGAGGCGGAGAGCGTCTATCGCGAGACCACCCAGCGCTTCCCGGATAGCGCGGTTGCGCGAAACGGCTTAGGCGACGTGCTGAAGACCGCCGGCAAACTCGCTGAGGCGGAGGCTGTGTACCGCGAGACCGTCCAGCGCTCCCCGGATGACGTGTTTGCGCGCAGTGGTTTAGGCGAGGCGCTGAAGGCCGGCGGCAAGCTTGCCGAGGCGGAGGCTGTCTATCGCGAGACCGTCCGGTGCTTCCCAGACAGCGTGTTTGCGCGCGATGGCCTAGGCGACGTGCTCAAGGTCGCTGGCAAACTCGTCGAGGCGGAGAGCGTGTATCGCGAGACCATCCGGCGCTTCCCAAACGACGCGTTTGCGCGCAATGGCCTAGGCAGGGTGCTGAAGGCCGCTGGCAAACTCGCCGAGGCGAAGGCTGTGTATCGCGAGACCCTCCGGCGCTTCCCAAATGACCGGTATGCAGCAGCGGGGTTGCGGCTCGTTGATCGCCCGGCTCGCGCTCCAGGAGAAGGCGACCTCCCCGACTTTGATGCAGGGCACGTTCCTGATTTCGGCGGAGAGGATGCACGGGGCTTCGACGCGGAGCCTATGCTGGAGCTTGGCAGTGAGGCCCTTCTTTCATCTGCCTGGACAGCCAGGCCGACTTCCTCCGAAACCGGCTCTGCGCCGGACGCACTGGAAAGCGCGCTTGAAAGGGACGGCCCCTCAGGCCCGGGCGAAGGCACGTCTGTAACCGGACTTTCGGGCGCCGATGTACGACCGTCTCGGCGGGGCGAAACCACCCTCGGTTTTCTAGGCGCAAGCGACATCGATGTATTGATTCAGGACTCTCATCTCCTTCGTAAGTGGGCCCGCGGCACCGGTGAAGAGGCGATGTCGCACATTCGCGAAGAGGCGCGGTCGCTCCTTGATAAGCTACAGCGGTTTCTCGGGTCGAGCCCAGCCGCGGTTATGGAGTCGTCGCTCCTGCTCATCGAGGCGCAGGACATCCCGGCGGCGTTGCGGCTTCTCAATGAAGCGTCGGCCCGCTACCCCGGCAGCAGGCGGGTTCAGTATGCGCTGGCGCGAACCCGGCGTGAGGCGGCGCGGCAAGCACGGCAGGAGCGCCACGCTCTTCCGTTCGACTCCCCCGATGCGGCGGGCATCCCAAGTGCGTGGGCACAACTTCCTCGGCTCGAGCCAGTGCTCCTGCCGAGCGCACGACTCGGTCTGGTCCGCAGCCTGCCGTACCTAGTCGATGGCGCGCAACTGAAGGAAGCCCAGCGCAAGGGCCTGGGGCAGCTCGCGCATGCTCTGAAGTCCATGCAGCCGGATCGCGACACTCGTAACCCACGTTCGTATTGGGCATACCGGGTCGGTGAGCTTGTCTTCGGCGATCGTGCTACCGACATTCGTGGAGCTTCGGAACTTTCGAATGACGATATCGATACTGCCTCGAGGAACTGCGAACAGAATCTGCTGACCCTAAACGGTCTCGAAGAAGACCTGCTTCTGCACTACCAGGTTCCGTAGCCGCCTGCCGCGCAGGCAAAACCTCCCCATCGGCCTGGCGTTTCTCATGCGCTAGCATGAAGAGACATGCTCGATCTCAGCTACTTCCGGAACCATTTCGATGAGGTTGCGGCGCGTTTGGCAACCCGGGCGCCGGTTCCCAACCTCGATCAGTTTCGCGATCTCGACCGGCGGCGCCGCTCCGCCATCTCCGAAGCCGAACAGCTCAAGGCCCAGGTGAACGCGGAGAGCTCCGAAATCGGCAAGCTGAGGCGCGAAGGGGCGGACACCACCGGGCGCCAGGACCGCGTGCGCGAGATGAAAGCCCGCATTGCCGAGGCCGAAAAGGCGGTCGACGCCGTCGACGCCGAATTCGGCGAGCTCATGAAGGGCATCCCCAACCTGCCCCACGAATCGGTTCCCATCGGCAAGGACGCCGATGACAACGTGGAAATCCGGCGCGTGGGCCAACCGCGCGAATTCGATTTCACTCCCAAGGCGCATTGGGATCTCGGTCCGGAGCTCGGCATCCTGGATCTGGAGCGGGCCGCCAAAATCGCCGGCGCGCGCTTCGCCCTCTATTGGGACATGGGCGCCAAACTGGAGCGCGCGCTGATCAATTTTATGCTGGACGTACACACCCGCGAGCACGGCTACACCGAGGTGCTGCCGCCCTTCCTGGTCAATTCCAAAAGCCTTTTCGGCACTGGTAATTTGCCCAAATTCCGGGAAGACCTGTTCAAGTGCGAAGGCCACGATTTGTGGCTGATTCCCACCGCCGAGGTGCCGGTGACCAATATTTACGCGGGAGAAACGCTGGAGGCCGACGCGCTGCCAATCAAGCTTTGCGCCTATACGCCGTGCTTCCGCAGCGAGGCCGGCTCTTACGGGCGCGACGTTCGCGGCATCATTCGGGTCCACCAATTTCAAAAAGTCGAGCTGGTAAAGTTCGCCCGGCCCGAACAGAGCTACGACGAACTGGAGAAGCTCACCGCCGACGCGGAAGACATTTTGCGGCGGCTTGGGCTGCCCTTTCGCACCGTGGTGCTATCGACCGGCGATATGGGCTTCTCTTCGGCCAAAACGTACGACATTGAAGTCTGGCTGCCCGGCCAGAACGGCTACAAGGAAATTTCCTCCTGTTCGAATTTCGAGGCCTTCCAGGCGCGGCGCGCGGCCATTCGCTGCCGTAGCGGCAAGAAATCGGAATTCCTCCACACGCTGAACGGCAGCGGCCTGGCGGTGGGCCGAACGTGGGTTGCCATCGTGGAAAATTATCAGCGGAAAGACGGCAGCGTAACGATCCCCGAAGCCCTGCGTCCTTATCTGAACCAGGAGGTCATCGGACCGCGCAAATGAACACTCAGTCGGTGGGAGAGCTGATCCGCCTGCGCTACAAGCTGATGTGGGCCAGGACGCGTTCGCGCAACGGGAAGATCGCCCTGTTTTTCGTCGGCTATCTGCTGTTCGTGTTGGCAGCGATTCTGCTGGGCGCGGGCGGTTTCGCGGCCGGCGTGGGGGCGGTCCGCTCCGGCAGGGCGGGACTGGTAGCCACCATCGTGCTGGTGTCTCTGTACGTGGAGACGCTGTTCTGCACGGTGGTGATGGGCTTCGGAATCAATACCGTGTTTAGCGATGGCGAGTTGCGCCGCTATCCTCTGACGGCGCTGGACCGGCGCGCAGCGCGCCATCTCACCGGCATGCTCGACCCCTTCTGGTTCCTGCTGCTGGCGCTGGAATTCGGCCTGGTGGCCGGCTTGTATCTGCTGGGCGCGGCCAACTTTTGGCTCGGCCTGGCGGCCGCGCTGCTGCTGTTCTTCACCTGCTATCTGCTGGCGCGCATCGTGGCTTTGGTGGTGGACCGCCTGGTGGCGCACAAGACCGGCTCGGCGGTGCTGCTCGCGGTGGTGCTTGCCCTCAGCTTTTTGCCGGGGACGCTTGCGCCCATGCTGCGGCACAACCGGCCGTTGCTCCATCGCATCCTGGCGGACGTCGCGTGGCTGCCGCCTTTCGCCGCCGCCCAGGCCATTGCGGCTGCGGGATGGGCTCAAATTCAGGCATTTCTTTGCCTGGCCGCGTGGGTTGCGTTTCTGGTGCTGCTGCTGGTGACGCTGGAACGACAGCCGGTGGAGCGCTTCAAGACGCGGCCCGCGGGCGCGCTTCGCTGGGGCGATGCCTACGAGCGCCTGGGCGCCTGGTTCGGCGCGCGCAACGCCCCGCTGGTGGGACACTGGCTGAGATTTTACCTGCGTAACAATCGCTTCCGCGTCCTGTACCTGATCAGCCTTCCGTTGGTCGCTTCCCTGATCTCCAGGCGCAACTTCGGCGGCAATTTCCTTTGGGCCGGGCTGGGCATTTTTCCGCTTGCGGCGTTCATGGGCACTTCGCGCATCGCCGTCAACCAGTTCGGCTACACCGGCGGAGGTTTTCGCCGCTTTTTCCTATTGCCCGCCGACCCAGCCGCCTGCCTGCGCACCGGCAGCTACGCCGCGCTGCTGCTGGCTTCGCCCCTGATTCTGATTGCCGCCGTGGCCTGGGCGGTCTTCGTGCCCGGACCTTTCGACCCGCGCGTCGAGGCCATGCTCCTGGCGAGCGGCGCCAGCGGCCTGCTCTTCTTTCATGGCGCGGGACTGTGGACTACCCTCTACGCCCCGCGCCGCGGCAAGTATTTCAGCAGCATGGGCAATGACATGTCGCTAGGGGGTAACGTGCTGGTGATCGGCAGCGCAATCACCGCGCTATTCCTGCCGCAGGCGATCGGCCGCTGGCAGCCGGGGCTGCTCACGCCTGCAAACTGGTTTGTTATGATCGTACCCTTCGCCTTGGCTCTGGGATTTTACCGCTTTTCACTGGAGCAGGCCGGCCATCGCCTGGCCGCCCGCCGCGAACGATTGCTGGCTGTGGTGGAAGGAAGGGCATAACGTGACTGACGGCAACGCGATCCAAATTGACGGCCTGGTGAAGCAATACGGTTCCGTGATGGCGGTAGAAAACCTGTCGCTGACCATCGCCCGCGGCCGCATGTTCGGGTTCCTGGGACCGAACGGCTCCGGCAAAAGCACCACCATCGGCTGTCTGACCGGCCTGCTCGATCCCACGGCCGGCGAGATCTCGATCCTCGGCCAGCCGTTCGATTCGGGCAGCGCGGCGCTGAAGCGCCGCATGGGCGTAATGCCGGAAGCCCTGGGCCTGTTCGAGCCGCTCTACGCGCACGAGTTTCTGGCCTTCGTCGCCCGCATGTACGGGTTGGACGAGACCTCCACCCGGCAGCGAGTGACCGAATTGCTGGCCGCTCTGGAGCTGACCGATTCGCGCAAGACCCTGTCCGAGTATTCCACCGGGATGCGCAAACGCGTGGCCTTCGCCGCCGCCGTGATCCACGCGCCTGAAGTCCTGTTTCTGGATGAGCCGTTCGAGAGCATCGACCCCGCCGGCGTGGCCCTCATGAAGCAATGGTTGCGCCGCTTCACCGACCAGGGGCGCACGGTTTTCATCACCAGCCATGTGCTCGAGACCGTGGAGCGCCTGTGCGACGAAGTGGCCATTATTACCCGCCCAGGCAAACTGGTCTGGCAGGGCGATATCACCGCGCTGGCCGCCAACGGCGTGCTCCGCCACGAGGGCAAAGAGTTCGACGCTTTGGAACCGCTGTTTCTCTACTTGACAGGGGAAAAGTACGCGGATCTGAATTGGTTGTGAAAAAAGTTATCAGTCGTCAGTTTTCAGTTAACACCCGCACTCAGCAGCCGAGGCGCGGCAGGCAGGAGTGCCCGCGCCACAGGGGTGCAGGTGTTAACTGACAACTGACTACTGATAACTGACTACTGACTACTGCGAGCTACTTATCCCCCGTCCCCAGCAACGTCTCAAAATAAGGCGCTTCTGCTTCCCGATGCACCACCGCCGTCTCCACGTTCCGGAATCCCGCGCCCTTCAGACACCGCTCCATCTCCAGCTCCGTAAACCCCAGCCAAAGGTCCGCATACAATTCCCGCGCCTGCTCGAAGTGATGCCGGTTCAAATCCAGCACCGCCACTCGTCCTCCGGGCTTGAGAATCCGCCAGGCTTCGGCGGCGGCGCGTTCCGGATGTTGCGCGTGGTGCAATGCCTGGCTGAGAAACGCCAGGTCCACCGTGCCGCTCCGAATCGGCACGTCTTCCAAATCGCCCAGCCGATACTCCAAATTGCCGATCCCATGTTTACGCGCGATCTCCGACCCGAACTCCACCATCTTTTCGGAGTTGTCGATCGCGATCACTTTCTTCGCGCGCTGCGCCATCAACTGCGAAATGGTTCCCTCCCCCGCCCCGAGATCGGCAATCACCATCGGCGGCATCAGTTTCAGCAACGCTTCGGCCACGCCTTTCCACGACCGGCCCGGCACATACTGCCGTCCGAACTTGCCGGCCAGCTCGTCGAAGTAGCGGCGCATCTTGTCCTGCCGCTTGCGCAGCACCAGCCGCAGCGCCTCGCGATCCTCCGCCGATTCCGGCACTTCGCCCGCCGCGCTGCGCAGTACCGGCATCAGCTCCGCCGGAGCCTGCAGGCGGTAAAAAGCGTTCTTTCCGGTGCGCCGGTCGTCCACCAGTCCCGCCTGCTTCAATTGCGCCAAATGGGTCGAAATGTGACTTTGCCCCAGCCCCAGAATCTCCTGCAGCTCGGCTACGCTCAGTTCTTCCTGCTCCAATAAAAGGAGCAGCCGCAAACGATTGGGGTCGGCCGCCAAACGCAGCGATTTTAGAATTGACGCCATGCGAGTATGCAAATATAATATCAATGAATCAAGATTTATAGATGTGAAATTTGCCACGAGGAGTCCGTATGGGAACTGCCACACTAGACCGAACCGCCGCCGATTACAAAGTCGGCGATCTGGGCCTTGCCGATTGGGGCCGCAAGGAAATCGGCATCGCCGAGCACGAAATGCCGGGCCTGATGGCGATCCGCCGCAAATACGCCAAAGACAAACCTCTGGCCGGCGTGCGCGTCACCGGGTCTCTGCACATGACCATCCAGACGGCCGTGCTGATTGAAACCCTGGCCGACCTGGGCGCCTCCGTCCGCTGGGCAAGCTGCAACATCTTCTCCACCCAGGACCACGCCGCCGCGGCCATCGCCGCCGCCGGCGTGCCCGTCTTCGCCTGGAAAGGCGAGTCGCTCGAAGACTACTGGTGGTGCACCTATCGGGCGCTGAGCCACCCTGGTGGCAAAGGGCCGCAACTGGTGGTCGACGATGGCGGCGATGCCACCCTGCTCATCCACAAGGGCTATGAGCTCGAAAACGGCAGCACATGGGTGAGCACCCCTTCGGCCAATCACGAAGAGCAAGTCATCAAGGACCTGCTCCAGCGCGTCGACGCCGAACATCCCCGCCGCTGGCACGAAGTGGTTGCCGAATGGCGCGGCGTTTCGGAGGAAACCACCACCGGCGTGCACCGTTTATATAAGATGTACGAAGCCAGAACGCTGCTGGTCCCCGCCATCAACGTCAACGATTCGGTCACCAAGTCGAAGTTCGATAACCTGTATGGCTGCCGCGAATCGCTGGCCGATGGCATCAAGCGCGCCACCGACGTGATGGTGGCGGGCAAAATCGCGGTAGTCTGCGGTTACGGCGACGTGGGCAAGGGCTCGGCGCATTCCCTCCGCGGCATGGGCGCGCGCGTCGTGATCACCGAAATCGATCCCATCAACGCCCTGCAAGCCGCCATGGAGGGATTCGAAGTCACCACCGTTGAAGATACCCTGGGCCGCGGCGATATCTACGTCACCTGCACCGGCAACTGCGAAATCATCACCCTCGAGCACATGCGGAAAATGAAGGACCAGGCCATCGTCTGCAACATCGGCCACTTCGATAACGAAATCCAGGTCGATCGGCTCAACGCTTCCGGCGCGCTGCGCACCAACATCAAGCCGCAGGTGGACCGCTACACCTTCCCCGGCGGTAACAGCATCTTCGTCCTGGCCGAAGGCCGCCTGGTGAACCTGGGATGCGCCACCGGCCATCCCAGCTTCGTGATGAGCAACAGCTTCTCCAACCAAACCCTGGCGCAGCTCGATCTTTGGAAGAATCGCGACAGCTACAAGCCGGGCGTCTATACCCTGCCCAAAAAGCTGGACGAGGAAGTGGCGCGCCTGCACCTGGAAAAGATCGGCGCCAAGCTCACCACCCTCACTCCCAAGCAGGCCGATTACCTCGGCGTGCCGGTGGAAGGCCCGTACAAACCGGAGCATTACCGTTATTGAGCCCGCCGTCGCGGATGCAATTTGCGTTACAGTGAAATGAATTCCCGCAGGAGAAAAACATCTTGGCAGAAAATCAAAACTATCTTTTTACTTCGGAATCGGTAACCGAAGGCCACCCCGATAAAATTGCCGACCAGATTTCCGACGCCGTGCTGGATGCGGTGCTGGCGGACGATCCCACCGGCCGCGTGGCTTGCGAAGTTCTGGTGACCACCGGCACGTGCATCGTGGCCGGCGAGATCACCACCAAGACTTACGTGGACGTGCCCAGAATCGCGCGCGGCACCATCGAACACGTCGGCTACAACGACGCCAGCTTCGGTTTCGATTCCCACACCTGCGGCGTGCACAACCTGATCCAGTCGCAATCGCCCGATATCTCCATGGGCGTCGACATCGGCGGGGCCGGCGACCAGGGGCTGATGTTCGGCTTTGCCTGCGACGAAACTCCCGAGCTGATGCCGCTGCCCATCATGATGGCTCATAAGCTGGTGCGCCGCTTGAGCGAAGCGCGCCGGGAGGGCGAGTTGGACTTTCTCCGGCCCGATGGCAAAAGCCAGGTCAGCGTGGAGTACGTCAACAACCGGCCCAAGCGCATCGAAGCGGTCGTGATCTCCACCCAGCACAGCCCCGATATTTCCATCGAGAATCTGCGTGCAGAAGTGAAGAAGTACATCATCGACCCGGTGATCCCGTCGGACATGGTGGATTCCGGAACCAAGTACCACATCAATCCCACCGGCCGCTTCGTGGTGGGCGGACCGCACGGCGATACCGGCTTGACCGGCCGTAAGATCATCGTCGACACCTACGGAGGGATGGGCCGCCACGGCGGCGGTGCGTTCTCCGGCAAGGACCCGACCAAGGTGGACCGCTCGGCCTGTTACATGGCGCGCTACATCGCCAAGAACCTGGTAGCCGCCGGCCTCGCCACGCGCTGCGAAGTGCAACTGGCTTATGCCATCGGCGTGGCCGAGCCGGTTTCGGTGACCGTCAATACCTTCGGAACCGGCGTCATTCCCGATGCGCGCTTTACCGATCTGGTGCGCGAGAACTTTCCGCTCACCCCGCGCGCCATTATCGAAACTCTGAAGCTGCGCCGCCCCATCTACCGCGCCACCGCCGCGTTCGGACACTTCGGGCGCACCGAAAGCACCTTCACCTGGGAAGCCACCGACAAAGCCGGGACGCTGAAGGAACAAGCCGCCGTAGCCCAGGCCGTCGGGCTATAGACCGTGGGGCAGGCCATCGTTTTATGTGGTCTGCCCGTCAGCCTTATCCCCCGGGACCGCCCGAAATGCCCTCTGCCCCCACCTCCCCCGGCAACCTCATCGGCCGCTTTCTTCTCTTCACCATTCTGCTGATCGTCTACGGTTCGCTTTTCCCTTTTCACTTCGGCGTGCGCGTGGAAATCCCGCACCCGTTCTGGACGCTCACCCACAACTGGCCGCCCATCGACCGATATTTCTACCGCGACGCCGTCGTCAATCTTTTGCTTTACATGCCGCTCGGCATCCTGGCTTTCGCCTGGTTGATGGAGAAGCCGAAGGAAAAGCTGTCAGCGCTCCCTGCCGCCGCTCTCGCCCTCGCCGCTGGCGCGCTGCTCTCGGGCTCGATGGAGTTCCTGCAAGCGTTTGACCGGCCGCGCGAGCCATCGCCCATGGATCTGGTCACCAACGTCCTCGGCACGGCGGCCGGAATCGCATTGGCGCGAACCTACCGGAATGCGCTGGCCCGTTTCAGCCACCACCCCGCGCTCAAAGCCGCCTTCCGGCCCAGCGGCGCGTGGCTCCTGCTGCTGTTTTGGACCGCCAGCGAACTCTGTCCCCTTTTCCCCAACCTGAGCCCATTCGTTTTTCGTCACAAATTGGCCGCACTGGCAAATCTTGCCGCGTTCCACTGGGCGGACGCGGCAACCGTCGCCGTCGATTGCCTCGCCGTGGCGTGCCTGTTGGAGGCGGTCGCCGGCGCTCGAGCGTCGCGATACCTGCTGCCCTTGGTTCTTCTTTTCGTGCCCGCCAAAATCCTGATTCAGGATCGCACCCTGCAGCTTGCCGAAGTCCTGGGCGCGGTGTGCGCCGGTTTGGCTTGGGGATTCGGTTTCTGGCGCTACCGCCGCCACACGCTTGTGGTGGCCTGGCTCGCCGTGGCGTCTCTGCTCGTTCGCGGCCTCGCGCCATATCGCTGGAGCGCGGCCGCCGGCCCCTTTTCCTGGATTCCCTTTGCCGCCACGCTCAGTTACGATTACGCCGCCGCCATGCAGCCGATCCTCCAAAAAGGGTTTCTCTACGGCTCGAGCATCTGGCTGTTTTGGGCCGCTGGCCGCCGTCGCCTGGCGCCAGCCATCGGCATCGCCGCGCTGCTGGCGGCGATCGAATTCGCCCAGCGTTGTCTGCCCGGCCGAACCGCCGAAATCACCGACCCCGTCTACGCCCTGCTCTTAGCCATGATGCTCCAATGGCTCGAAACTCGTCGTGGCGCGGGCCGTCAGGCCTGCTGAGCCGAGAGTAGAGTCATCTCGGCCTTTCTTTCTAATCGAGATCGAAATCCCGCACCGGCGGCGGAGCGTCGGGATTATCCTTGGCGCGCTGAAACAGCTCGTCGAACTTCTTCTCCAGCACCTTGCCGTGCTGCTTTTGCGCCTCCACCTGCTTGCGGAATACCTCGTCGCGCCGCGCCCCTTCGCCCTTTAGCTTCGCCACCTCGGCAGCCAGGTCGGAGATGGCCGGCGGTTTTTCCAGAACTGTATGGGCGATGACCGCGCGCGTCTCGGGGTCGATCTTCAATACCGCCTCGCAGCACGGGCACTCCACCTCGAACATCGCGTTTGCTTTCGCCATGTTCTCATCGTACCGTGGAGCAGGCGTTTTCGCTTGCAACTCTTCGAGCCTGAACTACGTCAGGCCCGAAAGCAGACGGTTGTAAAGGGGATTTGGGGATTAACCGAGGGGTTCAAATTCAACGAGGAGTCGAAGGGTAGGCTTGGTGTGGGCAACCGTCTCTTTTCGGGCCTGATCTCCTTGTTTCACGCCCTCCCTTCTAGCAATCGCCGTTCCAAAAGCTAAGTGCCGTAAATCCAGTCAGCGCGCATCTGGTGGTGGTGGTGGTGTCAGCCAACTTGGCACCAACCCTGTACATTTTGTGTTTCCCTATGCACCGGCTTACCGGTCGCAACCGCGATGTTATAGTGTCCCTTGTGACCCCGCAAGCCGAGTCGGTTCTGGAATTGTTCCGCTCCACGGGTGCGTACCTGGAAGGCCATTTTCGCCTCACCAGCGGATTGCACAGCGCCGAATATCTGCAATGCGCCTTGGTGCTGCAGCATCCTCCCGCGGCCGAAAAGCTGGGAAGGCTCTTGGCCGAGGAACTGCGCCGCGTCGCAGCCGGCTCCATCGGCCTGGTCATCTCCCCCGCCCTGGGCGGCCTCATCATCGGCCATGAAGTGGCGCGCGCCCTGGGAACCCGTTTCCTTTTTACCGAACGCGATGCCGCCACCGGCAAAATGGTCCTGCGCCGGGGGTTTTCCCTCTCGCCCGGCGAGCGGGCCGTGGTGGTGGAGGACGTTATCACCACCGGCGGCAGCACCCGGGACGTAATAGAAGTTCTCCACCAGTCGGGCGCCCACGCGCTCGCCGCCGGCTCTATCGTCGATCGCTCCGGCGGCCGTGCCGACGTCGGCGTTCCCCGCGCCGCCTTGACCACCCTTCAGATCGCCGCCCACTATCCCGAACAGTGCCCCCTCTGCCTCCGCGGCGTGCCCCTGGTCAAGCCCGGTTCCCGGCCGGCCTGATTAAGATTAAGGGAATGCGCCGCATTTTGATCCGCCTCGCCTACGATGGCTCCGGATTTCACGGCTGGCAGGTGCAGCCCGGCCTTCCCACCATTCAAGGCACGCTGGAAGAAATCCTTTCCGCAATGGAAGGCCGCCCGGTGCATGTCGCCGGTTCCGGCCGCACCGATGCCGGCGTGCATGCCCTCGCCCAGGTGGCCGCATTCAGCCTCGAGAATCCCATCCCGCTGCCCAACCTCCAACGCGCCGTCAATCGCCTGCTCCCGCCCGCCATCCGCATTCTTTCCGCCGACGAAGCCGCGCCCGGCTTTCATCCCCGCTTCGCCGCCCAAGCCAAAACCTACGAGTACCGCATCGTACGCAGCCCCGTCTGCGCCCCCTTCGAGTGGCCCTACGCCCATCATTATCCCTATCCGCTCGACGAGGCCAGCATGGTCCGCCTGGCCGAATTCTTCACCGGCACGCACGATTTCTCCGCCTTCGCCGCCGCCGACGACCGCGACGAGCTGGAACAGTCCAAGGTCCGCACCATTTTCTCCTCCGTCCTGGACCCCGCTCCCGGCCGGCTCACCTACCGCGTCCGCGGCAGCGGATTCCTCAAACACATGGTGCGCAACCTGGTCGGCACTCTCATCGAAGCCGGTCGCGGGAATCTCAGCCCCGATGCCTTCCCCGCCCGCTCCGGCCCTACCGCCCCGGCCAAAGGCCTCTTCCTGGTCTCGGTCGAGTACGGTGACACAGGCTTCAGCCGGCTTTAGCCTGTGGAGCAACGGCTTTAGCCGGTGAAGCGTCGGCTGCCAGGCCGATGTTCCGTAGCGCCGGCGATCTCGTCGCCCGTGCATTTCCGCTCCAGTGGCTCGCCATAGACTCGGATGCGGTGGGACAGACGATCGTCTTTTGTCGTCTGTCAAGCGGCTGCCACCGGGCGAGGGGTCTGTCCCACCTTCGGATCTCCGAACCCCAGCCCAGCGTGCCGTGAAAAGCGAAAAGCCCAAGCCAGGCAGTCCTCTGCCATCAGAATGCCCCCGAATAGGTGACCGGAGTAAAGCTGATGGATCCGTCTGACGGGTTCTTGAACTGGATCGGCACACTGACCGACGCCCCCGGCGCCAGCGTCGCCGCCGACACTAAGATGTAAGGGTTGCCGCTGAACACGCTGGTAGCGTTCATCATCGTCGCGTTGGAAGACAGGTTCGTCAATACAACCTCGATGGGCCCGCCGATCGGCGCAACGCTCGTGTTCCGCACCGTGAGGGTGGCCGTCCAGAGGCTCGTGGCGTGATTCACCGCGAAACCGGTCTGAGTCACGCTTACCTGCCCCGATACGTTGAGGACAACTGCCAACGTATGCGTAGCGTCGCTGCTGGTGGCGAAGTTCCCGCCTGCGTTGTACGTTGCGGTAATGGTGTACACTCCCACCCCCGTGCCGCCCGGCAGCACAAACATAGCGCTGGCGCTGCCCCCGCTCACCGTCCCGGAAATAACCGAAGACCCCACCTGGGTAGCGCCTCGGAATACCGCGAACGTGACTGTCCCGGCATTCACCGTGCCCGCCCCGCTGCTCACCGTCGCCGTCAGCGTCACGTTCTGACTGCTCGGACTGAACGGCGCGGTGACACTGGACGCCATTGTCATCGTGCCCGCCGCGTTCACCGTTAAACTATGCTTAGTGTCGCTGCTGGTGGCAAAGTTCCCGCCTGCGTTGTAAGTTGCGGTGATGGTGTATCCTCCCACCCCCGTGCCGCCCGGCAGCACAAACATAGCGCTGGCATTGCCGCCACTCACCGTCCCGGAATTGACTGGGGATCCCACCGGGGTACTGCCTTGCGATACCGCGAACGTGACTGTCCCAGCATTCACCGCGCCCACCCCGCTGCTCACCGTCGCCGTCAGCGTCACGTTCTGACTGCTCGGACTGAACGTCGCGGTCGCGTTGGACGCGCTTGTCGTCGTGGCCGCCCCGTTCACCGTTAAACTATGCGAAGCGTCGCTGCTGGTGGCGAAGTTCCCGCCTGCGTTGTAAGTCGCAGTGATGGTGTATCCTCCCACCCCCGTGCCGCCCGGCAGCACAAAATTAGCGCTAGCGCTGCCGCCGCTCACCGTACCGGAATTGACTGGGGATCCCACCGGGGTAACGCCCTGCGAAACCGCGAAGGTGACGGTCCCGGCATTCACCGTGCCCGCCCCGCTCGTCACCGTCGCCGTCAGCGTCACGTTCTGACTGCTCGGACTGAACGTCGCGGTCGCGTTGGAAGCGCTTGTCACCGTGGCCGCCCCGTTCACCGTTAAACTATGCGAAGTGTCGCTGCTGCTGGCGAAGTTCCCGCCTGCGTTGTAAGTTGCGGTGATGGTGTATCCTCCCACCCCCGTGCCGCCCGGCAGCACAAAAGTGGCGCTGGCATTGCCGCCACTCACCGTCCCGGAAGTGACCGAAGATCCCACCGGCGCACCGCCCTGCGATACCGCGAACGTGACTGTCCCCGCATTCACCGCGCCCGCCCCGCTGCTCACCGCCGCCGTCAGCGTAACGTTCTGACTGCTCGGACTGAACGTCGCGGTGGCACTGGACGCCATTGTCATCGTGCCCGCCGCGTTCACCGTTAAACTATGCGAAGCGTCGCCGCTGATGGCGAAGTTCCCGCCTGCGTTGTAAGTCGCGGTGATGGTGTACATTCCCACTCCCGTGCCGCCCGGCAGCACAAAAGTAGCGCTGGCGTTGCCGCCGCTCACCGTTCCGGAATTGACCGAAGAGCCCACCTGGGTACCGCCCTGCGAAACCGCGAACGTGACGGTCCCGGCATTCACCGCGCCCGCCCCGCTGCTCACCATCGCCGTCAGCGTCACGTTCTGACTGCTCGGACTGAACGTCGCCGTCGCGTTGGACGCGCTTGTCGTCGTGCCCGCCCCGTTCACCGTTAAACTATGCGAAGTGTCGCTGCTGGTGGCGAAGTTCCCGCCTGCGTTGTAAGTCGCAGTGATGGTGTATCCTCCCACCCCCGTGCCGCCCGGCAGCACAAAAGTGGCGCTGGCGCTACCGCCGCTCACCGTCCCGGAACTGACCGAAGATCC
>JBEKYD010000128.1:0-20251 GCA_049511335.1 Bryobacteraceae bacterium | reverse complement strand
TTCTTCGCCTCCGAGAGTCGCCACTGCTCCAGGATCTGGCCAACGGCATCCTGCGCAAGGTTAACCGACTGAAGCCGATTTAGGTTTGAAATCGCATTCTTCACGCCGGATTCAGGTAATATGAAGTTCGCTCGCGCGGCGATGGCTTCGGCCATGCTGCCGTTACTCTCGCTTTCTCTTTCGGCCCAGGATAAGAAAGAACCCAATCGCGGAACTTATAAGGTTGAGTTCAACCTTCGCGACGCCTCGCAACCGGGCGCCGGCGCTGGCCGGCACTATTCGATGGTTCTGGAAGATCAGGCCCACGGCTCGTTCCGTATTGGCAATCGGGTACCGGTCGCAAACCAGTCGCAGCACGCCGGAGATGCGGCGCTGGTAAGCACCCAATATAGTTACGTCGACGTGGGAGTGAATATCGAATGCTCGCTTCGCGAAATCGAGGGCGCGAGGCTCGGCATGCGGGCCTCGATCGATATCAGCAGTGTTGTCCCGCCGGATAAGTTGGCAGCCACCGGGGGCCATCCGGTAATCGGGCAGCTCAAGATTGGCGTCGACACGCTGCTCGATCCCGGCAAACCGACCGTAGTGGCGTCCATCGACGACCCGATCACGGCGCGCAAGTTCGACGTGGAAGCGACCGTAACCAGGATGAACTGAGTGCGGCAGCCAGTTGCATGGCAGTGCACGGAAAACGATGGTCTGTCCCACTGCTGACCGCTCGGCCACAGGTGGACCGGGCAATAACTCTGGCTCAACCCAAATTCCACGACTTCGGGAGTTCGGAGGCTGCACGCTACCAGGTTAGAACATAGGCACCGAGCCGAATGAGCTAACCAGTTTGTTATCAGCAGGAATATGGCCGTGACCGGATTCCGGACCACGGCGCGTTACAATCGGCCTGTGCGTCAGGTCGTGGCGGGGGTTCTGGAGAGGGACGGGAAAATTCTGATCGGGCAGCGGCGAGCGGGGAAATCGCACGCGTTCGAGTGGGAGTTTCCGGGCGGGAAAGTGGAGCCGGGCGAAACTCCGCTGCAGGCGCTCGAGCGCGAACTGGAAGAGGAGTTGGGCATCCGCAACGCGACCGGCGAGGAGGTGCTGCGCTACGACTATACCTATCCGGACAAGGCGCCGGTCACGTTGATCTTCTTCCGGGTGCGCGCTTGGGAAGGGGAGCCGCAACACCTCAATTATTCCGAAATGCGCTGGGAGTTCCCGGCGCGTCTGGGCGAGTACTCGTTCGTAGCGGGCGATGAGCGCTTCCTGCGTGAGATCCCTCGCCTAATGAAGTAAGATTGCCCATGGCCATTTTGAGCGGGATTCATCCGGTTCGGGAGGCGCTCGGCGCCGGGCGGGTGCTGGAGCGGGTGATGGTGGCGCAGGGCGCCGGAGGGCCGCGTCTGCAGGAGATCATCGACCTTGCCCGGCGCGCTGGCGTGCCGGTGCGGTTCGAGCCGCGGGTGTCGCTGGACCGGCTTGCCGGCAGCCCGGCCCATCAGGGCGTGGTGGCGCTGGGAGCGGCAACGCAATACGCCGAACTCGACCAGGTGGCTGGGGCCGAGCTGGTGGTGCTGCTCGACGGGGTAGAAGATCCGCACAACCTCGGCGCCATCGTTCGCACCGCGCACGCAGCGGGCGCGGGAGCGGTCATCATTCCGGAGCGGCGAGCGGCCAGCTTGACCGACGTGGTGGCGAAGGCCGCGGCCGGGGCGCTGGAACATTTGCCGGTGGTGCGGGTCACCAATCTGAATCGCACGCTGGAAGATCTGAAGAAGCGCGGCTATTGGATCTACGGATTGGACGAGCGCGGCGCGGAAGCGCACGACCGGGTGGATTATGGGTCGCCGTGCGCGCTGGTGCTGGGCGGAGAAGGCAAAGGGCTGCACGAACAAGTCCGCAAACATTGCGACGTGTTGGTGCGCATACCCATGGAGGGGAAGATTTCGTCGCTGAACGTGTCCGTGGCCGCGGGGGTGGTGCTGTTTGAGTGGCGGAGGAGAAAGCAGGGGCGGTCGTAAGGGAGGCGATTGCCAGCGAAAACGCCCGTTCCACGCAAGAAATGCTACAATGTTCTCTATTATGAATGCTAATAGCGGAGCTACGGTCAGAGCTACAAAGACGTTCTCCCTCGACAAGGAGGTGCTCGCGGAGGTGAAGCGGACGAGAGGCAGCTTGTCGGAGAGCGAGCGGGTGAACCGTTTGCTTCGTTTCGCCTTGGATTTGGAGAGGCGGGCTGCCCTGGAACAGGAGGTTGCGGACTTCTTTGCGGAGGCACCGGCCGATCGTGCGGATAGACGCGCCTTCCAATCGGCTTCGCTGAAGTCGTGGGCCCGCGACGGATGCCGGTGAAAAGAGCCCAGGCTCCGGCAGGATGGTTTCCCAGGCGGGGCGAAATCTGCCTTTTCGCGCTCGATAAGGAGCGTCCGGCGGTGGTCATATCTTCCAATATGCTCAATCGCCACGCGCTCGACGTCTGTGTAGTGCCCGTCTCCACGGTCGAGCATAAAGCGTTCAGCTTGCGGCCGGCGCTTCGCGCGGGAGAGGGTGGTCTGAACCGCGATTCGTGGGTGAAGTGCGATCAGGTCACGACGGTCGAAAAGTCGACCGCCGTCTATCCACCCCTGGGCACGCTGAGCAAAGCGAGTCTGGAGAAGGTCGAACAGGCCATACGGCTGGCATTAGAGCTGCCGTAGCCAGATACGATTTTTTTCGTTGACCTACGTCCGATATCGTAGTATCGTCATCCCAGAGGGCTACTCCGAATCGGCAACAGACTCCTACACTTCCTACTAGCTATCGTCCGGAGAGGCGTTTGTCTGTTCGCTCCCTATCACTTGCTGAGATCGCTCAAGGGCGCCAGCGCACGTTTCGCCAACCGACTGCTGGGGCGCACCGGCGAGCCCTTTTGGCAAAAGGAATCTTGCGGCCACTGGGTGCGGAACCAGAGCGAGTTTGAGAAGATTCGCGCGTACATCGAAAACAATTCGGTTAAGGCCGGATTGGTCCGCAATCCGCAGGACTTTCCCTGGTCGAGCGCGGGCGTCGAGATGACTCTCGACACGGCACGCACGAGTGCGTGAGCCACGTTACGCTAGCCCTTGTGGGCCGGGCTCCCGCCGCTACCTCGCACTCGGCGGCGTTCCCACCCGCGGGCGCACGGGCGGTGCGGCTTTGGGGATGCTGTTGTTGCTGCGCTGTTCGCTGCGGGGCTCGCCACGGCTAATCTGCGCGCGCCGCCGCCCTTGTTCCAGGTTCGCGCTGGCGCGCTGCCTGGCTCGGTCGCTCAACTGGATCCGGTTGCGCACGGCCACCGCCCCGGCGGACTTTGCCATGCGCGTGGCTGCGCCTTTGTGCTGCAACACGTCGGTCTTGCCGTCGAAAGTGGCTACCCCGCCCTGCACGTGAACCTGGAATTTATCGGCGCCGATTTTCGACCGCGCCAAGCGGGCACGGATCTCGGTTTCCAGTTGCGCATCGGTAAGATGATCCGCGGCCGGACGCGCGGGCGCCGGCCGAGCCCGAACCGCGGTTTGGGCCTGGCCGCGGGGCGCCCATCCGGTAGAGAACCCGGCGAGCGCCAGAAGTAGCACCAACACTGGTCTTTTTCCCATGTAAGTAGAGTCGCCCGAAACCGCCGTCTCTCTCAGGATTCTGTGCTACAGTTAGCATTCTAAAAGGCCCCTGTTTCATGGCGGAACAAATCCTGCTCCAAGGCAAAATCCTGGGAACAGAAGAATTTCTGTTGGCCGGCTCTGCCGAGGGACGCTCCGCGCGGTCGGCGGGTGAAGATCTGGTCACCGGCCGCTCGCAGTGGATCGCCCTCCTGTGCGAGGTGTTGCCGCGCGCGTTGCTGGCCGATCTCGGCCTGTCCCGGATTCTGCTCGGTTCGAGCGGGGGCGGGCAGTTCCTGGTGGTCTTGCCTGGGGAAGCGCGCGAGGCCGCCGAAACGTTTTTGTCCGCCGCCGCCGGGCAAATCGCGGAATGGAGTGCCGGAGTCGTCCGCCTGATCTGGGGCATTACCGACAACCTGGGGGACTGGGCCGTAATCCGCAAGCGGCTCAATGAAGTGCTGGATCGCAAGCGCAACGCTCCTCTCGGCTTTTCGGCGGCCGGCGTGTTCGATCCCCGCGCGCGTGTGTCCAACTCCTCGGCCGACGCTTATTTCGCCAAGGAGCTGGGGGCCAAGCTGCGGGAAGCGTCCGAAGTCGGCTGGTCGCCGGAAGAACCCGCCAAGGTCGCGCCCGGCCCAGGGAAGTATAGCTGGAGCATCACTCCCAATCTGTCGCCGGACGGAATTCTGCTGGCGCGCCACGCCGCTCCCTCCGACGACGGCAAGTCGGCCGCGCTGGTGCAAACCCTGGCGCGCCGCGCCCAAGGCCGCTCCGCGTGGGGGGTTTTGCGTGGCGACGTGGATAACTTCGGGCTGCGTCTTCGCCGTGTGCATTCGATCGAGGAGCACGTGCCGCTGTCGGTGCTGTACAAGCAGTTTTTCGCCGGTGAGCTGGAAGTCATCTGTTCCCTGCCCGAATTCTGGAAGAAGGTCAGCATCATTTACTGCGGCGGCGACGACTTCGCGGTGTACGGCGCGTGGGATGCGCTCATCGCCCTGGCGCGCGAAGTGCAGCGCCTCTTCCACCGCTTCACCGAAGAGAATCTGAAGGACTATCCCGGCCCTGAAGGCAAGACCATCTCCATGGCGATCGCCCTGGCGCCGGAGACCTATTACCCGCTGGCTTCGGTTTACGAGGAGGCGGGACGCAACCTGGAGCTGGCCAAGAGCGCGGACAAGGATTGCATTTACCTGCTGGGGCGGGTGCTCGAATGGCGTCGCCTGTCCGACGCCTCGGAGTTGAAGGATACCGTCACCCGCCTGGTGCGGGATTTCCGCATGTCCAAGCAGCTTTTATACCAGTTGCGCTCTTTTTACCGGCGGGATGCCGACGATAGCGAAACTCAGCATAGCTGGCGATTCGAGCGGCGTTTCAACCGCATCTTGAGCGGCACGCGCGATCGCGAATTTCAGAAACTACGTTCCCACCTGATCAGCGAAATGGCGGGACGCAGAACGGCCGAAATCAAGCTGCGCCCAGCCGGCCTGGTGGCGCTGGAGTGGGCCCGCCTGGTGACGGAGGTTTAAGTAGCTAACCGAGCCGCGACCGTAAGGGAGCGGTTTTAGCCGCAGGTTGTTCGCATCAGGTTCGGGGATTTTCCGAACGGGCCCTCGGCTCGTTCCAAGAGGTTTAGCAGATGGCACAGGAAACGGAACAACGCAATCGGGAAAGCCGTCCGCCGCGCGAAGGGCGCGGGCCCGGCGGTGACCGGGGTGAGCGGGGGGATCGCGGCGAGCGCGGCGACCGGGGAGACCGCGGCGACCGTCGCGGCTTCGATCGCGGACGCCCCGAGGGACCTCCCGAAATCGACTTGGATAAGTTGATCCAGGATAGCCTTTATCTCGATAACCAGGCGCACGCGGTGGTGAGCCGCATGCGCGATATGGATTCCGGCACCAAAAGCCAATTGCGCCGCCTGTATAGCGCGGTTCGCCGCGCGGTGCGCGCGCCGGAGGGCGAGCGCCAGCATGAGTTCGTGATGCTGCGCGCGCGTTTGGCCTATACCATCGCGCGTCACGGCCTGCGCAGTCTCGACCAGCTCGAGAAGCTGCTGCTGCAGGTTACCCGCAAAAACGATTCCCGCGGCTACGAGCGGTTCAAGGACCTGTTCGAGGCCATTGTGGCCTACAACGAGTAAAGCATGAGCGCACATACCTCTCAAACCGAGTTGAAACTCATCGGCAAGCTGATTCTGGAAGGCGTTCTCACCTGCGAGACCGGCCTGCATGTGGGCGCCGGCAAAGGCTCGCTTGAAATCGGCGGCTCCGACAATCCAGTCGTCAAGGACGCGTTTGGGCGTCCCTACGTGCCCGGCAGTTCGCTGCGCGGCAAAATCCGGTCGCTGCTCGAGCAATCCTCCGGCCTGGCCGTTCCCGCCGAGCTGGTCTACCTTTCCCGCCGCAAAGGGCAGGAGGTGCGCATTCACCAGAGCGACCGGCCCGACGATGAAATCTGCCTGCTGTTCGGACGCAGCCCCGGCCGCATGGAGCGGGTGCAGGGCGAGACGCTGGAAACCTCGCAAGCCACGCCCGCCCGCTTGAGTGTGTTCGACGCGCCGCTGGAGCTGGAGAGCATCACGGCGCAGATGCGCGAGAACCTAGACGATGAGTTGACCGAAGTCAAAAACGAAAACGCCATCGATCGCATCACCTCCCAGGCCAATCCGCGCACACTCGAGCGGGTTCCGGCCGGGGCGCGGTTCAAAATCCGCCTGGTGATGGACGTGCTTTGCGAAGAGGACGCGCCGCTGTTCCTGCGCGTGCTGGAAGGCTTGCGCTTGCTCGAAGACGATTCGCTCGGCGGCGGCGGTTCACGCGGCAGCGGGCGTATCGGCTTTTCGGGCTTGCGCCTGGCCTGGCGCGGCAAGAATTATTACGCCGCCGGCGCGGCTGAAAAGGAGATCGCCGCGGGCGCCAGCCTGGCCGCGGTGCAATCCGCCGTGCAGGAATCCGCCTTCGCTTTCCTCCGCGACGAATAAGGAATCCGGGCCTTCATGCAACCAGGTTCGAGCAAAGCAGGCAGACCGGGCTTGATGGTGCGCCTCACCCCCGACGGCCCTTGGCGGATCGGTCCCGATTCGGGCGCCCGCAATCACGTCGATCCGGTGTATCACAGCGATTCGCTGTACGGGGCGGTGTCGGCGGCGATGGACCGGCTCGGCGTTTTCGAGGAGTGGCTGGACGCGACCGCCCGCCGCAGCGTGGCGGCGGTGGCGTTCAGCTCCTGCTTCCCATTCGTGGAAGAGGTGAACCTGGTGGTTCCGCCGCGCACGCTGTGGCCGCCCTCGTCTCCGGCGCTGCTGGCTTCACGGGTGCGCTGGAAGAGCGCCCGGTTCGTGCCGCTGAGCCTGATCCCGTTGCTGGTTGCCCGCGCGCCCCTGGCCGATCCGGATTGGAGCGTGGATGGCGCCAGCCAGTGCCTGCTGCCGGCCGGCAAGCCTGGCCCGTTCCGTTCCGGCTTGCGTTTTCACGCCGCCGTGGACCGGCTGACCGGCATCGGCGAACGGCACTCGGTGGCGCGTCTGGAATTTCGGCCCGGCGCCGGCCTTTGGACTCTGGTTTCCTTTGCCGACGAAGGCGCCCGCGAGCGCTGGAGCGACCGGGTGAAGGCCGCTTTTCGCCTGCTGGCCGATAGCGGCTTCGGTGGCGAGCGCTCGCAAGGATGGGGCCACGCCGCGCCGCCGGAATTCACCGAAGGCTGGCTGCCGGAAATGATTCTGCCCGCGGCGGCCGCCAAACGATCCGCCGCCCCCAGCCCGGAACCCCCGCCGCCCGAGTCCACCGAAGCTGCCGGTCCGAGCCGCGACCGTGAGGGAGCGGTCGCCGAGCAACCCGCGCCCCCTGAAGCCGAGTCTTCGGTCACCGAATCGACCGAAGCCGCGGTTCCCGAACAATCCGAAACTGCCGGCCCCGAACCCGCGGCCGCCGAACCCACCGAAGCCGCCATTAATCAACCCGCAACTGCCGACGCGGAATCCGTAGCCGCCGAGTCAACCGAAGCTGCGAGTCCGAGCCCCGACAGCGAGGGAGCGGCTCCCGAGCAAGCTCCAACTGCCGAAGCGACGGAACCCGCAGTTCCCGAGCAATCCGCGCCCCCCGACGCCGAACACGCGGCCGCCGAGCCAACCGAAGCTGCGAGTCCGAGCCGCGACGGTGAGGGAGCGGTCGCGGAGCAAGCTCCAACTCCCGAGGCGCCCGAACCCGCGATCCCCGGCCAACCGGCCCCTGACACCGCCGAAGCCGCCGTTCGCCAATCGCCCGAGATCGCACCGCTGTTTGCGCCAACTCCTGGGCCGCCCGCCCAGCCTGCCGCTGCCCACTGGCTGCTTTCGCTCTTCACTCCCGCGCCATCGGACCGGGTGGATTGGACGCGCGGCAATTATACGCTGGTGGCGCGTGCCGGACGCGTGGCGGGTTCCGGAGAGCTCAAGAAGACCGCGCAGATGATCGCCGAAGGCTCGGTGCTTTACGCCCCTTCGGCTCCGAGCGGCAACGCGTTGGACGTAGCCCCGGACGGTCTCGCGCACCCGGTTTTTCGCGCCGGCTTCGCGGTTTCCGTGCCGCTTCCGGAGGTGAGTTGATGCGCTACCGCCTGACCTGTCTCACCCCGCTGCTGGTGGGCGACGGCCGCAAGCTCAGCCCCATCGATTACATGGTCTGGAAAGACCACGTGAACGTGCTCGACCAGTGGCGCATCTTCCGCTTGTTGGCCAAGGGCCCGCGGCTGGAGGGGTATCTCGCGCAATTGAAGAAGGCCGACAAGCTCGATTTCGCCTCCTGGGGCGGTTTCGCGCAGAATTTTGCCGGCCGCCGCATACCCTTCGAGAACGCCGCCAGCTCGCAGTATTGGAACCGCGCCGCCGGCGACAGCCTGCACATTCCGACGTTTGCCGCGGGAGCTTCGGGGCCGTATCTGCCCGGTACTTCCATCAAGGGCGCGTTGCGCACCGGCATGCTGTTCGCCAGTTGGCGCGCCGGCCTGCTGGAAGATACGGCGAAGCGCGTACAGGCTGAGCGGCCGCCGCGCCATCCGGCCGAAGCGGTGGAAGACCAGGCGCTGGGACCGGCCGGCGCCAACCGCATGCGGTTCGTGGCGACCGGCGATTCCGCTACCGTGGCCAACGGCCAGTTCAAGGTCCACCTGCTGCGCACCTCGACGCTGGCGCCGCGCGGCGCCGGTTACGCGCTGGGCTGGAAGCAGAGCCCGCGCGGCGCGGTGGATGGCAACCGCCCCGAAGACAGCACGCCGTTCTTCGCCGAAATGGCCGTGCCCGGCGCCAGTTTCACCGGCCGCTGGGACGAAAGATCGTTCTTCCTCGAGCCCGAAATTCGCCGCGCGCTCCGCTGGCCGGACGGCTTCGGCCGGGCTAAAATTTTCGAAGCCGCCAACGTTTATGCGGCTGGGTTGCTGGCCTTGCAGCGCCAGTACGCCGCCTGGTCCGGGCTCTCGCTGCTGGACCATAGCCTGGCCGAGCTGGAGCAGCGCCTGGCAGCCGCGCGCGAAAAAGGCGCCTGCCTGATCTCGATAGGCTGGGGCGGCGGCTTGCCCGCCAAGAGTTCCTGGCTCGACACCACCAATCCCGAATACCGCCAGATCCTCAGCGCGTACCACCTGTACGACCGTGCGCTCTCAAGTAATCTGCCCTTTCCCAAAACGCGGAAGATCGTGTTTCTGAACAACCGGCCGGCGACACTGCCGGGGTGGGCGGAGCTGACGGTAGAGGAGTAAGGCCAGAAGAAAGAAAGTGCCGTATTGGCTCCGCGGTTATCTTGAACTCGGCTACGTGCTCCGCGACGAGGAGATCATCAGGCGCGCCAACCAGTGGTTGAATGCAGTGATCGCTACCCAGCAGCCTAACGGTTATTTCGGTAGCCAGAGCAACATCGATAGCGAACGCGTACACGGTGTGCGCAGCCACATCCTCGATTTGTGGCCCAACATGGTGATGCTCTTCCCTCTGCGCTCGCTATATGAGGCGACCGGCGACACTCGTATCTTACCCTTCCTGATGAAATACTTTCGCTGGCAGATGACCATTCCACTGGAGGACTTTCTTTCGGCAAGCTGGCAGAAAGAGCGCGGGGGCGACAACTTGGATTCCATCTACTGGCTGTATAACCGCACCGGCCAGCCCTGGCTGCTCGACCTGGCAAGAGTCAACCATGAGCGCACGGACGATTGGTCGGGCGGGATCGCTTCCTGGCACAACGTAAATTTCGCCGAATGCTTTCGCGAGCCGGCGCAGTTCTTCCAGCAGGCGAAAGACGCGCGATATCTGAACGCCACGGTGCGCAACTACGATACAATGCGCAGACTTTATGGCCAGGTCCCCGGTGGCGGGTATGGCGCCGATGAGAACGCGCGACCGGGGTTCAATGGACCGCGTAACGGCACGGAAACGTGCGCCTGGGCCGAAATGATGTTCAGCGACGAGATACTGGGGGGAATCACGGGCGACCGCATATGGGCGGACCGAGCCGAGGAGATCGCTTTCAATTCGTTCCCGGCATCGATGACCCCGGATCTCAAAGGGCTGCACTACATCACCAGCCCCAACCAGGTTCAGCTCGACCGCGGCAACAAGGCGCCCATGATTGAGAACAGCGGCGAGATGTTCAGTTACAACCCCTACAGCTACCGATGCTGTCAGCACAATGCCGCTTTCGGATGGCCGTACTTCTCCGAGTACCTGTGGATGGCAACGCGCGACAATGGTCTTGCCGCAGTAATGTACGCACCGAGCCAGGTCAAGGCGAAGGTCGCCGATGGTACTGAGGTCAAGCTAACCGAGACTACCAACTATCCATTCGACGAGTCCGTCGCGATTACGGTGGAGACGCCGAAGGCGGTCCGGTTCCCTCTGATGCTTCGCGTGCCGGGATGGTGCGCCAACCCCTCCGTCATCGTGAACGGTAGTTCGCTTCCCGCGCCGAAAGAAGCTCGCGGTTGGCTGGCTCTGGGCCGCACGTGGAGCGCGAACGACAGGGTAGCGGTAGCGTTGCCCGCTAAGATACGCCTGCAGGTCTGGAAAGAGAATCGCGACACCGTGTCCGTCAGCCGCGGAGCCCTGACGTACTCGCTCAAGATCGGTGAGCGCTGGGCCCGCGAAGGCGGCACAGACGAGTTCCCGGCGCAGGAAGTCTACCCGACCACGCCTTGGAATTATGGGCTGGTCTTGAATGCGCTGAAACCCGAGGAGTCGTTTCAGGTGGTGAAGACGGGTAAAACCGTGCCGCAGCCTTTCGCCGCAGAGGATGCCCCTATCGTATTGCGCGCGAAAGGCCGGCGAATTCCGCAATGGAAACTCGAACCGAACGGCATGGTCGGCGAAGTGCAGCCCGGACCCGTGAAAAGCACCGAGCCTGTTGAGGAGATCACGCTCATCCCCATGGGAGCGGCGCGGCTACGCATTTCTGCGTTTCCGCAGATCAGCGACGGCCCCGATGCGCATGTCTGGGACGGCCCCGCGCCGATCGTTCAGGCTTCGGCGAGTTCTCATTTCGATCCTCCTTCTGCAGTTCTCGACGGGCTGGTGCCGTCCAACTCGGCCGACCGCTCAATTCCCCGGTTTATGTGGCCCGAGGGCGTGAGTGGCCGCGGAGGCGAAGGTGGAATGTGGATCGAGTACCGTTATTCCGAACCGCGAAGGATTGGATCGGCGGAGGTCTACTGGGCGGCGGACACCGATGGCCGAGGGTGTAAACTGCCGTCGTCGTGGTGGCTTCAGTGGTGGGATGGTTCGGCTTGGCAGCCCGTTCAAGGCGCCGCGGCGTACCCCACGGAGCAGGACAAATTCAACCGGGTTCGCTTTGCACCGGTTCACACCCAGGCCATCCGGCTCCAGGTGGCCGCACAAGGTCGCCAGCCGGTCGGGATCCTGGAGTGGCGCATAAGCGAATGAGCTTGCTATGACCGTCGGGCAAGCACCTGGCTTTCGTTCGAGCCGGCGGTAGAAGAGAGAAGCCGGGCACCGAGCTCAGCTTCCTGACTCCTTGGACAAAGTGAAAAGGCGCATCAAACGATTGGCGAACCATCGCCGACTATCGCATCACGTCCAAGCTCGGTGAAGGCGGCATGGGCGGCGTGTACCGAGCCACCGTCACCAAACTCAACCACAGCCCTTCCTCGCCCGCTCCGGACGGATGGTCCTCTACTCGGAAACAGGCCCCTCCGGGCAGTGCCGCTACCGATAACGCATATCGTTCCATTTTTGGCTTCCTCCTGACGACGCCATTGTCCGGCGGGGGCCGGTCGTGATCATTGTTGGGGCCACCGGGCGTGGAAATCCGCTCCCGAGAACTCCGCGTCAGAATTGCTACGCGCCGCCGAAAACGTCTCCGGTAGGATCGACCTCTACACCCCGCAACGCGGCCTTGAAGGCCTCGGCCATCACGGCCACATTGGGTTCCCTGAACATCTCTACGTGATTGCCGGGAACATCCACCACGCGCAGCCGGGGCGCTAGTTCCCGCCATCCGGAAGCGGCGTCAGCACGGTCACCCGCCGGACGCGATTGGGGGCGGAAAAGGAGCACAAGGCCGGAATAGGGCCGCGGGGAATACTCGCTGGCGGCCAGCCTCAGAACTTGATCGGGGTGACAGAGACTGTCGGAGATACTCTGGCCCGTTATGAGTTTTATGCGGTATCTGGCACGCCAGGCCTTGGTTCGGATTCGCTCCGCCAGAGTCCGCAGGCGTTCGCGGCCGTACGCCATAAGTGAGTCGGCAGGCAGCCGCGAAGCCATGGCCAGATGGTATTGTAGCCGCTCACGACTCAGCCAGTGTGCGTTCTGAGCGGCGCCGTTGTGTGAATCGAAGAGCACGAGCAAGGGGACCTCGATGCCGCGAGCCGTAAGTTGCTGCGCCATTTCGTACGCCAGCACTCCCCCAGCGCACCAGCCCGCAAGCGCGAGCGGGCCAGCCGTATGGAACCGCAACAGTACCTCCACCTGCTGGGTCGCGATTTGATCGAGCTTAAATGGAACCGGCAGCCCGGACGCGTCAAAGGATGCCATGCCATAAATCGACTGTCCTGCCGGCAGGCTCAGGCTGAGCGAACGGTACAGCGGCTGAAGGTCTGTCAGTATGACGGAAACTCGCCCGGTCCCGATCCGCAAAGGAATCACCCGCGGGGCAGGATTCCCGCTCGACTCCCGCTTCAGCAGTTCCATCATGCGAGCAGGCGTTGGGGCTAGAAAGAAGCTCTCGATCGGAAGCTTCGCACCGAACGCCTTCTCGACCCGGGTGAGCAACCTGGCGCCGAGGAGGGAGTGGCCGCCCAGTTCAAAAAAGTCATCGTCCAGACCGATCGGGCGACACCCCAGGACATCCTCCCAAATCTCGGCCATGATGAACTCCCTGGAGGCGGATGGAGCACGGTGGACCACAGCATCGCCACCCGGCAGGCAATCCGGAAGACGCAGAGCGTTACGGTCCGTTTTGCCGTTCGGCGTTAGCGGCAGCGCGCCGAGACGGACAAGGAAGGCGGGTTGCATGTAAGACGGAAGGCGGCGCTTGAGCAGGTCGCGCAAGTCGGTTTCCAGGCAAACGCTATCCGGACGGGGCACGAACCAGGCCGCCAGCCGGCGGTCGCCCGGGCAGACCTCCACCACCTTGGCGACGGCCGCCAGCAAAGCGGGGTGTTCGCGCAACACGCTCTCGATCTCGCCCAGCTCGATGCGGTGGCCCCGCAGCTTGACTTGGTTGTCAATGCGACCAAGGTAATCGAGATTCCCATCTGGAAGCCTGCGAACGAGGTCGCCGGTGCGGTACAACTTTGCGGCGGGGTTTTCCCCGAACAAATCGGGCACGAACCGCTCCCTGGTCAGGTCATCGCGTTTCCAGTACCCTGGAGCGACGCCCACGCCGCCGATCCAGAGTTCACCCGGCACGCCGGCCGGTACCGGGTCGCCGTTGCTGTCCAGCACGTAGGCACAGGTGTTTGCTATAGGCTTGCCGATAACCGACGCTCGGCCTGCGTCCCGAACCCGCCAACCGGTGCAGTAAATAGTGCACTCGGTCGGCCCGTAGAGGTTCCACAGCGCCCCGCAGGGAAGCAGGCGTTCGGCGAGGTCCGGCGTGAGCGCTTCGCCACCGCTAATGATCCGCAGTCCGGCTGGAGGCTTCCAGCCCGATTCAAGAAGGAGCAGAAAGGTGGTCGGGGTGCCCTGCACAATGCTGGCGCCGGAGTCGCCAATAGCGCGGGCGAGCAGCCGGCCATCCAGGGAAACGTCTCGGCCCACCAGGAAGACGCACGCGCCGGAAATTAGCGGAAGAACGATCTCGACAACCGCGATGTCGAAAGCCAGGGTCGTGTGCGCGAGTACGACATCGCGGGCCGTGACCGACATCTCATCGCGCAGGAACGCCAGGCAGTTCGTCACGCCGCTGTGCCGGATCGCGACGCCTTTCGGCCTGCCAGTCGATCCCGACGTATAGAGGACATAGGCAATATCGTCCGGACCCGGCCCTGGGAATGCGCTGCCCTCCTCCATCGCGTCGGTTTCGAGGTCGAGCACGGGCACAGTGGCATGCTCCCACTGAGCCCGATATTGCGGCTCCGTGACCACCGCCGCCGGGGCGGCGTCCTCTACAATAAACGCCAGCCGGTCCCGAGGGTATGAAGGATCGAGTGGAATCCACGCGGCGCCGGCTTTCCAGACGCCCAGCAGGGCGGCGATCATCTCTAGCGAACGGTCGACGCAGATCGCCACCGTTCGGCCCCGAAGACCCCCGATTCCCTGGAGGCGTTGCGCCACTCCGCCCGCGCGGCGATTGAGTTCCGCGTAGCTCCATTTGCGGCCGCCATGAATAGCAGCCGCGGCTGACGGAGTGCGCGCGACCTGTTCCTCGAAAAGCTTCAACGCGGAAACGGTCGGGTAACCGGCACCGGTTTGGTTCCACTCCACGAGTGCTTGCCGACGCTCCTCTTCGGTGAGGAGCGGCAGCCGGCCGATGGCCGCCCCGGGATCGGCGGCGGCCGCTTCCAGCAGCGTTCTGTAATGTCCCAGGATGCGCCGGGCCGACGACCGATCGAACTGGTCGCTGTTATAGGTGAGCGCCGCGGCCAAGCCGTCGCCAGTTTCCGTTAGCTCGAGGAATAAGTCGAATTGGGCAGTGCCCGGATCGAACGTGATGGGCTCGCTCTCGAGTCCCGCCAGTTGGTACACGATCTCCGGGAAGTTGCGCAACTGGAACATCACCTGGAACAGCGGGGTGTAGCTCAGGCTGCGCTCCGGTCGCGCGATTTCAACCAACTGTTCGAGCGGCATATCCTGATGGTCGTATGCGCCCAGGCACGTCTCGCGCACCCGGGCCAGCGCCCCGCGAAAACTGGGTTCGCCCGAAAGGTCGGTGCGCATCGCCAGGACGTTGACGAATAGCCCGACGAGGCCCTCCGTTTCTCGCTGCACGCGGCCCGCCACCGGAACGCCCACGCAAATGTCGCTCTGCCTCGAGTAGCGGTACAGGAGAATCTGGAAGCCTGCGAGAAGGGTCATGAACAAGGTCACGGACTCGGCGCGGCTCAGGCAGCGCAGCTCAGCGGTGAGCAAAGTGGGCAGCGTCATGCGCTCGACTCCGCCACGGTACGTCTGTCGCGGTTGCCGCGGGCGATCGGACGGCAAAGCCAGAACCGGCGGAACTCCGCTCAGGCGCTCCTTCCAGTACGCTGCCAGACGGACGCCGGCCTCGCCTTCCAGCAAACGCCTCTGCCAGGTCGCATAGTCGGCGTACTGGATCGGCAGGTTCGGCAGGTCCGGTGGAGAGTTAGTGACCGCGGCTTTGTAGAAGACCGACAGTTCGCGGAAGAAGATCGATTTGGTCCAGCCGTCGAAGGCGATGTGGTGGACGGTGACCACCAGCACGTGCTCTTCCGGCGCCAGCCGCAGCAGCAGCGCCCGCACGGGCAAATCCACCGACAGATCGATGAGGTGAAACGCTTCCTCTGCGGCGATCTGTTGTACGCGCGATTCGCGTTCAGGTTCGGCGAGGTCCCGCAAATCTACGACGGGCAGCTCGATGACGCCTTGGGGCGCTATCGTCTGAACCGGGACGCCTTGCGGACAGGGGTACGTCGTGCGCAGAACCTCGTGCCTGCCGATAACGGACTGGAGCGCCATTCGAAGCGCGTCGATGCTCAGTGCGCCGCGCAGCCGCAGCGCCGTTGGTGCCGTGTACGCAGGCGCCGCCTCCTCGAACCGCGTGAGGAACCACAACCGCTGCTGGGCGAAGGACAGCGGAGGCGGTGCGTCGCGTGGCGCGGGCCGAATCGGCGCGCTGGAATCGGAGGCCGTTCGGGGCGCGGATTCGATCCATTGGGTTAGTGCTGCAAGCCGGGACGAATTGAAGAGCCGGAACATAGGCAATTCCACGCCGAATTCATCGCGTACGCGGACGATCAGCTGCGCTCCAAGCATGGAATCGCCGCCCAGGTCGAAGAAGTCGTCTTCCAGTTCCGCCCGCTCGATACGCAGCAGATCGCGCCAGATCGCCGCCAGACGCGATTCGACGGGAGTGAGAGGCCTGGTGGAAGGGCCGGCGGCGGAGACCGGAGCTGAAGCCGGCTCATCCAGCTTCAGGCGGGCCGCGAGACCGATCCGTTGCGGTTTGCCGGTCGGGCCCTTGGGCAGTTCCCGCAGGAAAACGACTCTCCGCGGTACTTTGAAATCGGCCAAACGCTTTGCAGCGAACTCTTGGATCTCGGTTTCCGTGGCCGAGGCGTTTTCACGCAGCACGACAGCTGCGCCCACCTCCTCGCCGAGCTGCTGGCTGGGTAGCGAGAACGCAATCGCCTGCGCGACAGCCGGGTGGTCCAACAACACTTCGTCGATTTCACGAGGGGATATCTTCTCTCCGCCGCGGTTGATGATCTCCTTGGTACGGCCTGTCAAAAACAGGTAGCCGTCGCCGTCCAGAAAACCCTGGTCGCCGGTGCGGAACCATCCATTGAAGAACGATACGCGGTTGGCATCGGGATTGTTGACGTAGCCTCGGGTAACATTCGCGCCGCGGACCATCACCTCGCCAGTAACGCCCGCCGGCAGCGGCGCGCCGGTGGGATCCATGATCGCGATCTCGCAGCCAGCCGCCTGGCCGACCGAGCCCGGCTTGCGCGCTCGGGGCGGTAGCGGGTTGATAGCCATCTGGTGGGACGCTTCGGTCATTCCATAGGCTTCGATCACCGGGACCGAGAAAGCAGCTTCGAGGTCGGCCATCAGCTTGGGGGCGAGCGGCGAGGAGCAGGACCGGATAAAACGCAAGCTCGTGCGATGGACTGGCTCGGAATGCCGGGTCGCGTGCGCCAGAATGCTTTGCTGAATGGTAGGGACGGCGGTGTACCAGGTAGGTCGGAAGTGATCGACCCACTCGAAGAAGTTCGGTGCTTGGAAACCGGGCGCGCATGCCACCGAAGCTCCGGCCGAGAGCGAGGTGAGAACCGCGCCGACGAGTCCGTGGATGTGAAACAGCGGCATAACGTTGAGGCAGCGGTCGGCTGGCGAAAGCAACAGTGCAGCCGCAATGTTCCGTGCCGAGCAGCACAGGTTTGCCTGTGTGAGCGGCGTCAGCTTGGGCCGCGCCGTGGAGCCGGACGTGTGCAGAAGCAGCGCCACGTCGTCGGGCACTGTCATGCGCGGTTCCAGGGGGCGGTCTTCGAAAGAGCAACCTTCCAGACGAAAAACTCCCGCTGGCTGTTCGCTGAGGACGTGCAGCCGCACGATGGGAATGCCGTGCGCCGCGGCGACCGCCATGATCGGCGCCTCGCACCCGGCTTCAACGATCACGGCTCGCGGTTGCAGGTCCGCGAGGTAAAAATCCAACTCCGAGGCGGTGTAAGCCGGGTTGAGCGGAGCGCAGCAGCACCAGGAAGCGACAGCCAGCGTGCACGTAGCCATCTCGGGTCCATTGGGAAGCGCGATGGCGACGCAATCTTGACGGCCAACCCCGTGATCCCTCAGCGCCGCAGCTACGCCCTCGATATGATCCAGGAGCCTCCGATGGGACAGCGGATCCCGCCCAAGGCCGAGAATCGCGGGGCCTGCGGAACAACTCTGCAAACCCGCGTCGAGCAAGCTGCAGATGCTATCGTCCGGGTGCATCATTTTTCCGAAGGACCCAGGTAATTTACCAGATTCTCCATTTTAGACTCCCTTGCTCGAACTACGCCACGTTACAAAACGCTATCGCGGCGTTTGTCGTAACCTTCGAGTGGTATGATTTGCAGGTGGCTCGATTCCTTGATCATTCGAAGCATCGAGCGAACGCCAGCGAATTTCTCAATCAGAATCCAGGACGTCCATATTGTGACGATTGCCTGCGAAGAGGTTTGGCCATTAGCCGCGCAAGTCTTACGGAGAAGGACGCTACTCTTGTCGGCGTGGAGACGGGATTCGTCCGGGAGTTGGCGGTCTGTTGTGTTTGCGGCATAGAGCGCCGTACGAACCGGCGAATCGCGAAATCGTAGCCGAGAGGCCCCATTTGTCCGGCGAAGGCTCCGTCCACTGGTTCCCAAGGTCCTGCGACTTGCCGTTCCCGGCGTTCTTGAATGAGCTACTGGCGATCTGAACCGCGCAACTTCAGGGTCGGCGGAAGACGTGCAAACCGCAGAAGTAGCCCCGAAAGGGCCGAAGTCGTGTCGCGCGGAAGACACGCTACCGATATTAGGGGATAATGGGCCCTCAAAAGTCTGCCCCCGGTGCGGCCCGCGCCGGCCGCTCTTTACGAGTGGCCGACCATCCGACCGGAACCGCCGCGTACCCTGGCACCGGTGACGAGCAGGAGCACAAAGTAAAGATGGATCACCCCTCGCGATCATTTGGTCGCCCATTTTCAACCTTGGAGGAATCTCCTAAAGGTATGAAGACGGATGGGTTCTATGGTCACCGAGCGGCGATGACGTCGGCCACCAGTCGGGTCAGTCCGCGAATGTCGAAATCGGGAGGATCGATGGTGGCTCCGAATCGCACGATCACGAGCCGTTGCGAAGGAATGATGACGATGCGTTGTCCGAAATTGCCAGAGGCAAAATACGCATCGGCTGGCATGCCGGCCTGCACCCGGCCCCGCGCATCGGCGGCTTGCCCGGCATTGACCCAAAAGCCTGCGCCATAGGGACTCTCCAATGTGGGCCGGGTCGAGTAGGCAACCCAGCCTTCCGGGAGAATGCGCTTCCCGTCGACAACGCCATCGTTGAGATAGAGTTCGCCGAAGCGAGCCCAGTCTGGCGCCGACGCGTAGATGCGCGTGGACCCGATCGGAGTGCCGGCGTTATCGAACTCCATGGTGACGTGCTGCATGCCCGCGGGATCGAACAGTTCGCTATGAGCGAAGCGCAATACGTCGCCGGCATGTCCGCCCACCGCATTGCGCAGGATGGCGGAAACGATCAAGGTATTGCCGCTGCTGTACTCCCAGCTCTGGCCGGGCTTCGATTTCAGCTTGGCCTTCTCGGCGTACGCGGCCATATCGCGCTCGCAAAACATCATGCGCGAAACCGGGTCGAACCCACTGTCGCTTTCGTCCAGATTCAATCCACTCGTCATACGCAGCAGTTGGTCCAGGGTGATGGAACGGCGGGGATCGGCGGGAGAACTCCATGCCGCCACGGGCGCCGGTGCATACAGGTTGAGCTTGCCCTGGCAGACCAGAATGCCGATCAGTGAGTTAATCACGGACTTGCTGACCGAGTAGGCGAGCAAAGGCGTCTCCGGCCCAATGCCCTGTGCATAACGTTCGGCGACGATTCTGCCTTCGCGCACGATCACGATGGCGCGCACGCGCCGGTACGGCGGCTGCAGGGGCTCGGCGAACGCCCGGTCCAGCGCTTCGCTCAGCTTCGTATTGACCGGCGCGATTGGCATTGGCGGATTGTCCGGGGACGCCGCGCCCGGCAAATTGGGCGCAACACCCAGCGCATCGGCCGCCTCGGCATCTCCCAGCGTGCAGCCATAGCCTTTGCGATAAGTCGCAACACCGGCAAAGTGACCGGCCCAGGTTGTCACCACCTGTTGGCGCCGCGAGTCCACGGAATAGCGCAGCCTATTGAGCAGAATCTGCATTCCGCCTTTAGGCCGGATTTCTTCGGCGAAGACGCGGTTGGCGTCGAGTCCCGAGACGAAGATTTCGCCGCAAAGGGTCTGGCTAGTCGAGGCGGTTCCGGCCTTAATGGCGAGATCGGGCCGATAGAACCATGCCGCCAATACGGCAGACGACACGAGAACGGCGCATGCCGCGCAAAGAAATCGGACGCCCATTTTGTATCCCCGCACGGAAACCTCCCTTCAACATGGATACGGCGCTACAGGACGCCTGCCAACGATTATGAGCGTATGACGCGTCACTCGCAAACAGCCCCGCAGCCGACCGAACGCGACCGATATCGGGTCTTAACGCTGTGCCGGGCATCGCTCGGCTTCCCAGAACCTGACTTAACCGGATCGCGTGCGCTCGGTTCTACAAGTAGGGCGTCTTTCGTCCGGGTGGACGGAAGGCTGGCGTTAACAGGCAGCAGGTAGGCTTACCATTCTTGGCTCGTCCGGGGAATCTGTGGGTAACTTGCGGGTTTCAGCGCTGGGATTGAATGAGGAAGCTGTGGAACTTGCGGCAGGTGGAGTCGAAGGAGCGTTGCTCGTCTTCCCAGCCGTTGTG
>JBEKYD010000127.1:0-20276 GCA_049511335.1 Bryobacteraceae bacterium | reverse complement strand
GAAGGGCGGAATGCCGATTCGCCCCACACGCCCCCATGTCGCCACTCACCGCCACCCAGCATTCGCGGTGTGGCGCTCTCTAGCCCGCCAAAATGGTTCCCTCCCCCGCCGCCGCTAACACCCCCAGTCGGCTCTTCGGCGCCAAGAATTCCCGCCGGCGTCAAGCGGAAGCCGCACCGGCGTGTTTCCGCCAAAACACGCTAAAATCACCTTGTCAGGAAGGGTTTGAGGATGAGAATTCATTTCGACGAAAAGAACCTGCTTGCGGATATGGTGGGGAAAGCCAATGGCATCACCCGGTTTGAGTTGGACCGCAGCCAGTCTCGGGCACTGAAGGCGCTCCTCTCCTTTCGCAAGCGCGCCGACAGCGGTGCGTACGGCTTCCCTGAGTTGCCTTCCGCCGCCGCGGTAATCCAATCCATACGCAAGTTTGCCGGCCGGGTGAAGGGCAGTTTCGACACCGTATGCGTGGTGGGCATTGGCGGCAGCGCCCTGGGGGCTTGGGCGCTCGATTGCGGCATTCGCGGGCCGCACCCGGTACAAGGCGCATTTACGCCCGCCCATCCTCGCCTTGTCATTCTCGATAACGTGGATCCGGACTTTACCGAAGCGGCGCTGGCCTCCATGAATCCGCGCAAAACCCTGGTGGTGGTGATCGCCAAGTCCGGCGGCACGGCGGAAACCGTGTCGACCTTCCTGATCGTTCGCGAATGGCTCGCCAACGCCTTGGGGCGCGAGTCTTCCTCGCGCATTGTGGCGGTGACCACCCACGGCAAGGGCGACCTGTTCGCTCTGGCTGAACAGGAAGGCTACCCCACCTTCGCCATTCCGGAAAATGTCGGCGGGCGTTTTAGCGTGCTGTCTCCGGTGGGTCTGGTGCCGGCCGCGTTGATCGGCATCGATATCGGCAAGCTGACGCGCGGCGCCGCCTCCATGACCGAACTTTGCTGGCAGCCCGACCTGGTAGCCAACCTGGCGCTCCGCTCCGCCCTCTGCCACTGGCTCGTCTGGACCCGCAAGGCCAAGCCCATCCAGGTGGCATTTCCCTATTCCAACCATCTGTGGGGCACGGCTTTTTGGTTCCGCCAACTGTGGGCCGAATCGCTGGGCAAGGCGGTCGACCGCAAAGGCCAAACTGTGCATACCGGCCAAACCCCCATAGCCGCCTTGGGCACCACCGACCAGCATTCCCAAGTGCAGCTGTATATCGAAGGCCCCAACGACAAAGTGTTCAGCTTCTGGGCGGTCGAGAAGTTCTCCGCGGCGGGCAAGATTCCGGCCGCGCCGGTCGGACTTCCGGCGTTCGACGCCCTGGCGGGCCGCACGCTCGCCCAGTTGATCGACGCCGAACGCCGCTCCACGGCGGCGGCTATGGTCGAAAACGGCAGGCCCAATTGCACCTATACCCTGGCCAAGGTGGACGAGGAACACCTGGGTGCGTTTATGCAATTGATGGAATTCCAAACCGCGTTTCTGGGCGAGCTGCTGAACATCGATGCCTTCAACCAGGAAGGCGTCGAACTGGGCAAAAAGTTCACTTTCGGGTTGATGGGCCGTGAGGGCTTCGAACAATATCGCGATCAGTTTGCCTCCTATGAGCGCAAACGGGAGGCGGCCGGGTAGCGAAACCCGGGACGCGATTCCGCGCGTCCATCGATCATTAAGCGTGTGGCGCAGCAAGCGTGTGGCGCAGCCGATTTGAAACTGACCATTCGAGCGCGGGGGTCCTGGGCGGTGCTGTGGTGGACCGTCCAACTGATGGCCGCGGCCGGTTCCGTCCGGGCGCAGGAGGCGGCAAGCGCGGGCGTGGCGGTGGAGGTGGACGTGTCCGATCCCACCCAGCAGCCGGTGCCCGGCGTTCGCCTGACCTGGAAGCAGGGCGCTACCCTGGTCGCGAGCGGCGAAACCGACGCCCGCGGCGTCGCCACCTTCCACCTCTCTGGCGCCGGCCAATATTCGCTCTCCGCCGTCAAAGAGGGTTTCCAGTCTCTCACCAAGAACGATCTGGAAGTCGCTCCGGGGTCGGCCACCGTGGAGCTCACCCTGGTGGAGCGCCTCAGCTCGCATCAAACCGTGGACGTGGAGGCATCCGTGCCGCCGGTGGAGCAGGGCGCTTCCACGCCCACTAAACTGCCCCCGGAAGTTGCCCGCGAGCTTCCTGCCCGCCCCGCCAACGTGGCCGAAGCTCTGCCCCTGGTGCCTGGCGTGGTTCGCAAACCGGACGGAGCCCTGCAGATTTCCGGTTCCGCCGAACATCGCAGCTCCCTGATCGTCAATTCCGCCGACGTCAGCGATCCGGCTACCGGTCAGTTCGGTCTGACCGTGCCCATCGATAGCGTCGAGACCCTAAACGTCTACCAAACACCCTATATGGCGGAGTACGGCCGCTTCACTGCCGGGCTGGTCTCGGTGGAAACGCGGCGCGGTGGAGAAAAATGGAAGTGGGAGCTCAACGACCCGTTTCCCGATTTTTACGTCCGTTCCTGGCATTTGCGGGGTTTGCGCGACGCCACCCCGCGCCTCAACGTGGAGGGCCCCATCCTGCCCGGCAAGCTTTATTTTTCCGAGGGCCTGGAATACGAAGTTCGCAAGACCGAAATCTACACTCTGCCCTTCCCCGACGATCAAAAGCGCAACTGGGGCATCAACTCTTTCGCGCAACTGGATTGGATCGTGTCGGACCGTCACCTGTTGACGGCCACCGCGCACGTGGCGCCGCAACATATGGAGTACGCCAACCTGGACTACTTCAATCCCATGCCCACCACCCCCGACGCCGCCACCGCCAATTACACCATGACCATCTCGGACCGGCTCACGCTGTGGGGCGGGTTGCTCGAAAACACCATCTCCGGAACCCGGTTCGACGCCAACGTTTGGGCGCAAGGCCCGAACGATCTGGTGGTCACCCCGTTCGGCAACGGCGGAAACTACTTCGCCCAGCAGTATCGGGTTGCATCCCGCGTCAGTTGGCTGCCTTCGATGAGTTTCCACCCTTATCGTCGCTGGGGCACACATAACCTCAAAATCGGCTCTTACATCGCCTATAGCGCCGACCGCGGGCTGATGCAGGAGAACTCGATTCAGGTCCTGAATACCGCCTACCAGCTCACCGAGTCGATCGACTTCAGCGGCAGCCACGGGTACTCGATGACCGATACCGAGTACGCATTCTATGGGCAAGACCACTGGGTAATTTCTTCGCGGCTGGCGGTCGATTTGGGCGTCCGCACCGAATCGCAGGAGGTCTCGGAGAGTTTTCGCCTGGCGCCGCGCGCCGGCTTCGCTTACACTCCTTTCAAGCGTACCGGCACGGTGCTGCGCGGCGGGTTCGGGTTCTTCTACGATCACGTGCCGCTGAACGTCTACTCGTTCCCTCACTATCCGCGCCAGACGCAGACGTTTTACGACGGCCAAGGCAACATCGTTGCCGGCCCGTATTTTTATGGAAACGCCCTGACCCAGGTGGACGTGCATATTCCGTTCGTGTTCCATCACCTTGGTCCGGGCGATTTTTCCCCGCGCAGCGACAACACTAGCCTGGAGCTCGATCAGCCGCTCGGGGAACATCTGCAGCTACGCCTTTCCTTTATCCAAAGCGAAGGCGCCGGGCTGGTGGTGATGGTGCGGCAGCCGCCCGATCCCACTACGCTAACCGGTGCGTTCGACATCACCGGCGCGGGATCCTCTCGCTACCAGCAGTGGGAAGCCAGCGCGCGCTGGCGGCTGAACGACAAACGCCAGCTTTTCTTTTCCTATGTGAGAAGCCGATCGAGCGGCGATGTCAACGACTTCAATAATTATCTGGGCAGCTTCCCGGTGCCCATCATCCGCGACAATCAGTCCACTCTCCTGCCCGGCGACCTGCCCAACCGTTTCCTTACCTGGGGCCTGTTGCAGTTGCCGGCCGGCTGGCGCATCGCCCCGGTGGTGGAATACCGCAGCGGCTTTCCTTATTCCAGCTTCGATGCCGCGCAAAATTACGTGGGCCTGCCCAACAGCTCCCGCTATCCAAGTTTCTTTTCGCTCGATTCGCGCATCGCAAAAGATATCGCGGTGACTCCAAAATACAAAGTTCGTCTCTCCCTCTCGACCTTCAACCTGACCAATCACTTCAATCCCGAAGCGGTCCACTACAATATCGACGATCCCGCTTATGGCCTCTTCTTCGGCCAGCGCGGCAGGCGCTTCACCGCGGATTTCGACGTGTTGTTCTAGGCGGGCGGTTGCCCGCATCGTGCACAAAGATGCAGAAGATGATCGACAACAAGGTCATGGACGTGGTGCAGTCCGATTTGAACTATAACGGCGGCTTCATTCGCGCCGCGCGGGTGGCGCGGATGGCGCGCAAGGCGAACATGTGGATCTGCCCGCACGACACGCAGACGGTCGCCGCTACGGTGAACATCCTGCAATTCGCCGCGACTACGCCGAATATCGGGCCGTGGATGGAGTACGTGTCGCGGAAGGCGCCGAAGAAGGAATCGTGGTACGCGCCCAACTTCGATATCAAGAATGGCGTGATCCCCGTTCCAACCGGACCGGGTATGGGCCTGGAATTCGACCCGGATTTCCTGAAGAACGCCACCGTGGTGAAACTCGGGTAAGGCTTCCCGAGCGCACGTTCTTGCTATGATGGAGCATGTTCCCCGAAGTAGAAGCGGGCCAAGAGTCGGCCGCATTGAACTACTTTGGCTGCACAAGTTTGGGCCGGTAGCTCAGGTGGTAGAGCATGTGCCTTTTAAGCACAGGGTCGCGGGTTCGAGTCCCGCCCGGCTCACCAGACTAATTTCATTGTGTAGATCGCCGATTTCGGTTTGCGACATCCTTCATTAGCCGGAGGTCTTCAATGCCGGCCCGCACCGCGCGCTGATGGCTAGATCGAAGCGGCTCCCCACGCAACCGGCCAAGCGACAACCCACCGCAAGCGGGGTCCGGCATCCCCTCCATGACCTCGCGCTGAAACACGGCCTCCTTTTGGCTGCACTCATCGGCTTCGCGTTTCTGGCTTACTCTAATTCCTTTGGAGGGCCGTTCCTCATGGACAACAACGAAAGGCGGCCTGGTTGTCGTGGGTGGATGGCGGGCGTCGTGGTCTTCTGGCTGCGCCTACTGGGCGGATGGATGATGGCGGAGCGGCTTCGCCGCCGGCAGGTGCGGCTCGCGCCCGCCCAATGGCAGCAGGCGCTCGACCGGCTCCGCACGCGGCTGCGCATCTCGCGGCCGGTGCCACTGCTGGTCTTTGGGCTCGTGCACGCGCCCGCGGTCGTGGGCCTGTGGCGCCCCGTCGTGCTCGTGGTTTTGCAGCCGGCTTCGATGACTCCGGAGCCGACAAATAGATTTTGCTTGCGGAATTTGGGATAGCGCATGCGTTCGGCATTGCGCTCGAAATAGTTCGCCTCCACTCGAACCGCGGCGGCCAACTCCGGATTCAGCCCGGTATCTATTTATTTAAGGTTCATTATATGTTACGTTAACATATGTAAGACGTGCTATAATGGACGCTATAATGAAACAGAGCAGTAGATCGCCGACCGTGCCCTTGCCGGTTGTCCGTGCCTTGCGCAAGCTGGGCGGGGACATACGCGATGCCCGGAGGCGGCGGCGCATACCCGTCTCGATTCTGGCGGAACGGGCGTCTATCAGCCGGACGACCTTAAGCAGGATGGAGAAAGGCGACCCCGGCACCGCCCTCGGGAATTATGCCACCGTTCTCTTTGCACTGGGAATGGTCGACAGGCTGGCCGACGTCGCCGATCCACGCCATGACGCCGTGGGGCTTGAACTTGAGGAGGAGCGCCTCCCTCAGCGCATCCGCCTCTCGCGCCGGCAAAGGCCGGCCAAACCTGAAAAGGCAGGCGCCTGATGGACAGGGAGATTCTGGTCTACGTCGACCTGCGGGGCACGCCTTGTTTGGTGGGGCGCCTGTGGGCGCGCATCCGCAAGGAGCGGGAGGGGGCTACTTTTGAATACGACAAAAGCTGGCTTGCTCATCCGGAGCGTTTCTCCCTTGAGCCGGCCCTGAAGCTCGGGCCGGGGCCTTTTCATACGGCGTCCGACCAGCCACTGTTCGGGGCCATCGGCGATTCCGCTCCCGACCGGTGGGGCCGGGTTCTCATGCGCCGCGCGGAGCGCCGCCGCGCCGAACGCGAAAGGCAAGCCCCGCGCACGGTCAAGGAAATCGACTACCTGCTCATGGTGGACGACGAGGCGCGCCTGGGCGCCATTCGTTTTGCGGAGCGGGAGGGCGGGCCGTTTTTGGCTGATCGGGCGCCGACGAGGATTCCGCCGCTGATCGAGCTGCCGCGCTTACTCTCGGCAGCCGAACACGTTCTGGATGACAGAGACAGCGATGAGGATCTGCGCCTGCTGCTGGCGCCCGGCTCGTCGCTCGGTGGCGCGCGCCCTAAAGCCTCGGTTCGGGACCGTGACGGTCATCTCGCGATCGCGAAGTTTCCAAGCAAAGGAGACGAGGTAAACACGGTTCTATGGGAGGCGTTGGCTCTGACCCTCGCGGAAAAGGCCGGCATTCCGGTGCCCCTATGGCGGCTCGAATCCGTCGCCGGCAGGCTGGTTCTCCTGCTGCGCCGTTTCGATCGCGAGCGCGCCATGCGGGTTCCCTTCGTATCGGCGATGAGCATGCTCGATGCGAAGGACAACGAAGCCCGCAGCTATCTGGAATTCGTGGATATCCTTCGCCGGCACGGCGCCGCGCCAAAGGAGGATATGCACGCCCTGTGGCGCCGGATCGTTTTCAGTATTCTGATCTCAAACACGGATGACCATCTCCGCAACCACGGGTTTCTGTGGGCCGGACCCGCCGGGTGGCGCCTGTCCCCGGCGTACGACCTGAATCCGGTGCCCACTGACGTCAAGCCACGAATACTGACGACGGCAATCGATCTTGACAACGGCACAGCGTCTCTGAAACTGGCGCTCGATGTGGCCGGGTATTTCGAACTTCTCCCCAGCGAAGCACGGCGGATTGCCGCCGAAGTTGGCCAGTCCGTTGACAGGTGGCGAAGAACCGCTGCGAGTCTCGGGTTGTCAAAAGGCGAGATTGACCGCATGGCATCGGCTTTCAAGCACGAAGATCTGACGGCAGCGCTGGCCGGCGCGAAGAAATATCGCCACGGATGAACACAGATGAACACGGATGAAAACCAATGAAGTTATCGCGGTTCATCGGTGTCATCCGTGGCTCAAAGAAAACCACGTACTCAGTTTGGGAAACTCAGTGACGTATTCCAGGGCAACCGCTCCTTGACAGTCGCGGCTCTGACCCGCGGCTCTTTCGCAAACGCGAGCATGTTGGCATCTGTCAAGGAGCGGTTGCTGAATACGTCACTGTAATTGCGAAACGGTGTACTATGCGGCGCTAAGTTAAGGTTTGGAAGCCGCATGGGAGGCGGCGTTGCAGGCGAAAGCGCCGGCTCCACGGTGCATTTCTAACTGTCCGCTCATTGGGAAAACCAGCCCGTTCATGGCTAAGATCTGCCCGCCGGCAAGTTCGTTCTAGGACTGACCACGCATGAGCCGGGACAATGGTAAAGATGAGGAAAAGCGTGTCTGGCGGGCTAGCCGGCGTCGGCCTGTTGGTTCTTTGCGGGGTTGGTTTTGCGCAGTCGAGCAGCGGCACTGCGGGCACTATTCGAGGCTCGGTGCTCGACCCTTCGGGCGCGGCCATCGGGGGCGCGGTAGTGCAACTCCACAACGCGATTTCGCACTATGACCGGAGCGTGCACGCGGACGACCAGGGCCGGTTCGCATTCGACAACGTTCCCTTTAATAGCTATCATCTGAGCGCCACGGCGCCGGGTTTCCAGACGGGCAGCCAGGACCTGGACGTGCGGTCGGCAATCCCGCTGGATATCAAAGTCGCGCTCGCACTCGGCACTGCCAACACGACCGTTACGGTGGAAGCGGAGGGCGCGGACCTGCTGACGAACGATTCGACGGTCCAAACCGACGTGGACCGTGCGTTGTTCGAAAAGCTGCCGCTCGAAAGCCAATCTTCCTCGGTCAGTTCCCTGGTAACGCTGGCCACGCCGGGGATTTCGGCGGATTCCAACGGCCTCTTTCACGGTTTGGGCGATCACGCCTCGAATTCTTTCTCGGTGGATGGCCAAAACATTTCCGACCAGCAGAGCAAGGTATTCTCCAACCAGATTCCGATCGAATCGGTGCAATCGATGGCAGTGATCGAGGGCGCGCCGCCGGCCGAATATGGCGACAAAACGAGTGTCGTGATCGTGGTCACAACGCGCTCGGGCATGGGCATGCACGAACCGCATGGCGATGTTACGGCTTCGTACGGGACGTTCGGCAGCGGAAGCGGGTCGGCCAATCTGGGATACGGCGGGAATAACTGGGGCAATTTCATCGCCCTGAGCGGCATGGATACCGGCCGGTTTCTGGACGGGCCGGAATTTCAGGTCATGCACGATCACGGCAACCAGGGGAACGTATTCGACCGCTTCGATTTGAAGCCGTCTTCGGCCGACACGGTGAACTTCAATGTCAGCTATACGCGGTCGTGGTTCCAGAACCCGAATTCCTACGATGCACAGACGGCGGACGCCTGGTCGGGGCTAATTGTGGATAACGGCGGCTTGGGGCCGAATGGCCAACCGGTGGGGCCGACGGACCAGCGCTCCAAGATCCGCACGTTTAACATAGCGCCCACCTGGACCCGTCTGACCACCCCGCACACGGTGTTCACGCTCGGCGCGTTCGCGCGGCAGGACCAGTATAATTACTATCCGAGCGACGATCCGTATTCCGATTTCATCCCGGGCGTGCAGGGGCTGATGATCGGGCAGGACCGGCGGCTCACCAACCTGGGAGCGCACGCGGCCCTCTCCTACGCCAAGGGCATCCACAACCTGAAGGCGGGCGTGATGTACGAAGACACGATTGTGACCGAGCGAGACAGCTTCGGGCTGGTGGACCCGACCACCAACGCGGTTTGCCTGAATGCGGACGGGAGCCCGGACACGAATTCGCTGCTGAGCAATCCGGCCGGATGTGTCGGTGCGCTCCAACCCAATCCGAATTTCATCCCATTGCTGGGCTGCTACGATTTGACCCGCCTGGCGCCGCTGCCGGGTTCGGATGGCTGTCCGAGCTCCACGGCGGGGATTTACGATTTCTTCGGGCACGCGGACATTCGCGAGATTGCGTTGTTCGCCGAGGACAACATCACCAAGGGGCCCTGGAGCTTCAACCTGGGGTTGCGCTTCGACATCTATCGCGGTCTTACCAGCGCGAGCCAGGCGGAGCCGCGGCTGGGCATCGCTTACAATATCAAGCCGACCAACTCGGTGCTGCGCATTTCCTATGCCCGCACCCTGGAAACGCCGTTCAACGAAAACCTGGTGCTTTCGAGCGAGGGCTGCAACAACCCGGTAGTGAACGCGATCATGTCGTCGACGGTCAGCCCGTGCGTCTCGTCGACGCCGCTGGCGCCGGGGTGGCGCAACGAATTCCACGCCGGCCTGCAGCAGGCGTTCGGTAAGTACCTGGTGGTGGATGCGGAATACATCTGGAAGTATACGCACCGGGCTTACGACTTCAGCGTATTCGGGAACTCGCCGCTGACTTTCCCCATCGAATGGGAGCGCTCGAAGATTCCCGGTTTTACCGGCCGCGTCACCATGCCGAACTTCCACGGTCTTTCGGCGTTTGTGGTGATGTCGCACGTAGCGGCGCGTTTCTTCGAGCCGCAGGTGAGCGGCATTGGCGCGACGCCGACGGGCAGCGAAGTGTTCCGCATCGACCACGACGAAGCGTTCAACGAAACCACGCACCTGCAATACCAGCCGTTCAAGAAGGGCCCGTGGTTCGGCTTCAACTGGCGCTACGACAGCGGCCAGGTGGCCGGAGCGATTCCGTGCGCCGGCGGAAACTGCGCCAACGGGCCGGACGGCAGCGATTCGGTGGTGGACGTTTCGAACCTGACGCCCGATCAGCAATTCGAAGCGGGACTTTTCTGCGGCAGCGTACACGCCACTCCGGCGATGGGAATCAGCCCTAACGGACTGTGCCCAGCCGCGCAATACGGTTCGACACTGCTGAAGATTCCCGGGCCAGGCACGGAGAACGACGACCGTAACCCGCCGCGCATTGCGCCGCGCAATCTGTTCGACATGGCGCTGGGTATCGACAATCTCTTCGGCGGCGAGCGCTATAAGTGGAGCGCGAGAATTTCGGTGGTCAACCTGACCAACGAATATGCTCTCTATAACTTCCTTTCGACCTTCAGCGGAACGCACTATGTGTCGCCAAGGACGGTGACGGCGACGGTGGGGGTGCACTTCTGAGGGAGGAGTCAGAAGTCGATGAAGTCAGAATAGCCCCAGGAGCGCCGGTTTTCATTCCGACTTCCTCGACTTCCTTGACTTCTGACTTTCTGATCACTTGGCTGCCCACTTACCTGGTCATGGAGAGGCACTTCTCGATGCGCATGATGGCCGTCGTGGGCTCGGTTCCTTTCTGGGGGCTCGCCATGCGGTCGCGCAATTCTTCGGGCGCGATGCGCGCCACTTGGATCTGCTTCAGGAATCGCCGCCTCTGGACGACTTCCACAAAATCCACAACGCGAACAAGCCGCCCACCAGGATCACGAGTCCTGAGCCCAGCCGCTGGATATGACCAAGCGCCAGTTCCAACTGCTCGCTGAAGATGTAGCCGACCTGGTGGTACAATCAGCCAATAAGCGTCGGTGTGTGTCTTTGCTCGGCGCAGCAATACACTGTCCGTCAGTGAAGTACGGGCTATGAGGTGTGTCGTCCAGGCTGCCGGGGGAACTCCCGAAATCGCTGGCCCGGTGAGATGCGGCGGTAATTGCGGGGCCTTCCCCAAGTCGCGTGGGCCGAACGCGAAATGCCCGGTCTGTGCGGTGTGTTGACTTAGTCGCCCGATTTCACCGACTGCTCCGCCACGTCTGCGGCGGGGAACTGGCGCTGATCACCAAACGGCGTTGCTCGCCCAAAGGAATGGCCTTATGGACAGCCGAAATGCGTTGCCCAGCAGAATCGACCGAAGGGCTTTTTTGAATCGAACCGCTTATTGGGTGGCGGGGGCGACGGCAGTTTTCGACGCTCGAGTGCGTGGTGCTGACGAGCAGTCCACGCCCTACCGATTTCATCATTCCATGTGCAATGAGACCTTCAAGCAATGGCGACTGGAGGACACTTGCAAAGCGATTCGGAAGACGGGCTATACGGGCATCGAGATTGCTCCGTTCACCCTGACTGAAGACCCAGTCGGGATCCCAACCCAAAAGCGTCGGGAGTACTCTTCCATTATCCGCTCGGAAGGACTGAACTTTGTGGGTCTCCACTGGCTGCTGTTGGCCCCTAAAGGCCTGCACATCACAACGCCGGACAGATCTGTACGCGAGCGAAGCTGGCAACACATGCTTAGGTTGATCGACTTGTGTTGCGATCTTGGGCCTGGCGGCGTCATGGTGTTGGGGTCTCCTCAACAACGCGGGGCCACCGGGGGGCTAAGTGTTGATTCGGCGCGCAAGAACTTCGTCGACGGTTTGGCCGGTATCGCGCCGCACGCGGCCGAGCGCGGCGTTAAAGTGCTCGTGGAAACCTTTAGCGCCATGCCGGCCGACGTCGCGAGGACTTTGGACGAAGCCATTGCGATTGTCCGGCAGATCGGCAGCCCCGGGATTCAAACCATGTTTGACACTGGGAATACGATCAACGAAGTGGAGCCGTACGCCACCCTGGTGGACCGGTACTTCGATTTTATCCGTCACATACACATCAAGGAGACTGGCGGGCCCTATCCGGGCACGGGCTCATACGACTTTAAGCCAGTGCTACGTGTGCTGCGCCGCCGCGGTTACTCTGGCTGGCTCTCTCTGGAGATGGACGCCGATGTGTTGGCGAAGATGGATTTCAGCACGGGTCCCGAGAGCCCAGAGAAGATCGGGCAATACTCCTTGCAGTACATTGAAGCCGAAATCGCGAAATTGGAGTGATGTCGTTCGCGGACTTCAAGCGGCGGCGATCAATTGTGTTACCTGGATCTTCCGCCAGCGTGCGTTTCTCAGGCGGTCCGCATGCCGCATGATATGCTCAACATACGAAAGAAGATCCAGGTGCCCTATAAGCTCGCCCTGATTCATACCGGATCGATTGTCGTTCCCCTCTTTAACGATATTTGCCACGATGTGCTACCGAGTGTAAGCATCTTCCACATGCTGGACGAGAGCCTGATCAAGAACACTATCGCGGCGGGCAAGCTGGAGAAGGCGACTGTCCGGCGATTGGTGAACCTGGTTGGTGCGGCAGCCGATGGCGGCGCAGGCGCTGTACTCGTGACGTGTTCATCGATCGGACCCGCCGTGGAAGTTGCGCGCCAACTCTTCGACGTCCCCATATTCCGCATCGACGAGGGGATGGCGGAGGAAGCGGTACGGCTTGGCCGGCGAATCGGCGTTATTGCGGCCCTGCGGTCGACGCTCGAACCCACGGTCAACCTGCTGCTGGATACGGCGTCCAAAACAGGCGCGGGCAGCGAAGTAGAATCCTGCCTGTGTGAAGGCGCGTTCGACGCAGTTGTTGCGGGCAATATAGCGCTCCACGACCAGTTGGTCTCGGACGCGCTGTGCCGTCTGGCCTCAAAGGTCGACGTCATCGTGCTGGCGCAGGCCTCCATGGCGCGGGTCGCCCAGCAGCTCCCTCCTGGCGCCGCGGCTGTGCCGATCCTTTCCAGTCCCCGTCTGGCGAGGCTCGCGCCGAGTTGGTTACGCGACGCTGCAGTGAGTGGCGCCTCCGATCGGTGCGCGGTATATAAGACGACGCTGCGACCCTCCTGAAGTTTGGCGGTGGCCCGGTCCACGATTGTCCTTGATGAAGTCGATTCCTCCAGCCGCCAATTCGCCAACCACCGCGGCAGTGCTCTCGGCCGTGAGACCGACGCTAGGCTTCACGATCGTGCCGATGACCGGCCGGCCCCATACGCCGCACAACCGGCGCGTTCCCTCAACTCCGAATCGTGGACCGTGGTAGCGATCGAGAAAGGGCGGTGGAAACCGGACGTCGAGAAGGCGCAATCCCGAGAACTGATTCAATTCGAAAAGATTCCCGGCGACGGTAGCGAACTCTTTGGGCAGCGACGGGCCCATGTTCGAGAGCGGCCACGACAGCGTGACGTGCGCGCGGCGGTACCGAACCGGTCCGCCGTGAGACGGCACGCGAGCGCCCGGAAGCGAAGGTTCATCGGCGCCGTCGAGGTCCTCCACTTGCTCCACCATTGCGCCGTGGCGCTCGCGCAACTCGCTTGTCTCCCCGGGTACACGTGTGAACGTGCCGGTGGATTATTCGCCGGCCATAGCCTGCGCCGCATCGGACAGGGGGAAAGCCGTCTCTATCCAATAGCGGGCGAAGATGCGCTCTTGCACCAAGTGTCGCTCTGTCTCCTTATGTACAGCCGCGGTAGAGCTCGTTAACGCACCGTAAATGCGCCACCCCAGCTCCTCGTCCACAGCTTGCGAAATGGCGGTCTGCTTCGTCTGAACCGTGCTCGCCCTTCCGAGCTCCCACGCCCTCCGAAACCTCGCCAACGGCCGGCTTGATGTTACTCCCGAGTCTTGTTCAGTATACACCCGGGGGCCTGAGACACATTCGATCTACCCAATTCTCTCATCGATGAAATGTGATATGAAAGAGCCGATGCCCCTAATCACTCGGCGAGATTTCGGCGCGCTGGCGCTCCTGTTAAGCACGCGGCCCAGCCATCTGTCAGCCGCTGACGGCCTGGACGAAACCATCGGTGCGGGGGTTAAGCGCCGGGCGATCCCCCTCGCTGCCGGCATGGTTGCCACTGCGACGAATAAGATCTATGAGGGCGCTTTTGGCAAGCGGGATTCCGCATCGGGCATCGATGTCACCACCGAATCGATCTTTCGTATCGCCTCCATGACCAAGGCCGTAACCGCCACGGCAGTCATGCAACTGGTCGAGCAGGGGAAGCTCGGGCTCCGAGAACCGGTGGCCAAGTATCTTCCGCAGTTGGGCAAACTCCAGATTCTCGAAGGCTTCGATAAAGATACCAACAAACCGGTGCTTCGCCCCGCCCGCAGGCCTGTTCTGCTGCGGCACCTATTGACGCACACGTCGGGTTTCGTCTACGAAAACTGGGACGCGAACCTGGTGCGCTACCTGGAGCAGGCCGGCCCGACCGATCCGGACACAGGCATGCCAGTTCCCCCTCTGATGTTCGAGCCGGGGACACGTTGGGAGTATGGAACCAACATGGATTGGGCCGGCCGGCTGGTGGAAGCGGTGAGCGGGCAGACGCTGGAAGAGTATTTCCAGCGGAATATCCTGCGCCCACTCGGTATGAAGGATACGAGTTTCATCGTAGCGGAAGACAAGTTTGAGCGCCTGGTGAACGTCTGGCAGCGGCAAAGCGATGGGTCTTTGAAAGAGAACCCGCGCACGCCGCCCAGTCCCCCCAAGTCGTACAACGGAGGGGGTGGTTTGTACGGGACGCCCAGGGACTACGTGCGTTTCATGCAGATGATTCTCCGGCGCGGGCGCGCGAGCGACGGGCAACAGATCCTCAAGCCGCCTACCGTCGACATGATGGCATCGAACCAGACCGGCAACCTGAGCGCGGGGAAATTGAAGAGCGCCAAGCCCGAAAATTCGAGTGACGTGGATTTCCATCCCGGCTTCACCGACGGCTTCGGATTCGGATTCCTGATCAACGCGCAAGCGTACGACGGTGGCCGTTCCGCCGGCAGCCTGGCGTGGGCGGGGCTGCGAAACACGTTCTTCTGGATCGACCCGCGGCGCGGAATCTGTGCCGTGCTGATGATGCAGTTCCTGCCATTCTGCGACAGCCAAGCCATGGGACTTCTGCACGATTTCGAGCGGAGCGTGTACGCTACTTTGGGAACGAGACAAGCCAGCGGCGGCTGAGCTCCCCATGGGTATTCGCTTGAGCCGGCCTTTGCCGCTCAGACCGCCGGCAGCGCCGCTGGTTGCGCGACGTTTGGAATTGGCTCGACTTTCCGGACCACCGTAAGGATCAAAAGGAAAGATGCCGGGTGCATCAGTCCGGCAATGAGAAACACGAGCCCATAGCTGCCATATGAAGTGAGCAGCGCCCCCACCAGCAGGTTGAACAGCATGCCCCCGAACGAACCGGCGGCGCCTCCCAGGCCGGCCACCGATCCCACCAGCTCGGAAGGGAACAGATCGGCGGGCAACGTCTGCAAGTTGGTAGAGAAAAACTGATGCCCGAATAGGGCCGTGCTGAAAAAAAGGATGGCCAGGGGCAGCGGCGAAACGGCGATGAGAAGGCAGAAAGGCATTAACGCGGCACTGATTCCCAGCGCGATTTTGCGCGAGAGATCGAGACTCATGCCGCGGCGCAGCAGCGAACTGCTGAGCCACCCGCCCAGCAGACTTCCCACGGCGGAACAGGCATAAGGGATCCAGGCATAGTAGCCGATGTGCTTGATGTCCAGGTGCCGTATGTCCGCCAGATACTTCGGCAACCAGAAGATGAAAAAGTACCACGCCGCGTCGGAAAGAAACTTGGCCGAGATAATCCCCCAGACCTGCCGGTACTGCAACAGGCTGATCCATCTGACCCGCTTTCCAGCCTTTACCGCCGGCCGGGCGGCGCATATGTACTCGCGCTCCTCCGGCGTAATGGAGCGGTGGCGTTCCGGCAGTTGGTAGATCTTCAGCCACACCACGGCGATGAGGAACCCCACCACTCCGGTGAGATAGAAGACCCAGCGCCAGCCCAGCCAGACCGCAATGCCGGCAATCAGGGGAGGCGCGACGAGCGCCCCCACGCCCGATCCCGTATTGAAGATGCCGAATGCCAGGGAACGCTCTTTTACCGGGAACCACTCGGAGACGGCTTTGGCAGAACCCGGAAAAGCGCCACCCTCACCCAATCCCAGCAGGAACCGCGCGGAGCCGAGCCCGAAAACGCTCGCAACCAGGCCGTGCATCAGGTTGGCCGCCGACCACCACACAATCATCACGGCGTAGCCGGTGCGCGTGCCCAGCCAGTCCATGATCCTGCCTCCGCCGGCGTACATCACCGAATAGGCGAGCAGGAACATCACCTGGAACTCGGAGAACTGCTGGTTGGTGAGCGGAATGCTCTTCTCGATCTCCGAGATGGCCACCGGCAGGTTCTGCCGATCGAGATAATTTAGTGCGGTAACCGCTGCCAATAGACCGGCAACATACCATCGCAGGTGGGAGATCCTTCTCATGGTTGCGCCGCCTGCTGTGTCGTCATGCGGTCCAGAAACGCTTCTCTTAACTCTCGATCCGCAATCGACTCTGCGTCAATCAGACCTTTCATGCCGGGGTACTCCAACGCTGGGAGAACGGCATCGTCGGGAAGCGCGCGAATAATCTCGGCCAAAGAACGATGGGTGATAGTCGAGACTCGCTCCAGCTTGTTCCGGTATTCCCTTTGAGGAACGGCTCGGTGCGCCGGGTATCCGCCGCCGCGCTCGACGCTGAAAATCCGGTCGAATATGAATCGCAGGTTCACATCGGCGGCCCAGCCATAACCCTGGTGCAAGGCCAGCGAGATGCAGTTGCCGCCATTGATTTGGGCGAATAGCCAGGCGTCCAGGCCGTTCAGGATGTGGCCGCAGAACACGCCGGGATATTGCATGGCGGAATTCAGAAAGCCCTGCCCGGTTCCGCAGCCCCCGACCACAAAGTCGACCCGATTCAGATTGAGCAGGATGGCCGTCATCAGGCCCGTGTGGATGTAGGACAACTCGGGCTTGGCCCCGGTCTTGACCATGCCGGCGTTGATGATTTCGTGCTTCCGCCCTTCCAGAGCGCCAAGAATGTCCGCGTTGCGGTCCGCAGCGCTGGTTTCATTGATTACCGCTATTCTCATCTTTAGCTACCTTTCGCGCGGCCACGTCAGGTTGCCGCGATCTTGCGGTCCGAGGCGTCGTCAGGGCTTCCGCCGGAGCGCGAACACGCCACAGTCCACGGTGAGCGACTCGCCGGTAAGGAACGTGGCATCGGCAGCCAGGAAAAGGGCTGCGGCTGCGAACTCTTCCGTCGTGGCGAGACGTCCCAGCGGGGTCTGCCCGGAAATGCCCTGGTAAAACTCCGGAGGCCAGCCGGCAAAACCCGTCGCCACTGTTCCGGGGATAAGCGTGTTGACCCGGACGGCCGGGGCCAGGAGCCTGGCGAACGATTTCGTCATCACGATCAGGCCCGCTTTGGCCGCCGAGTACGCAATCGAGCTACCGTCGCCATAGAAGGCCGCGGTCGACGAGACGTTGATAATGGCCGCACCCGGGTTCTTCGTTAGCAGCGGGGCGGCGGCCCGCATGCAATAGAACGGGCCCCGTAGGTCCGTGTTGAGAGTGCGGTCCCAGATTTCATCGGTGAGGTCCTCCAGATTCTGGTGTGGCACTCGTTTGGTCCACGCTCCGTTATTCACCAGAATGTCCAGCCGCCCCCACTTCTCCTCGGTTTGACGCACCATCTGTCGAACCTGCGCGTCCACGGAAACATCGGCCTGGACCGCCATGGCCTCTCCGCCTTGCTGCCCAATGCGGGTTACCACTTCTTCAGCGGCCTGGCCGGACCTGGAGTAGTTGACTACCACCCGCGCACCTTCACGGGCGAACAGTTCGCACATAGCCCTGCCCATGCCGGTTCCGCCACCAGTTACGATTGCAACCTTATCGCTCAGTTTCACGGTCTGAGATTCTCCTGTTATTAGCCGGATGCTTGAGTTCCGCCCCTCAGCGCCTCGCGCCCGCAGGGAAGAAGCCCGGTGGCAGACGCAACCGCGCGGTCCGGGATGGCGTGAGAGCCAAACGCGGTCCGGCTTGTGCCAAGACCAATACACTTATGTCAGAGCATCACCCATGTCAAGTCTTTTGGACGTGAGCATGTCATGGAGATAGGAAAACCGTGCCAGTGCAAGCCTTTTCTCCAAGCATTGCGAAAGTGTCCTAAAAATGGCCGCCCGGGGATCCCGTCGCGGACGACAGTGTCCGCCCCGCCAAGCACCGCGAGGGCTAGTAACAATAGCAGTACAATCACGACGCAGCAATTTGACAGGAGAACAAGTGTCTGTTAAAGTCCGGTCATGCGCTTACTTGTCGCGTTTCTTGCGCTGGCTGGTTTGGCCTTTGGGCAAGAGGCCGATATCCGGGCGGCGGAGCAGACTTGGTCGAAAGCGATTCTTGCCAAAGATACTTCGACGCTGCAAAACCTTCTGGCAGATGGCTTAATTTATGCTCACTCGACCGGGATCGTAGATACAAAAAGTAGTTACCTCGCAAAGATCGCCGGCGGTGGGTTGAAATACCTAGCCGTGGAATTTGAAAGCATGACAGTGAACTCTTATGGGACCACGGCGGTCATGTTTGCCCATATGCACATCCGCGGAATTAACCAGAACGGTCCTTTTGACGATCGGATGCTGATGACGCACGTCTGGCGCAAGAATGGCAAGAACTGGCAATTAGTTGCCCATCAAACCACCAAGATACCTTAGCCTGGTAGGATGATGATCAAGTTACGTCGGCACACTCTCGTCGTGCTCTCTTGGGCCGCAGCCATGGCGGCTGGGCATGCCGCAACCGCACCGGCCGTGGAAGAATTCGCGCGTTCCCCCCGCTACCAGGCAATGGAAAGAATGACGCCAGACCGCCTTTTCGGATGTTCCGAATTAAGCTTCCGGAGTAAGTTGTGAGCCGGAAACCGGTGGGACAGACGATTGTTCTTTGTCGTCTGTCAGGCTGTTGTGCCCCGGCGAGGCCCTGACAGACCACAAAAAAGCGATGGTCTGTCCCACCCTTACGCAGGCCGCAGCGCCGCCAATTGGCGCCTGGCATCGCTCGCCAGAAGATCCAACCGGTTCACATCGAGCAACCAGTAAGCGTGGTGCGTGAAGGACGTTTTCTGCAATCTGGCGGCGAGTTCCCGGCGAAATGCCAGCAGATCGTCCGCGGCTTTCCCCGCCGCCCGAATGTCCCCCGCATTTGAGGTTTTCATGGCCTTCCTGACGCGGAAACAGACGATCGCGCAGTACTTGAAGCCGCGCACATAAAGCTGATAAAGGTCCAGCGTTGTTTTCAGGGACGATTTCACGGTGGCGGGCAGTTGGGCCTGCTCCACCTTCAGGATTGCGGGCAGGCGGCCCACCTCCCGTTCGGCCGCTTCCTTTTCCGCGATGATCGCCTGAATATTCTCTTCGGTCGGCTCGACTCGCCTGGAAGCGCCGGGGTCCCAGTCGTCGCGACCGTGAAAACTGACCATGGTGTCGAAGGCGCGCGCGACCGACTCGGGGAACATGCCGTCGTCGTGAAACACGTGCCCGCGCACAAACAGAGTCTTCTCCATGATGGGCCAGGAAGCCTTCATCATGTCCCGGAACCGGTCCATGTCCGCCGGTTGCACCGGCACCGGCGCGCTCTGCGAGGATTCCGCCTCGAGGGAGTTGAGCAAGCCATAGGACAGCCAGGCGCGATAAATCTTCTCGGGGGCCTCCTGGTGGTTCTGCGCCAGCATGGCCCCGGCGAACAGATTCAGCAAGTTGAGACTGTTGAAGACGCTCCCCTCGCTCATCACCTCCCAGTCGGTTCGGAGCTGTACCCCGGTCACGCCGTTCTGTTTCGAGTACGCGAGCCTTCGTTGAATGTCCTCCACCTGGCCGCACGGAAAGAATCCCAAGCCGTAGAACTGGCCCCAGGTGTCGTATTCGACCCATTGCGGATGCCCGCCCACGTGGCCGATCCGCGGGTTGTTGGGAAACGTCGGATAGAAGTCGTGGGGGGTATTTTTTAAAGCGATTACGATGTCCTTCGAGACCTTGTCGCACGCGTCGATGGTCAGGTTCTGCTCCTCCTTGGTATAAGCAAAATCGCGGACCACCAGGAGCTTTCCCTTGGCCTTGAGGGGCTTATACATCGCTTCGAAGAGGTTGGCGTACCACGTGCCCGGATCGTACCGCTTGCATCGTTCGCAAGTGCACAAGTGTGTGGCGATGGTCGCCTTGCTTTCGCGCGTTCCGGGACTGACAATGACGCCCGCTATATCCGGGACTTCTTCCATCAGTTCCGTATACTTCTGGCGCTCGAACTCCCACCAGAAGGGATGGGTAGGGCAAACGTATTTGTTTACCAGCCTGAGAGACCCCTGAAATCAGCCGTTTGAAGATTTTGCTGGACAAAAGGGGCGGGTTCGGTTACCGTAGGGTTGGATGAAACCGGTTGGCCAGCGCACCGGAGA
>JBEKYD010000126.1:0-20297 GCA_049511335.1 Bryobacteraceae bacterium | reverse complement strand
AGCCCCTGACAGCAATTGGGGCTCCAAAAAATCGTCGCCCCGGACGGAATACGAACAGTGCGGAAGGTTTCTGTTGCGAGTTCTGCAAGTGGGTCACAGGAAAACTGCCAAAATCGCCTCAATCCTCCCAATCACTTACAAGGATCCCCCCCGAATCGCCGCCTGACCTATGCCCACCACCCTCTAAATCACGATCCGCGCCTCCACGGCGTTCTCGCCATTGGCAATCCGGCTCGAGGTTTGCTCCGCGGCTTTGCGGAACGGCATTGCTAGAATGAAGGGGAAAATGATCCAAACTCTTTTCGGCTCGGTGGAGCAGGAACCGTCGTTACTCGAAAGACTGAAAGCCGGCGTGGAAAAGACGCGCTCGGGGCTGGTCTCGGCGCTCGAAGACGCGCTCGAGGGCAAGAAGCAGATCGACGCCGGGCTGCTGGAAGATTTGGAATTCACGCTCATCTCGGCCGATATTGGGGTGCGGACCACCGACGAGATTCTGGAGCGCATCCGGCAGCGGGTGGCGCGGCATCAATTGAACGACGCCGCCGAGCTGAAGGGGCTCATCCGCGAACATCTGCTGGAAATCCTGGCCGCCAGCGAGCGGGCGCCGGCGCGCGTGGCCGAGCCGCCGGCGGTGGTGCTGGTGGTGGGCGTGAATGGCGCCGGCAAAACAACGACCATCGGCAAACTGGCGCGCCGCTTTCAAAACGAGCAGCGCAGCGTGCTGCTGTGCGCGGCCGACACGTTTCGCGCTGCGGCCATCGACCAACTGGAAATCTGGGGCGAGCGCACCGGGTCGCCCGTGATCCGCCAGAAACCGGGCAGCGATCCCAGCGCGGTGTTGTTCGACGCCCTCAATGCCGCCCGCGCCCGCAAGGTGGACTACGTGATTGTGGATACCGCCGGCCGTCTGCAAACTAAAGAAAATCTCATGGCGGAGCTTGAAAAAATGAGCCGCACGGCCAAGAAAGTGATCCCCGACGCGCCCCACGAAGTGCTGCTGGTGCTGGACGCCACCACCGGGCAGAACGGGCTGGAGCAGGCGCGCAAGTTCACGGAAAGTTCCGGCGTCACGGGCATCGCGCTGGCCAAGCTCGACGGCACGGCTAAGGGCGGCATCGTGGTGGCCATCGCGCGCGAGCTGAACCTGCCGATCCGCTACATCGGCGTGGGCGAAAAGGCGGAGGACCTGCTGCCGTTCGACGCCGAGAAATTCATCGCGTCTTTATTCGAATAAAGCCGATTCGAATGGACCACACCGCTATCAATCCGGACCACATGCGCGAAGCGCTCGAGCTGGCGCGGCGCGGGCGTGCGCTGGTGAGCCCGAATCCAATGGTGGGGGCCGTGGTGGCGCGCGGCGGCGAAGTGGTGGGCCGAGGGTTTCATACCTGGGAGAGCCGCGATCACGCCGAAGTGGTTGCGCTGGCCGAAGCCGGCGACAAAGCTCGCGGCGCCACCGTGTACGTGAATCTGGAGCCGTGTTCGCATTACGGCCGCACGCCGCCGTGCGCGGAGGCGTTGATCGCCGCCGGAGTGGCGCGGGTGGTGGCGCCGCTCGAAGATCCCCATCCGCTGGTGCGCGGCGAGGGCTTTCGCAAGCTGCGTGCGGCGGGTATCGAAGTCGTCAACGCTCCGGAATTTGCCGCCGAAGCCGCCAAGCTCAATGAGCCGTTTCTGCATTTCGCGCGCACCGGGCGCCCGCTGGTGACGCTCAAGGCCGCCATCACTTTGGACGGCAAGATTTCCGCTCCCGACGACAACCGCGGCTGGATCACCAGCGAGCGGGCCCGCGCTCACGTGCAGGAGCTTCGCCATGACCACGACGCCATCCTCACCGGCATCGGCACCGTGCTGGCCGACGACCCGCTGCTCACCGACCGCACCGGCAGCCAACGGGCGCGCCCGCTGCTGCGCATCGTAATGGATTCGCAGCTCCGCCTGCCGGTGGATTCGAAGATCGCCCGCAGCGCTCAGGGCGACCTGGTGGCGGTGACGACTTCGGCCTCGTCCCCCGATCGCCGCGCCCAACTCGCGGCCCGCGGCGTCCAGGTCCTGGTTTTCGACGGGCCGGGAGGACGCGCCGACCTCGGTGCCCTGATCCGCTGGCTGGGTGAGCAACGGCGCCTTTCGCTCATGATCGAAGCCGGCAGCAAATTGAACTGGACCGCGCTCGAATCGGGGCTGGTGGACCGCATCTTCTTTTATTACGCGCCCAAAATTCTGGGCGGCCTGGAGGCATTGCCGCTGGCCGGCGGAATTGGGCGCCGCCGAAGAGCGGACGCCATTCGCCTCCACGATGTGACGCTGCACTCGATTCCGCCCGACGAATTCGCGGTGGAGGGGTATCTGGATGTTTACCGGAATCATTGAAGAGCTGGGCACGGTGGAAGCGTTGGAATCGCGGGCGGCCGGCGGGCGGCTGCGCATCGCCTGTTGCACCGTGACCGGCGACATGCGGACCGGCTCGAGCATTTCGGTGAACGGCGTGTGCCTCACGGCTCTTGACCTTCGCCCCGACGGCTTCTCGGCCGATCTCGCGCCCGAGACCCTGAAGCGGAGCAACCTGGGCGCGCTTCACGCCGGCTCGCGTGTGAACCTGGAGCGGCCACTCTCGCCCAGTTCGCGCTTCGACGGCCACATCGTGCAGGGGCACGTGGACGGAACCGGCGAATTCCTCTCGCTCGATTCCCTCGGCGCTGACAACTGGTGGCTGCGCGTCCGCATTCCCGCGGATCTCGATCGTTACCTGGTATCGAAAGGCTCGATCGCCATCGACGGCATCAGCCTGACCGTCGCCGATCTCGAAGCCGAGACGCTCTCGGTTACCATCATTCCCCACACCTTCCGCAACACCACCCTGGGCGGCTATCGCCCCGGCGCGCGCGTGAACCTGGAATGCGACGTCCTGGCCAAGCACGTGGAAAAGCTGTTGCTGAAGATGGGGCCGGGAGATAGGTTGACAGTGGAGAAGCTTCGAGAAAGTGGATATTAGTTGACAGTCAGTTGTCAGTTATCAGTTGTCAGTTGTCAGTTGTCAGTTTAAGACAAGACACCGGCGACAAAGATCGCCGACGCTACGGAACAGCGCCGGAACTGATAGCTGATGACTCATAACTGATGACTCATAACTGATAACTGATAACTGATGACTGATAACTGACGACTGATGACTTTCAACTCTTCGGCTCGACCAGAAACGTGGGCACGATGCCGGCGGCAGTGCTGAAGCCGGAGTTGCCGCTCGAAAGCCAGCTCGAGCAGCCCTGCACTTTCCCCAGGTAGGCGTGCGGGTGCACGTCCACTTTCATCTCCCGGAATTCGAGTTGGCCGAAGGTCATGAGGGGGAAGACGGAGCGCACGGGATCGACGCGTTGTTGCACCACGTAGGGCGAGCGCATGGCCTGCTTGAGGGCGCGGTCCCACTGCGCGTCATTCATTTCCCAGCCGAAGTAGGAATGCGAATCGCCGGAATCGTCGTTGGGTTTGAGCGCCAGCCGCTCGCGGTTGCGGCTGATGAATTCGGGCAGATCGACAGTCTGTTCTTCGTAAGTGGTCTTGGTCTGCGCCACCAGCCGGGTCCAGGGAACGTGCTGGCGAATGGCCTTTCGTTCGGCGGCCGGAAAACGGCCGGTGAGAGCTTCGTCGGTGAGCAGGCCGAACATGGCCTTTTTGTGGGCCAGCTCGGAGCGAAAACTATTCACCACGCAAACGCTGCGGTCGCGATACGCCTGCACCAGCGGGTGAGTGAGATCGAAGCGGATCAGAAACTCCTGCACACCCAGGCGGCGGTAGACCAGGTCGATTTCGAAATTGCCCTTGCGCAGCACGCGATTACGATATTCGAGCTGCTCGGGCGAGACGATTTCCACCGCGTAGCCCTCCGCGCGGAAGCCGTCGCGGAACAGCTCGTACTCGCTGCGGCCGGAGGCGTAGGCCGAGCGAAACTCGACGATGGCGATATTGGGACGCTTCTTGCCGCCGTAGAGCTTGTAGGCTTTCAACAGAGCGGACAACAAGTGCTTGCGGCCGCCCACCTTGCTCACGCCGTACCGCTTGCGAAACTCTTTCAGAGGAGGAACGTCGTAGAACAGATCGGCCAAGGCATCGGCGTAACCGGCGCCGGTGGGAGCGTCGGCGTTGTATTGGACGAAGTGCAGGTGGCCGTTTACCAGGTGAGTGTCGAGGCGGGCAGCCACTTCCAAAGCCTGGTAGCCTGGATCGATGGATGCCAGCATTTTTTCGGCCGGCAACAACTCCAGGCGGGCCAGCAGAGCCGGGCTCGAGAGCACCATTTGCTCCATGCGGTCGATGGCGGCGATGAGGGCTTCGCCCGTCCTTGCCAGCGATTCGTACTGCCGGCGGGAAAGAAAATTAGGACGGAGAAACGGGCAAATGAGCCGGCCGCCGGCGATTAGGCCGGCCTCTTCCATCTGCCGGTGCAGGGTTTCCGCCCACGCCAAGTCGCGGTAGGGACCGGTTTCCAGCAGTTTGTTGTATCTGATTACGGCGTCGTCCAACTGAGACATCGGGTTAGAAGCTGCTTCTAAACACGAGTATCCCACAGCCACGCCGAAAACGATAGGACCGGGCGCGTACAAAATCACGCAAGTCTATGAAAATAGATGGCTTAGATAAAATATAGCGTTATCTAGACAATCCTTATTCGACGATCCCTATTTACTGATTGCGGACTTCTCTGGCCAGGCGAGCCTGCGCCTCGTCGAGCTTCTTGTTGACCTTGGACACCTCTTCCGGATCGTTATCCACTTCGAAGCCGCGCTGGAATTCCCGCAGGGAAGCCTGCCATTGCGCGATCGCCTCCCTGGTCTTGCCAAGCTTGCTATAGACGTCCCCCAAATGGTCGTGCACGGTGGGGTCTTTCATGCGGTTAAGGGCCCGCTTGAGCAGATCTTCGGCCTCGGCCAATTTGCCCTGGCGGTAATACACCCAGGCCATGCTATCCAGATATGCGCCGTTGTCCGGATCGAGGTCCAGCGCCTTCTTGACCAAGCTATAGGCTTCGTCCAACCGCTCGTTGCGATCCGCCAGCATATACCCGAGATAGTTCAACGCGCCGGCGTTTTTCGGATCGAGCTCGATGGTCTTGCGGAACTCGGCTTCCGAAGCATCGTACTTCTTCATCCGCTCCAGCCTGGCGCCGCGCATGAAGTCCACGGTGGCGCGGTCCTCCTTGGTGGCAAGCTTGTCGGCATCGAGAGCCTTTTCGGCCGCATCGAGCGCTTTGCTCATCTCGTCCCAGCGCTTGCCGCGTTCGTAGATCTCCGCCAGCCCAATCTGGATGGAGAAGGCGCGGGGACCGGCCCCGAGCAGGGTGCGCAACTCCGCGGCAGCCGGGTCGATTCTTCCGGAATCGGCCAGAACATTGGCGTGGGCTTCAATCACGGCTGGATCTTTGGGAAATTTTTTCAAGGCCGAGTCGGCCTCTTTCATGGCGTTGTCGAGATTCTTGGCGTAGGTGCGCCAGATCTCGACGATCTCGGCGCTCACTCTGGGCGCGAGGTTGGGATCGAGGACGGAAATCTGCTGCAGCGTATCGACGGCCTGGGTATATTGTTCGGCATCGCGATAGGCGCGCGACAATTGGTCGAGGAACTGGACGCGGCTCTGGATATCCTGGGTGCTGTAGTTGCGCCGTTCGGTATCGGAAAGGATCCGCTTCAAAGCCGCGATTTCTTCGTCGGTCTTATGCTGGGCGGCGAGCAGCTCGACTTCCGCGCCGCGAATGTTGAGGTCGGCGGGATCGAGGGCTTTGGCTTTGGCCAACGCGGCGGCCGCCGGCGGGAAATTGCGCTGCTGCATGTAGATCCGCGCCATCCCGAACGGGTAGTGCCAGTCGTGCGGATCGCCGTCGGCCAACTGTTTGTAGATTGCGAGCGCCGCGTCGTATTGGCCCGCTTGGGAAAGCACTTCGGCGAGCTCGCCCTGCAGCCGATCGTCGTCGGGTGACAGCGCGACCGCCTTCTTCAGAGCGTCGGCGGCGTCCTTGAAGTCTTCCATCTGCTCATACTGTTGCGCCAGAATCGCCAGGGTACGCTCGTTGGGATTCTTATCCACCAGGGCCTTGAGCTTCTCGACGGCCTTGTTGTTGTCGCCCATCTCGGAATACAGAGTGGCGAGGCCGGCCAGGGCTTCTTCATCGTCGGGATTGGCGGCAATGGCCGCGTTGAAGGCTTTCTCGGCTTCGGCGGGATTGTTGGAAAAACTCTGGAGCTTGCCCAGCATGACCCAGCCTTCGGAATCCTTGGGGGCTTTCTGGGTGATCCACTGATACTGCTCGACGGCCTTGCGCAGGTAACTTTCGTCGACGCGGCCTTGCTGCGCGCCGGCGATCTTGGTGTAGACGCGGCCCAGCATGCGATGCGCGCCCAAGTTGTCGGGATCCTGCTTCAGCATGTCCTGGGCTTGCGTTTCGGCGTCGGCCAGGCGGTTGGTTTCGATGTACAGGTTGGCCAGCTCTTCGAAAATCAAACTGGAGGAAGGATCGAGCTTGAGCGCTTGCTGGTAGTATTGAATGGCCTTGGTGACATCTTCGCGGCTGCCTTCGGCCTGGGCCAACTGCGCATAGAGGCGCGCCATGGCAAAGTTGTAATAAGCTCCCGCGCGGTTATCGCTGGAACTGGAAGCGGAAGGAGTTTGCGCCACGCCGGCCGAAGCCAGCAAGACAATCGCGACAAGCACCTGGGCTGACCGAATCATGAAACCTATACCTTCTTTCGACCGAATGCGAGCCCCTCGGGACCGAACAGCACTCTCTTATTGTATAACGGGGGATTCACAGGCAGTGAGCGGCCCGCCGGGTACGCAGCCGGGCGACCTGTGCGGCACGTCACCACCTGTTAGAGACGACGCAAGCGAGCGCCCGTTGGTTGCGGTGGCCGGGCCGACGGGATCGGGAAAAAGTGAACTGGCGCTGGTTCTGGCCGAAGCATTCGCGGGCGAGATCGTCAATTGCGATTCGCTGCAGGTGTTCCGGCATTTCGATATCGGCACGGCGAAGCTCACGGTGGAAGAGCGCCGCGGAGTGCCTCATCATCTGATCGACGTGGTGGCGCCGGACCGTCTGTTCACCGCCGGCGAATATGCGCGCATGGCGCGGCGGACGCTGGCCGGGATCGCCGGGCGGGGGCGATTGCCGATCGTCGCCGGAGGCACGGGCTTCTATCTGCGGGCGCTGGTGGACGGGCTTTTCCGCGGGCCGGAACGCGACCAGGCGTTGCGCGAACGGCTGGCGGCGCGGGAGGCGCGGCGCGCCGGCAGCCTGCACCGGTTGCTGGCGCGCTTCGATCGGGAAACCGCCGGCCGCGTTCACCCCCACGACGTTCCCAAAGTGACCCGCGCGCTGGAGGTATGCCTGCTGGCCCGGCGCCCGGCGAGCCAGCTTTTTCGCCAGGGACGCGACAGCCTCGCCGGGTATCGCACCCTGAAGCTGGGATTGTTGCCGGATCGCGAGGCGCTGTACCGCCGTCTGGACGCGCGCACGGAGCGCATGTTCGCGGGCGGCCTGGTAGAAGAAGTGGAGCACATTCTGAAGCTGGGATTTCCGCCCACCGCCAAGCCTTTCGAATCGCACGGCTATAAACAAACCCTGCAATTGCTTCACGGCGAGTTGAACTTGCGCGAAGCCGTGTTCTACGCGCAACGCAACACGCGCCAGTACGCCAAGCGCCAGATCACCTGGTTCCGTAAGGAGCCGGACCTGGTGTGGCTGCCAGGATTCGGAGACGAGGCGGAGATTCAGCGGGCGGCGGTGGAGAAGGTGCGGAGGTTCCTGGGAATAGCAGCGCAGTGAATCATGGTGGGACAGACCATCGTTGTTTGGTGGTCTGTCGGGCCCTCCCCGCCCGCAACGCTCGACAGACGACAAAAAACGATCGTCTGTCCCACCTGGGGTCAGTCTCCGGGCCCACGGTTACTTGTGGAGTAGGCCTTTGGCCTGCACATGCACAAAAGCGCTTACCGTTTGGACGGAGCGGCTACGGGGACGGCGAGGGAGCCTACCGCGCCGGATTGGGGATCGCGAACGACGATGCGGATTTTGGAGGCACCGGCGCGCACGGGGCGATCGAACGCTAGAAGGACTCCATCGCGCAGGATGGCGTCGTGCTCTTGGGCGGTGAGCCGCAAATCGATCGGGATCTCTTCGGTGAGGTCGGTCTGCCAGCCCGCAGTGTAGTAGCCGAAGGCCACGCGAAACTGGCCGGTGTAGCTTTGACCCTCGGCCAGGAGCAGATCGGCGGCGTCCACGCTGACCTGCAGATGGACCCATCCTTTCACTTTTTCGCTGGGCGCGGCGGTGGCGCGAATCCCGATTTCGGAAGAATCGGCCTGTCCGGTGGCGGCCAGGGCGAATCGCTGCCACGGGTCCGCCTCGCGTTTGTCGCCGAAGTAGCCGCCGACGGATCGGACGCGCAGCTTGATGCCGCCCTTACCTTCGGCGGCGATGCGCAGCTTGTGGAATTTGTTATCCCACCGATCGAGCGGAGGGCGGTAGCCGATCCGATACATGGCGCGGCCCTCGCGCATTGCCTGCAGAATGGCTTGCTCGGCAGCGCCGCTCGAGAACCATTGACCGCCGGTCAGATCGGCGAGTTGCTGCAGCGTGTCCATGCTGCTTAAGCCCGGGTTGACGCGATCCGTCTGCTGGTCCACGGCGTAGATTGCGATACCGGAGCGGGCCAGATCGGTCCCGAGGCGCTGGATCAAAGGGGTGTAGTCGCGCCACTGGGAGTTGGCTCCGCGGGCGGCGGTGGGAACTCCGTGCGAGATCCACACCAGGGATTTGCGGCCTGGCTGGGGGGCAAAATCGGAAGACAGGTCCCACAGGAGGCTAAGGGTTCTTTGGACGCGGGCGTCTATATCCTGAAACTCCTGTGGCCGAATGCGGTTGACGGCATGCATGGCCTCGTCGAGCTGCACCTGCACCTCGGTGACCCAGGCGCCATCGTCCGGCGAGCTCGCGTGTTCGGCATCGGGGAGCGCGCGAACCGGGTAGAGCGTGCCTTCCTGGGTGAGCAGGTAGACGGATAGGCGCTCGCTCGATTCCAGCTTTCGGAGCGTGTTGACGACATCGTTCCATCCCAAGCCGCGCTCGGCGAGATTCGCATTCAAGAGATCGAGGAGGACCAGCGTCGACTGGGACTTGCCACCCATGGGACGGTTGCTGTACGCGCGCGGCCCGAGCGGCGCGGATTGGCTTTCCGCGGTTTCCAGTTGGCGGCAGAAGACGGCGTGCATCGGTTTGCCATCGTCGCGGATGTCCACGTCGACGTCGCGCAAGCCGGGAAATGGCTCACCCTTGGCGTCGAGGATGACCAGGTTGAAAGTGAGCAGGGGGCCCTGGGGTTCGGCCTGGCTCTCGCTCTTTGGCTTTGGGCCGCGCCGGATCAAGACCTTGCCGGGCGGTAGGTCCTGGGCCGCGGTGGGAGGGGCAGGCGCGAAGGCAACCAGAGACGCGCCCAACAAAAGGATGAGACGTGGGCGTTTGGGCGGGTTGAGGAGCCGCATTGAGGGCGCGCCTGCCAATGCCGATTGTAACTCCGGCGTTGCGGAAGGAAGCTGGAGCCTGGCCGGCGGTCTTGTCGCCATCGCCAAACCGAATACCTACTGCCCTTCCTCCGCTTTCTCGAATCGCAAGGCCGCCGAATTGATGCAGTAGCGCAAGCCGGTTGGCGCCGGACCGTCGGGGAACAGGTGACCCAGGTGAGCGTCGCATTTCGAGCACAACACTTCGGTGCGCCGCATCCCTAGCGACCGGTCCGTTTCGGTAGCCACGTTCTCCGCCGCCGCCGGCGCGCAGAAACTCGGCCAGCCGGTTCCCGAATCGAACTTCTCATCCGAGCGAAACAGCTCCGCGCCACAGCAGACACAGCGGTAAACGCCGGCTTCGTGATTGTCCCAATATTTCCCCGTGAAGGCCCGCTCGGTCCCAGCCTGGCGCGTCACTTCGAATGCTTCGCGCCCCAACTGCGCTTTCCATTCCTCCTCCGACTTAACAACCTTTCGATCTGGCATTCAGCATCCCCTGCAACCATTGTAGTCAGGCGGCTCAGGGTGCGGACTCGATCGCTTTCTTAAGCTTCGCAACCAGACGATCGGCGACCTTGCGCTGCCCACCTCGCTTCATCGCCCCAAAAAGCAGGCTGCGGTCCCCCGCTTCGTTAGTCCACAGGATGTTTTTCTCGGCTCTGTCCAGCAAGGAAATAGTCCCAGTGGCATTGTCGTGCAGCCCGAGATAGCGACCCGTGATCTCCGCACCGGTGCCCTTCTTCTCTTCGTCGATTCCGGTCAGAATTCCATCGGCGTCGTTCTTGTCCAGAACGACAGTGAGCCGGCCGCCCATCTGCTTGCCAATTTCAGCCCGGAGGTATTGATCCAAGTCGTTGGGCATCTTTTCGATATAGACCTTCTTGATGGAACGTAATGAGGGCAGTGGCTGACCGGGCGCCGGAGTGGCCGGCGGACCCGCGGCAGCGGCTGGCGCGGGCGCAGGAATGGCTCCGGCCGGCGCGGGAGCTGCCGAAGCGGCGGCATTCATTCGCTCTATCATGGCGGCAATCACGCGATCGCTCACGCCCGCCGACTTCAAGGCGATGAGATCGTCGGGGCCGGTGGAATAATGTGCCGGTTGGGCCTTCACCGTGCTCACCACGATGTCGTCGCTCAGGCCGGCCTTGACCATCTTGATGATAGAGTCGTTCGTCAGTGCGGTCTGCGCGAGCGCGAGCACCGCGCAAATTATAGATAGAACCGCTGCCGTTCGGAAGCGCACTTACACCTCCACACTGGCCGGTTCTCCGGAAGACAATCTCATCCGGAGCTCCCATGTTTGGCTGCCAGCTTCCTGAGTAGTATACCCCTGCAAGGTGCATTGTGGAACCGCGCGACAAATCCGATGCGTCAACGGTTGTTGCCCGCGGTTTGCCTCTCTACCCGCAGTGCGCGGCGGCGGCTCTTTTCGCGAATCTCACCCGTTCTCGAGCCGGGAGATCCGCTTGTCGTGATCGGCCAGGTCGCGAAAGAACTGCTTCAGGTCAGACCCGACCACTTCGATTCTCCGTTCCAGAGAATTGAAGAGCCGGAAATTCAGGATCAGAGCCGTAACGGCGACCGCTGCCGAACCGCCCGCGCTAATCAACGCCACCGTCACCGTGTCGCTCATGGATAGCCCTTCCTTCCCCAACTGGCGGCCACCAGAAGATTGAAGTTGGCGTCGAACTTCGTTTCGAGGTGGTTGACCTTGGTGAGCAGCATGGCGAAGAGCAGGCCGTTGAACACGACGGGAATACCCATGGCGAGGAAGAGTTGAAGGTTCGTCATTTGGGAGCGCCTTTCTTGGTGCTCGGGTTGAGCTCCGGCAAGTTTCCCGGCTGGGCATCCGGGGCGATCGGCCGAAGCAGCCACGTAGCGTCCGCGCCTGTTCGCCTCTTGGCCATTCGATTAAAAATATACGCTGTTTTTGTTCTCAATCGCAAACATAGGGACGGGGGACACAGGATCGCTCGCGTCGTATAGGCCTCAGCGGCGCCGAGGGCAGTGCCCCTAATCCCACTGTTCAGGGTGTGAGACAAAAATGTGGCATTCAGGACACTGAGAATCGAAGCTCGTAAGAGCGGAAGATAATAGCCCACGGCGTAAGCCGTGGGAAAACCGCGAGATTCACGAAGCCCCGGTACGGGGCGAAAGAGCGCGGCGGCGCAATCTTCCGCCCCCTCCGGGGGCTCGCCCACGCACGCCCTATTCCCACGCCTCGCGGCGTGGGCTACTGTCTTGCGCCCTGCGGGCTGGGGAATCGCCCTTGCGTACTTGCTACGCGTGGATCCCCGCGAACTTCCTCTGGAATCTCATGTTCAAGGTAAGATAGTATTTGCGCAAACCCTGCCGTATCGAGACCTCAGCATGATTGTTGATGCCATTCTGGCAAAGATTTTCGGAACCAAGAACGAACGCGAGATCAAGGGGTTGCTGCCGCAAGTGGCGGCCATCAACGATCTCGAGCCTGCCACGCGCGCGTTGTCGGACATCGACCTAGCCGCCAAGACCATCGAATTCAGGGAAAAAATCGCCCAGGGCGCGAGCCTCGACGATTTGCTGATCCCCGCCTTCGCGGTCGTCCGCGAGGCCGGCCGCCGCGCCCTCAACATGCGCCATTTCGACGTGCAGTTGATCGGCGGCATGGTGCTGCACAGGGGCAAGATCGCCGAAATGAAGACCGGCGAAGGGAAAACTTTGGTGGCGACGCTGGCCAGCTACTTGAACGCCCTGGCCGGCAAAGGCGTGCATGTCGTCACCGTGAACGATTACCTGGCCAAGCGCGACTCCGAATGGATGGGCCGCGTGTACAAGGCTCTCGGCCTCCGGGTGGGGGTGATCGTTCACGATCTGGACGACCGCGAGCGGCAGGAAGCCTATGGCGCCGATATCACCTACGGCACCAACAACGAGTTCGGCTTCGATTACCTGCGCGACAACATGAAGTTCCGCATCGAGGACTGCACCCAGCGCGAGCATTACTACGCCATCGTCGACGAAGTGGATTCCATCCTCATCGACGAAGCCCGCACCCCGCTCATCATCTCCGGTCCCAGCGAAGAATCGACCGACAAGTATTACAAGATCAACCGCATCATTCCCAAGCTGGTGCGCGGGGAAGTGATCGAAGGCAAGGAGCCGGGCGAAAAATACACCACCGGCGATTACACCATCGATGAAAAGCACAAAACCGCGGCCCTGACCGAAGAGGGCGTATTAAAGGTAGAGAAGCTGCTCAACCTGGGCAATCTCTACGACCCCGCCAATATCGAATTCAACCACCACGTGCAGCAGGCGCTGCGGGCGCACGTTCTCTACCAGCTCGACCGCGATTACGTGGTGCGCGATGGCGACGAAGGGCCGGAAGTGGTGATCGTGGACGAATTCACCGGGCGTCTCATGCCCGGCCGGCGCTGGTCGGACGGCCTTCACCAGGCGGTGGAAGCCAAGGAAAGCGTCAAGATCCAGCGCGAGAACCAGACCCTCGCCACCATCACCTTCCAGAATTACTTCCGCATGTACAAAAAGCTGTCCGGCATGACCGGTACGGCGGAAACCGAAGCGGCCGAATTCCAGAAGATCTATAACCTCGATGTCACCGTCATTCCCACCAACCGTACGCTGGTTCGCATTGAGAATCCGGACGTGGTGTATCGCACCGAGGAAGAAAAGTTTCGCAACGCCGCCAAGGAAATCAAGCGAGCGCACGAGACCGGGCAGCCGGTGCTGGTGGGCACCATCTCGGTGGAAAAGTCGGAACGGCTCGCCGGCATATTAAAGAAGATGGGCGTGCGGCACGAAGTGCTGAACGCCAAGAATCACGAACGCGAAGCGTCCATCGTGGCGCAGGCCGGACGCCGCGCGGCCGTCACAGTCTCCACCAATATGGCCGGCCGCGGAACCGATATTCTGCTCGGGGGCAACCCCGAGTTCATGACCAAGGATATCTGCCTGAAGGACAAGCTGGCCACGAGGTTGAGCGAAGACGAGGCCCAGTACGTGGCCGACGAGCATTTTTATTTCTTCACCCACCACGACCAGTTCTACCGCGTACCGCGCGACAAGTGGGATGAAATCTTCGCCCGCTCGAAGGCCCAAACCGACGCGGAGCACGACGAGGTAACGTCCCTGGGCGGGCTGCATATCGTGGGCACTGAGCGCCACGAATCGCGCCGTATCGATAATCAGCTCCGTGGACGCGCCGGCCGCCAGGGCGACCCCGGCAGCTCGCGTTTCTTCCTCTCGCTTCAGGACGACCTGCTGCGTATCTTCGGCGGCGAGCGCATGCAGCGCCTGATGCTGCGGCTGGGCATGACCGAAGACGAGCCCATCGAAAGCAAGCTCATCTCGAAGCGCATCGCCAAGGCGCAGGAAGCCGTCGAAGTCCAGAACTTCGAGGCCCGCAAACACCTGCTGGAATACGACGACGTCAACAACAAGCAGCGCAAAGCCGTCTACGGCATGCGCCGCCAATTGCTCGAGGGCGCCGACCAGAAGGATCGCATCATGGACATGGTGACCGGCATCGTCGAGGCGTTCATCGACCGGCACTGCGCCGAAGACAAGCACCCCGATACCTGGGACATGGTCAGCCTGCGCACCGAAGTCCTGTCGCAGTTCGGCAGCAAAATCGATCTCGCCGAGCTGGGCGGTCTGACCCGCCCCGAAATGGCCGAACACATCGTCGAGAACCTGCGCCGGAGATATCAGGAAAAGGAAGACCTGGTGGGCGCCGACATCATGCGCCAGACCGAGCGCATCGTCATGCTGCAGGTCATCGACAACCAGTGGAAAGACCACCTGCTGTCGATGGACGAGCTCAAGCAGGGCATCGGCAACCGGGCTTATGGCCAGAAGGATCCGCTGGTCGAATACAAGAAGGAGTCCTACGAGTTGTTCACCGCGATGATGGACCGCATCGAGGATGAGACCGTGCGGTATCTTTATTTCCTCCAGGTTCAAGCCGGCGCGCCGCCGCCGCTTCCATTCCCCACCGACGAGGAGGAGGAGACGGAAGATGGCAATGGGGACGCGCACGCTGGCGGGCCTTCACGCCCAGGTTCCCGGCCGGCATCCGCGGCCGCGGAAGAGCAGCAGCGCCAAGCCGCCAAGAGCACCATCGAAGATTTCACCCGCAATATCCAGCGCAAAAAGGAACAGGAACTGAAGGCTCTGCAATTCGTGGGAGGCGACACCGCCACCGCCCAGACGGTTTCGGTGGGCCAGAAAGTGGGCCGCAACGATCCCTGCCCCTGCGGCAGCGGCAAAAAGTACAAGAAGTGCCACGGCGCCAATTCGTGAAGCCGGCCCCCTGGGCAGCGGCGTCTAAGAAGGAGAAGGGTTTCGATCCACAAACTGATAACTGAAAACTGATAACTGAGAACTGTCTTATGCGTTTGCTCTCCATTTTTCTGATTCCCGCCCTGGCGGCAGCCGCGATGCTGCCCGACGCCATCGGCGCCTATCGCCGCGTTTCGAGCGGCAGCCCTGAGCTGGCCGACCCAGCCTTGTGGCACGAATATGCCCTCCGGTCCGCCGAAACCGGCGTTTACGAAAATGGAAAGTCCAAGCTCACCGTGAGCGTTTGGCGGCTGGCCGACACCACCTCATCGCTGGGTGCATTCGACTGGCAGCGCCCCGCCGGATCGGTTCCATCCAAGGCCGCACCTCTGGCGGCCGAGACCTCCGATACCCTCCTGCTGGTCGACGGCAATTACCTGCTGCGGTTTTCCGGTTACAAGCCCGACTCGAGCCAGATCGCCGCGGTGCTTCAAGGTCTGAATCACGTCGACACGACCTCCCTGCCGATTCTTCCGGGCTACCTGCCGGCCACTGGCTTGGTGGCCAATAGCGAGCGTTACGTGATCGGCCCAGCCGGGCTGGCCAAGTTCGATCCCGCGATTCCTCCCGCGACTGCCGCGTTTCACTACGAAACCGAGGTGCAGATCGGCGCCTTCCATAGCCCCAAGGGGGACATGACTCTGGCCATTTTCAACTATCCCACCCCGCAGATCGCCATCCGGAAAATTGCCGATTTCCAGAAATTGCCGGGTGCGATGGCCAAGCGGACCGGCCCATTGATCGCGGTCGTCGTCTCTCCGCCGGACCCGGACCAGGCAGAACGATTGCTGGGGGAAATCCGTTATCAAGCGGAAATCACCCGTAACGAGTACGTCCCGACGAGACGCGACAACATTGGCAATCTCATCCTAAATATCTTTGTTCTCATCGGGATACTGGTTGGATTTTCGCTTCTTTCGGGGCTTCTGGTGGGCGGCCTGCGGGCTTTGGCGCGCCATCTGCGCCACGGCGAAGAGGCCGACGCCATGATCACGCTGCATCTGGAATGAGGCGGATCGCCTTCGATAAGCCGCTACTTTTCTGGGCCTTAGACCGAAATCTTCAGGCCGCCAAAGGCGGTTTCGCTCCGCTGAGGGTAACCTGTGGAAAAACATCGCTCCTCGCAAGTAGCGAAATTTGAAGTGGTTACAGCCCAGAAAATGAGCGCCGGATTTCTTCTTGACTTGAGACGCTAGGGGAAATAAGATCCAACTACAAAGTTTTGACGGTTGCGATTCCGTCGAAGCTGATTCTCCCATCGTACATCGCCCCTGTGAGAACAGGGGGAAATAAATGCTCACCCTTCGGGGTGAGCATTTTTGTGATGGGGCCAATCTGGGGCGCTTCTCAGCCCTCTCGCGGCCACTGAGCCTGGACTATAGAAAAGGCCGCCGGGGGCGTCCCAGCAGCCCCATTTCGCTTGAGCGCGCCCTTCCACGGTCGATCGGGAACCCTCCGCCCACCCACCGGCGCGCCTTTGTGCATTCTTGTGCAGGCGCCGTCCCCGGGTGACACCAAAAAGGGCCGTCCTGGTGGACCAATCGATTGAAATATCTATACTTACCATGAAGTATGGATTTGTTTAGTCAATTGTCGGCAAGCCGTGAACGACCGCCGCGAAGCCGCAAGCGGTAGGGCGGACGCCCTCGTCCGCAGCCGGCCCCCTGGCCGGCTCTTCGCCGGTGTCGGACACTTGGTTCTTGGGGAGAAGTGCGGGACGGGGGCGTCCCGCGCGGACCAGGGGGGGTCCGCCCCACCAGTTACGCCGCGTTTGGTGTTTGCGAAAATGGCGGCGCTGAATTCGCCAAAAAGTACTGGCAGTTCGCGGGTACGGCTCAGTCTTGCTTGGCTGGCCGCGCGGCTTTGTAATGGAGCCGTGACGGTTCTCTTCTATGTGCCGCTGCTGCTGGCGTTTTCCAGCGATAGCCACGCCACCGCAAGCAAGCCCTCCCCGTTGGGTTTTCCTGCCGCTTGCACGGTCGTGACCCGTGCCGACGTGGAACAAGCGCTGGGCCGGCCGGTGGGCCGCGGCAAGGAAGACACCGCCGACGACTCTTCGAGTTGCGACTATGCGGCCGGTTCCGGAATCGTCACCATCACCGTCCAGCACGTGCGCAGGCGTCTCGATGTCCGCGCCGAAGCGGCCAACCTGCAACGAGCCATTCCCGACGGCCACCTGCGCGAAGCGCATCTGGCGGAGACGCCGCCGGAAACCACGGCCTTCTATCTGGATATCGACGGCGCCGGCACCCAATTGCATGTCATTCGCGGCGGCCACGATTACGTATTGGTTTCGGTGCTCGGATTCGGCGAAGCCGGCCGGGTTTCCCAGGCCGCGGAAAAAATGGCCCGCAAAGCGCTCGAACGTTTCTGAAACTCCAGTGAAAGGCCAGGAGGTCAGCTCCTGGCAGGCCCGAAGGACTGTCCCACTCACTCTATTTCGCGCGGGGCCTTATAGCCGGACTTGGTCAGAACGGCGTACTTCACCGGCTTTCCCTTGTCGTCCTTGAACGCCATAGGATTGCCGCTGCCGTCGATCAGCTCCACTTTGATCTTGCGATACGCGCCGTCGTGCACCTTATTGCTCGACGAGTACGAGATCACATACTGGCTTCGCAGCGCCTGCTGGACCTGCTGGAAAATCTCCGGGTTCTCGCCCTGGAACCGGGGGAAGAAGGAGAGGCCGCCGGATTCCTTGGCGAAGGTGCGCATTTCGTTGTCGGCCTGCAGAAAATCCATATTTCGGGCAGCGCCCATGCCGCCGCCGGCATCCATCAGCTCGCGCAGCATTTGCATCAGCCCGATCGCGTAGATCGGCACGCCGCCTTCCTGCACCAACTTGCGGGTTTTGTCGAAGGTGAGCTTGCTGAAGGTATCGATACCGGAAGAGATCAGCAAAATCGCCTTGCGCCCTTCGATGCCGGACATGCGGTCCACGGTGTCGGTAAGAGCATCGAACAGGTTGGCTTCCTGCCAGGCAGGGATGGTCAGGCGCTGCAGGGCTTCGTGAGTCTTATTGCGGTCGGTGGTGAAATCGGAGAGGATCTCGGGCTTGAGGTCGTAGGCGATCACAGCCACGTAATCCTGCGGCTTCAAGGTGCTGGCAAACCCCCAGGCAAGATTGAGCGTCTGGAACCATGTCGGGCCGTAGAGCCGCTGGAATTTGGCGCTGAACTCGATCAGCACGGCGATGGTCATGGGCGCTTCGCCCTGGTTCACCTGCTTGATCTGCTGCGGGACGTTATCCTCCAGCACGCGGAAGTTGGCGGGCGGAATTCCGGGCAGGAAATGGCCTTTGGTGTCCACTACGGAAACGTCCAGCGTCACCAGGTCCACATCGGCTTTGAAGTTGGCCAAGCCGGTGGTGTTGGGATTCTTCTTGTACTGGGAAGGAATCTTGGGAAGGTCCGTGGTGGTGTTGGTGTCGGTATCGGCGCCGGTGGGGCTCGAAGTATCCGCGGCGGGCTGTTTGGGCTTGGAAACAGGCTGCCCCGGATCCTTGATCGGGCCCTGCTCTTGAGCGAGCGCGAGGCTCGCGAGCAACCCCGCCACTAGCGCTCCGCACATGATGAAAGCTTTGGATGGTCGCATAGGCACACTTCTGAGGCCAATATACCAAAGGTAGACGCACCTGGCGCCGCACCGGTTGCAGATCCCAGGTTGCAGTACCGCGGCACGGCATCCCTAGACTTCCGGGCCACAATTACCGACTCGCCGCGACGAGACCCCGCGCCCGGTGGTGCGTCCGTAATAGTGTAAGCCCGCACCGAAGCGGGCGCAGATTCCAGGAGGGTACATGAAAATCGACACATTTGCGAGGCGCCCTATGGCGTGGGCATTGGCGGGAGCCCTGGGGCTAGGCGGCCTCGCGTTAGCGGCCGCGGACCACATGGGTGAGCTGAACCCGCCCGCTACTTTTAAATACGCCAATGCGGACGAACCCGCCACTCACGCAGGGTTTGCGCCGGTGGTGAAGCGCGTGGCGCCCGCCGTAGTAAGCATTTCTTCCACCAAGGTAATCAAGACTTCGGGGCAAGCGATGCCCCAGATGGATCCGTTCTTCCGCCAGTTCTTCGGCAACGCCAACCCGTTCGGCCAGCAAATGCCTCGCTCGCAACGCGAGGAGGGCGCCGGATCGGGCGTCATCGTCAGCTCCAACGGCTACATCCTGACCAATAACCACGTGGTGGATGGCGCCAACGACGTGCGTGCTACCCTGGCGGACAATCGTGAATTCAAAGCCCGCGTGGTGGGCACCGATCCCAAAACCGACGTTGCCGTGCTCAAGATCGATGCCGGCGATTTGCCCACGGCAGTGATTGGCGATTCCAATAAGCTGGAGGTCGGCGATTACGTGCTGGCCATTGGGAATCCGTTCCGGTTGGGCGGCACCGTCACCATGGGAATCGTGAGCGCCAAGGGCCGCTCCGGCCTGGGTATCGAACGCTACGAAGATTTCATCCAGACCGATGCGCCGATCAACCCCGGCAACTCCGGCGGCGCGCTGGTGAACGACCGCGGCGAATTGGTGGGCATCAATACCGCCATTCTGGCCAACGGGTCGGAAGGCAACCAGGGCATCGGTTTTGCGATTCCGGTTTCGGTGGCGCAGAACGTGATGGACCAGATCCTGCATAACGGCAAGGTGGTCCGCGCGTATCTGGGCGTGATGTCGCAACAAGTGACACCGGGCATTGCCAAGGCGTTCCACGAAAATGGCGTGGCCGGAGCGCTGGTGACCTCGGTTTCCCCCGATAGCCCGGCTGCGCGCGCCGGTATTCAGAAGGGCGATATCATTCTCGACGTGAATGGGCGGCCGGTTGCCGATAGCAATCAGCTCGCCATGACGATTTCCTTGATGCGTCCCGGCAGCGAGGTAACGGTTAAAGTGCTGCGCGACGGAACCGAACGCACCGTGAACGCAAAGCTGGCCGAACTGCCGACCGAGACCGCCACGGTCGAACGCCCCGATCACTCCGCCGATCACGCCATGGAAGGAGTTTCGGTGGAGAACATCACTCCCGATACGGCCAGCCAGCTTGGCTTGCCGCAGGCGACCACGGGCGTAGTGGTGACTCAAATCGATCCATCGAGCGAAGCGGCCGGTTCCGGCTTGCAGCGCGGCGACGTGATCCAGGAAGTGAACCGCAAGCCGGTGCATAACGTGCAGGACTTCCGCAACGCTCTGCACGGCAGCTCGGGCGACCAAACCCTGTTGCTGGTGAACCGGCAGGGTAACTCGCTGTACCTGGCGGTGTAACAAGCAAAGGCAGCCTGCTATTGGCGACCGTAGCCCCCCCGTTGGCGCCGCCGCAAATAAGCCGCATAATAAGAACAAATGCGAGGGCGCGCATGGATTCCGTTGCTGGCTGTGGCGGCGCAGGCCCAGGTTCCGATCGACGCCGATC
>JBEKYD010000125.1:0-20321 GCA_049511335.1 Bryobacteraceae bacterium | reverse complement strand
ACCACCGATACGCTGCCCAAGCTCAAACCGCTGGGCACGGTCACGGCGATGCTGGTCGCGCTCCAGTTTGTCACGCTTGCGCCGGTGCTGCCGAAATTCACCGTGCTGGTGCCCTGCGTCGAACCGAAGTTGGTGCCCGTGATGGTCACCGCCGTACCCACCGGTCCCGAAGCTGGCGACAAGCTGGCGATGCCCGGCGTTACCGTGAAGTTCGAGCCGTTGCTGGCCGCGGTGCCTACCGTTACCACCACGTTGCCCGTGGTCGCGCCGCTGGGCACGTTCACTACGATGCTGGTGGCACTCCAGCTTGTCGCGGTTCCCGCACTCGTGTTATTGAAGGTCACCGTACTGGTGCTCTGCGACGCCCCGAAATTAGTACCCGTGATCGTCACCGCCGTGCCCACCGGTCCCGAAGTCGGGGACAGGCTGGCGATACCCGGCGTTACCGCGAAGTTGGAGCCGGTGCTGGCCACGCTGGCTACCGTTACTACCACCGATGCGTTACCCAAACTCAAACCGCTGGGCACGGTCACCACGATGGTGGTCGCGTTCCAGCTTGTCACGCTTGCGGGCGTGCTGCCGAAATTCACCGTGCTGGTGCCCTGCGTCGATCCGAAATTGCTGCCCGAGATTGTGACCGCCGTACCCACCGGTCCCGAAGTCGGCGACAGGCTGCCGATTGTGGGCAAGGTTGTCACCGTAAACTGAGAGCCGTTGCTGGCCAGGGTCCCTACCGTTACGACGAGGTTGCCGGTGGTCGCGCCGGTCGGCACGGTCACCGCGATGCTGGTTGCGCTCCAGCTTGTCACGCTTGCGCTGCTGCTGGCGCCGCTGAACATCACCGTGCTGGTGCCCTGCGTCGCCCCGAAATTGGTGCCCGCGATCGTTACCGCCGTGCCTACCGGTCCCGAACTCGGCGACAGGCTGGTAATACCCGGCGTTACCGCGAAGTTGGAGCCGGTGCTGGACACGTTGGCTACCGTTACTACCACCGATACGTTACCCAAACTCAAACCGCTGGGCACGGTCACCACGATGGTGGTCGAGTTCCAACTTGTCACGCTTGCGCCGGTGCTGCCGAAATTCACCGTGCTGGTGCCCTGCGCCGATCCGAAATTGCTGCCCGAGATTGTGACCGGCGTGCCCACCGGTCCCGAAGTCGGCGACAGGTTGGTGATACTCGGCGTTGGCAGTACCGTGAAGCTCGAGCCGTTACTGGCCACGCCGCCTACCGTCACCACCACGTTGCCCGTGGTCGCCCCGGTCGGCACCGTCACTACGATGCCGGTTGCGCTCCAACCGGTCACGCTTGCGCTGCTGCTGGCGCCGCTGAACATCACCGTGCTGCTGCCCTGGGCCGCCCCGAAATTGGTGCCCGTGATCGTCACCGGCGCGCCCACCGCGCCCGAAGTCGGCGAAAGGCTGGTGATACCCGGCGTTACCGCGAAGTTGGAGCCGGTGCTGGCCACGCTGGCTACCGTTACTACCACCGATGCGTTACCCAAACTCAAACCGCTGGGCACGGTCACCGCGATGCTGGTCGCGCTCCAGCTTGTCACGGTTGCGCCGGTGCTGCCGAAGGTCACCGTGCTGGTGCCCTGCGCCGAACCGAAACCGGTTCCCGCGATCGTGATCGGTGTACCCACCGGTCCCGAAGCGGGCGAAAGGCTGGAGATGGTCGGCGTTACCGTAAAGCTCGACCCGTTGCTGGCCACACCGCCTACCGTTACCACCACATTGCCCGTGGTGGCCCCGCTGGGCACGGTTACCGCGATGCTGGTCGCGCCCCAGCTTGTCACCGTTGCGGTGGCGCCGGCGAAGGTCACCGTGCTGCCGCCCTGCGTCGCCCCGAAATTGGTGCCCGTGATCGTGACCGGCGTACCTACCGTTCCCGAAGTCGGCGACAGGCTGGTGATGCCCGGCGTTACCGCGAAGTTGGAGCCGGTGCTGGCCTGGCCGCCTACCGTTACCACCACCGATGCGTTGCCCAAACTCAAACCGCTGGGCACGGTCACCACGATGCTGGTCGCGCTCCAAGTGCTTACGGCTGCGCTGGTGCTGCCGAACTTCACCGTGCTGCTGCCCTGCGTCGCCCCGAAATTACTGCCCGTAATCGTCACCGCCGTGCCCACCGGGCCGGAGGTTGGCGACAGGTTGCCGATGCTCGGCCCAACGGTCACGGTAACCGCTACGCTTTGGCCGGCCGCGGAGAAGTTTGCATTGGTGGTGCTCGCGGTGATGTTTGCCGAACCGGCGTTGTTCCCGGCGGTGATATTGAAACCACCGGGTACGTTGCTTTGATTCTGAGGAACCGTCACGCTTTGCGGCACGGTTGCGGCAGCCGTATTACTCGATTGCAGACTCACAGACAGGCCGCCGGCGGGTGCGGGTGCTGAAAGGAGTAGGTTTATGGATTGTACCCCGCCCGCACCCACCGAAACGACCTGAGTCGAGAAACTGATGGTGGCGGGGACGACTTGGAGAATCGCCGTGCCACTGTTGTAGCCAGATCCACTGGCGGTAATGGTAGCCGCCCCTGCCGTTGCGCCGGTAACGTTAAACGTTCCGGTCGTTGTCCCTGGCGAAATCGAAACGTTGCTGCTGGGGCTGAAGGTGACCTGTCCCGCCCCGCTCGATGCAAGAGCAATCGTGGTTCCGCCGGGAGGGGCAGGCGCATCGAGCGTGATCGTTCCGCTAATGCTCTGACCGTACCCTACCGTCGCCAAACCATTGAACCCAACCTGTATGGAGGGTGTCGTTACTGTTACCCAAGCCGTTGTCGTCTGATATCCAATGGCATACGCGTTGACATCGCTAAGGCCTGCCCCTAATGGAGTAACGGTGAAATTGGCGCCGCTGGAGTTCGCCGGAACGGTAACCGTCGATGGACCACTGATGGTGTCGGTGCCGTAATATTTCAAGAAAACTGTGATTGGAGTAGGACCAGCCGCTGGACTTAGCGTCACCGTCATGGTAGCCGGAGAGTTGTAGAGCGTCAGCGGCGAAGGCGTGAGGGTGATCGTCAACTGGCCTGCTGTAATGGTGACTGTCGAGGGCGCGCTGCTGGTGAATTGATCGGAGACAATCAATTGCGCTACATATGTTCCAGCCAAATCGGCCACAAAAGTGGGATTTGGCGTGGCCGCTCCGGAGAGCGTTGCCGCGCTTCCGGCGGGAACCGTGTTCAGCGACCAGCTATAGCTTAAGCGATAACCGTTGGGATCGTAGCCGCTGCCTGCCAGGTTTACCGTGCTGTCCAGATACACGGTCTGATTCGGCCCGGCGTTGGCGCTCGGCGGCGTAGTCGTCGTTGCGACGTTCACAGTAGCGGGTGCGCTAGATAGATACCCGTTATTCACAATGAGCTGGGCAACGAAATTTCCGGTCACGTCGGCTACAAAGGTTGGGTTGGCGGTGTTAGCGCCCGACAACGTCGCATGGCTTCCCGACGGCAAAGCGATCAACGACCACGAGTAAGTTAATGGCAAACCTTGAGGATCCGTCCCGGAACCGCTCAGCGTAACCGTGCTACCTACCGCTACCGTCTGGTTCTGCCCCGCATTCGCCGTCGGCGCCTGAGCAGTCGTCGTGGTTATTGTCACTGTTGAAGGGTTACTGACCAACTGAGTAGTGGTATCGGTTACGATTAACTGAACCACGTATATGCCGGCCTTATCGGCGGTGAATGTGGGGTTTACTAGCGTGGAGCTACTGAGAGTCGCGGAGCTGCCGCCCGCACGCGAATTGAAGCTCCACGAATAAGTCAACGGGTTGCCATTCACATCGGTCGATCCGGAACCGTTCAGTTGCACGAGCGAGCCGACAGTAATATTGCTCTGATTCGGACCGGCATTGGCTACCGGGGGAGTACTGCCGCTGGTTACGGTGACGGTTGACGGTAGACTGCTGTTATGACCATCGCTGACAACAAGCTGAATAATATAAGTCCCGGGGACGTCGGCGACAAAATAGGAATACACGGACCGGGCGTCCATCAAACCGGCAGAACTTCCATTGGGAATACTTACGACACTCCACTGGTAGCTAAGTGGATAACCGTCTATGTCGGTGGATCCGCTGCCATTTAAAGTAATCTGCGACCCCACCGCAACGGTTTGATTGGCGCCCGCATTAGCAACCGGAGGTGTGTTGACGGTGCTGACGGTAACAGTCTGGGTGTCGCTCAGGCCGTTGGTGTTGTTGGTAACGGTGAGCTGAATGACATACGCCCCCACCCTATCGACTACGAATGTTGCCACCGCCGTGTTGGCATTCGACAGTACTGCGTTCGACCCTGCCGGAACCGATTGAAACGACCAGCTATACGTCAGCGAGCCGACGCCGCTGGGATTCGTCGATGCGGTCCCGTTCAGCGTAACCGTGGCGCCAACCGGCGCTGTCTGATTCTGGCCGGGGTCGGCAAACGGGTTTTGAAACGACCATTGGAGGGAACTATATGAGAAAAGGGAGCCACGCTGGATCTCAACGGTGAAGGTGTCGTTGCTGGTCACCGTGCTGTTCGCCGGCACGGGCGAGAAGTGCACCGTGCTCTGGCCAGCTACCGTCTGCACGTTGGTGGTGCCGGCAGTAACGCTTACGGTGGCCGTAACGCCAGGGAGAGCGGACCCGCTGTTGTTGAGGACCGCCTGGTACGTGGCGTATACCCCTGTTGTAGTGGCGACTTGGCTACCCACCAGCACGTAGTTCACAACGGACAGGCTGGAACTCTGTCCAAGCGCCACGGATGGAGCTAACGAGGAAATAGCAATGGCAATTGCGGCAGCAGAATACACGTATCGCATAGCGACCTCACTGGAGATCCAAATAGACGTATTTTTTTCTAAAACCTACTTGGGCCGTTTAAACCGGATGGCGACGTACGGCCCGCCAAACACCACCCGCCGCCACCAGCAAGCCAGCCAGGGAAAGCGTCCCGGGCTCCGGCGCCATGTTGACGGTGGTCCCCGAGTCGACCAGCGCGGGAGAGCCTCCCGAGGGGCTGAACTGGTAGAGGTAAAATTGTTGCGGTCCCGGCGTTCCGGTACCGATATAGGTGAAATCCACCGTGAACGGCCCTGTCAGCGCCGGATTGTTTACCAGTGCCAAGGCGTTATAGTCTCCGTCGAAACCAGGCGGATTGTTCGGTTGGTACAGCGTGATAGTGAAATTTGTAACGGACGAAGCGTTGGAAAGAGCTCCGTACAACGCTACCGGAAACACAATTTGCAGTTGCTCATTCGCTTGCAGCGTAAAACCACTAATCACATACGCGTACTGTTCCACTCCCAGCGTAGAGGTGTTACTGATCTCATACTGAATGCTTCCGGCGGCGGACGTAGCTACAAACAAGAGCGCGCAGACGGGCGCCGAGATCCAGAATCGATTGATGCTCATAGGTTTCTAATGCTCATCCTGTTTTCTCTCGCTCTTGTTAGTGGCTGCGCGACTCGTCCTGCTGGCGATTCTCTGTCGCCGGGTTCGCGGACGCCGCCGCGGTTCGAATGCTCGTCGCTTGGAGCTCTTCGTCGATTACAGCACGAATTTTTTCGTAATTAGTGCCGCTCACAGCGCGGCCATTGACGAAGAAGGTGGGCGTCCCCGAAATGCCGAGCGACTGAGCTTCCGAGGATTCGGCCTTCACCTCGCCGGTCATCTTGCCGCTGTCCAGGCAGGAATTGAATGCCGCCGTGTCCAACTTCAGGTCGCTGGCATCCTTCTTCAGTGAATCGACATCGAGCTTCTTGCTGGCAAACAGCAGGTCATGATAATCCCAATACTTGCCTTGCGCGGCGGCGCAGCGGCTGGCTTCCGCGGCCTTTTCGGCATGCGGATGCATGGGAAGCGGAAAATCCTTGAAGGCGAATGCGACTTTCCCTTTGAATTCCGCTTCGATTTTCTCCAGGACAGGTTCGGCTTGCTGGCAATAAGGACACTCGTAGTCCGCGTACTCTAAAAGCGTGACCTGAGGCGCGCCCTCTTGGCGCAAGGCCACGTCCTTCATGGAAATCGGAGCCCGCGGCGGCGCCAAAAGAATAAGGATGGAAGCATGGCTGCGAAGGGACTCCAAGTAAGCTGTCTGGGCCTTGGACACGCGCCGCGCCCGAATCGAATCGAGGATCTTGCCATGCATTGCTTCATAGGGCTGCGTCGTGTCCACGCCTTCGTAATACACGTGCAAGGTTTCTTCAGAAGGATCCGGCGGAAGCGTGGAATTTACATGCCTCTCCAGCAACTGCTCGACGGGGATCCCCTCTTTGGCCGCTTGTTGATCCAGCAGCGTCTGATCCGCGAGGTCCTGCAAGACCTTGCGTTCCGCCTCATAATAATTGTTCCGGCTCTGGAAGAGGGCTCCGGCACGCTTGTGCTCGATATCCCCGGCCGTTATCTTTGCTCCGTTAACTTCCATCAGAACGGTGTCGCTGCTAATGACAGCGCTGGGTCCACCATTCTGAGCGGCGGCGGATAAACAAAAACCCGCCGACACTACACCCACTACCCTAAAAATCTTATATCGTGCCACGAACTCTCCTTTCAGCATTTGGGATTGTTTGGCTTACTGCCTTGGTTGTTGCGAAAACCCCGGGTAACCGGGGCAAAAACCGGTTACCCGGAAAAAGTTAAGCTGGAACCCTGAAAACTACATCTTCTCGGCGCCCAGCGCACCGGCAGTGCACGGCCCGCAAAGACCCGCGTTGCTGCCATTGTTGATGAGGAAAGCGCACCGGGTGGAAATGCTGTTCAGGTCGGTGTTAGCAGTGGTAAGGGAAGTACCGCCTGGAGTGACCGGGATGAACGGTGTCTCTACAGTTGCGTATGCACCCGAGGTGTTCGTCAGTGCGAGAGTGGTACCCCAGGCCACCATACCGGTGGCAAGGGTAGCGGTGCCCACAGTCAGCGCACTACCGGAGCAACTCGTGCCCGTGAAGCCCGCCGTAGGTTCCGTGGCAACGAGCTTAACGGTCTCGCCCTTGGCCGGCGTTACGCCGGTCGCGGTGTTCTTCAAGATTCCGTTGATGTCGAGAGCCACAGATCCGTTCGGCGTGATCAGGCAGGAGCAGCAAGCGATTTCCTGCTCGTCATTGGCGTCGAACGCGAAGACATTTACGCAGATGTTGCCTGCAGCTCCCGCGGCGGGACCCTGCAGTTCATCGCCGTTATAGCCGTCGTTCATGACGTTGATGTAACCGTCACCGTACGACTGAGGCGCGAAGTAATGGACCTGGACAGGAGCGTCCAGGCTCGCGATTGATTGAGCAAAGGAGGCCATCGCAAGAACGATAGCCACCAAGATTACGTTTCGCAGGTACATATGGGTTAATCCCCCTTTGCGAACAGTACCACTGGCGAATCCGAATTGGCAATAGATCTTTTTTCGATATGGTAATAGTCAAAAGGCGTAATCCAACGGGCACGTGATAGGGTATTCGGCCTATTGCGGCCGAAAAATCCTCGTACTGGCCATGCATACATTGCCCAGCCGGTCGATGCCCGCGCAGCGTAACGTACGATTACATGCTGCCTGCGGGATGCAAGGAACCGGCCCCCGCGCAGCCAGAAACAGGTGAACCGGAACTCCGGTTCGGAGAGTAACTGTCATTTTTTCATCAAGTTGAATGAAGCGTTCCGCTGCCAGAGACGAGCTTCCCTTTGGGAAACCTCCGCCAGCCGGACCCTCGGCCAGCTTCCCGGACTTAGGGCTTTCGGGATGCCAATCATCACGCCAAGGCCTCCCGATGTCAACAGAGGAAGAGTACTAATTAGCTAGGCAGTGTCCTGGTACCTATGGCTAGTACTTGAGATAGAACCCACTGTACCGCTTCGGGTGCTCCATGGCGATCCAGCCGGCGAGCAGGCGAGATTCATGCCGCATAAACCCAGCGAGAGACAGAAGCGCAGGCTGAAGGCGCCCCGCGCCGGGGCCGAAATTACGGCCGCGACCCAACCATGAGGCCGGTGATTCCCGGCAACCGCACGTGGCCGTGCTTAACGGCCAGGGCTCCGAACTTACCCGACCGCCGCACTACAATCGCGACCGCTCGATCCACGTAGATGGGCGTCCACTGCTCCCGCGGGAAACGGCCCGCACCGGAGAGCGGGCCGCTTCGATGCAGCGACAACACGGCCCAGTCGACACCGGCCACCAATCGATCCCAGTCCGGCTGGGATTGATAGGCTTGGTGTATGTTCGCAAAGAACTTGGGCGGATAGGCCTGAAACCGGCCGTCCTGAAAAATGTGCACATCGGGGTACAGATTCCAGGCGAGATAACCGCCCAGATTGTTGCTGTTAAACACAGGGCCTGTCAGGGCGGCCGAGCGGATGAAGGCGTTCGCGCCGGGCGAAAGGAGGTCACGCGGCTCTAGGTAATTCGATCCGATCCCAAGCTGTTGGAAGCGTCTTGCGAATGGCACCGGCGACAGCAGCATGCCAATTAACAACATTGCCGGTACGAGGATTGGTCCCTTGGCGATTCTGGCACGGGTATCGGCCAGGCGCGCAGCTACGATCGGAGCGGACACGCAAAAGAAAAGGCTGGTGAAGCGGACGTGCCGCAGCGCGAGGAAACCAAACGATCCGAATACCAACATCTCCCACAGCGTGACTTTCCGCCATCTCAACAGGAGTAAGGCCGCTCCACACACGAGATACGCGAAAAAGGGAGCATAGACGGGCAAGTAGGCCGGGCGGAATTCCGCGATCTGCACCACCTCCGACGCGTTCGCGTTCTCCCATAGATACCGGAACAGGCCCGTTCCGTACGGATTGGCCATATTCGCCACTGTACCTGCTGCGGCGATCGTCAGAGCGATCCAGGCCCGATGCCTGGAAAGGACTTCCGGATGAAGAAACTCGCCGGCGGCGAAGATTCCGATGTAGGCTGCGCCGAAGAGAGACTCTGCATGCGTGTTACTCCACAGCGCGATTAATGGGATCGCCCACAACAGCGGGGTCGCGGTCCGCGAGGCTCTAGCGCGTTCTACCAACAGAGTGCACGCCGCCATCATCATCAAAGAAACCAGGTGGGGCCGGGGTACCGCTCGCGGCTCGATCAGGAATAGGCCGAGCGCCTCAATGGCCAGCACTAACGGTACCGTTGCTCGATGCCTGCAAGCGAAGTAGACCAGAGCCAGCGTGAGCGCAATAACCAACGCCTGCCCTACCTGGATGCCGGCCGCACCCGCCATTTTCCAAACGCCGTAGGCACCCAGCTCAAATAGCCAAGACGTAAATGGTTGTGGATAATTCGGGTATGTACCGCTGAAAAGATTGGTCGTTACTAACCGTCCGGCCGCAATCTCGCGCCCCTGCGCCAGGTGCCACCAGAAGTCAGCTTCATAAATCCAATGGAAGCTCAGCAGTGCACCGCCAGCTAGCGCGAGGGCGATCGGAGTAATTCGGCCAACCAGCCTAGACCGCGGCGTTGCGCGGGCGGCTTTCTCGACTGGAGCGGGCCATGGGTTCGATGGCTGCTTCTCGGAGTTCTTCGCTAGTTGCCCTTTCGATTTAGTCCGTGACATTGTTGAGCCTCGCTGGAAAGACTGCGTTGCGAACCCGGCTTGTGCGGCTTTCCCGGCGCTCGCGGTTCGGAGAAATGACGCTGCCGCCCGAGAGTATGCCCACGTAGAACTCAGCGCCCGGCGCTGGATTTACGCGCGAGTACAGGATGCGCACCTCGACTCCGGGCTCCCGCCTTAATATCAACGGTGTGGCCACGAGAGCAATTACGAAGCCTGCGGCCATCGCCCACAACAGCGAGTTGGGCCGAAATGCAGCCTGCCACGGAACTCCGGTCCTCTCCTGAAGCGCCATCCGCGCGCCGCCTGGATCGCAAATTCGCTTACACGGGGCTTTCCGCAAATAGTGGTCCACCTCGGTCGGCAGACGCGCCGGAGTTTTCGCTTCGTGTCCGAAACCAGCGGGCAGCTCTGGATCGAACGCAAGGACAGCAGCCAACGGCTCGATTGCAACCTCGCGATCCAGTTTTGTATTTCCCCCGGGGTACACTCCACCAACGCGCCTGGCGCCCATGGACACAAAGATCTCATATTGGCCCGAACGAGTTTCGGTGAAGAGGGGCATCGTGTGTTGAACGATTCATTCTAACCGTACTCAGTGCGGATAGGTGCCCTCCATCGCCCCCCGATAACTCAAACCTCGAAACTCCCCATCGCCTGCCGCAGACTCGCAATCGGGTCGCGCCCAGGGGACGGCAAGAAGGCAAGTATTCGCGAGCCAGGTGACCGGTGAATCCCGGATCCGCGATCTGACGAGAGAAGATCTTGGCGTGCACTGGGAGCGCTACGTCCAACTCACCCAAATCGAGGCCGCGTTCAAAACCATGAAGATCGAACTGGGGTGCGCCCGATCTACGAGCGGCTCGGCCATGAGGAGTGCTCTCAGCTCCGCTTAGCGGACTGTCGTTACGGCCGGGACCCAACCATCAGCCCGGTGATTCCCGGCAACCGCAGGTGGCGGATTTCGTGGAAGCCTGCCTCAACCAGCCATTCGGTATACTCCGGCTCGCTGTAACTCGAGCCCTCGCGCGTGCCCACCAGCATATTGAGGGCGAACATCGCGGCGAAGCGGGGAGCGGTCTTGTCGGCCTCCAGGATGAAGTCCTGAATGACGACGCGGCCGCCGGGCGCGAGCGCTTCGTGGGAACGCCGCAACAGATCGAGATTCTCCGCGGGGCTGAGCATGTGGCAGATGGCGGAGATAAACACGAGGTCATATCCTTGGCCCAGCCGGTCAGAACGCAGATCGCCAGCGCGGACCCTGACCCGGCCGGCCACGCCGGCCTCGCGGATGTGGCGCAGCGCGATAGGCTCGACGGCTGCCAGGTCCAGTATCTCCGCCTCCAACGCGGCATTGGCCTGGGCGAAAGCAATTGAATAAGCGCCCGACCCGCCGCCTACGTCCAGCATGCGGCGAACGGCGCCGGCGCCCACTGCCCGCAACACCACCGGCGCGCGTTCCGAAGCGTTGCGGTGCATGGCGGCGATGAAGGCCTCGGTCCAGTCCTCGCCGCGGCCGGCGATTTCTGAGTGCGCGACAGCGGTACCGGCGCGCACGCTGTCGGTGAGGGTAGACCACGGGTGCCACAGGTGCACGGTGTGCAGCAGGGCCGGGCGGGCGTTGTCGCGCGACCCGCTAGCCAAGTAGCGCGCGGCCGCAGGCGAGTTGTGAAATGCGCCTTCGCGCTTGACCAGCAGGCGCAGCGATGCGAGAGCGTTCAGGAGCATCTCGGTGGCGCGCGGGTCGGTGCGCAGCCGATCGGCCACCTGGCCCGCGGCGGCGCCGTCCCCCACGGCCGTGAACACGTCCAGCTCCAGCGCCGTAAGCACGGCACGGCTCTCCTGAAATCCCCGGATCCGCTCGGTCAGGTCGTCGGGCAAAACTCCGGCGGCTTCGCGGGCGCGGCGCGCGGCCATCATCTTTTCGCGGTTGTCCAGGATTTCCGCGCGGAGGTCGGCGAGATCGGTGCGTAGCAGGCGCTCGACAGGCTTGTCCTCTTCGAAATGAGAGCGGACGATCTCCGGCACATCGGCCGGGTTCACGCCCGAGTACCAGGCGCCCTCCGGATACACGACCATATTCGGCCCGTTTTCGCACAATCCCAGCGATCCGCAGGCTGTCACCTGGACTTCGTCTTCGAGGCCGCGGGCAACGATTTCGCGCCGCAGCGCCTCCAAGACCTGGCCCGAACCCCGCGCCGCGCAGCACGGCACTCCTTCGGGCTTCTGCTGGTCGCAGACAAATACGTGAAAGCGGAACGCCTCCATTTTCCTCTCCGGCTTCACGGTAGCAGATTGCGGAGTGGAGCAGGCGTTTCCGCCCGCAGTGCGCTTACCCCAACAGCTCCAGGAACGCCCGGGCGGCGTGGCTCAGCGCGCGCCGGGTGGGGTACACTAGCCGGATTTTGCGCTCCACGTTCATTTCCGTCACCCGCACTTCGCTCAACAGGTTCTGCTCGATTTCCTGTTCCACGCACATGCGCGGCAGAAACGCCACCCCCTGCCCGTTTTGCACCAGTTTCCGGATCGTCTCGATGGTCGGCATTTCCACGTCCATGCGAAGAGGGACTTTGTGCGTCTGGAAATTGCGGATCACCACTTCGCGGTAGGGCGACACGACATTGTGCGCGATAAACGTCTCCGAAGCGAGCTCGCTCAGCGCCACGTGTTTGCGGTTGGCCAAGCGATGGTGGGGCGATACCACCAAGGCCAGCGCGTCGGTGTAGATGACTTTCGACTTGATGCGGTCGTCGCCGGGATCGTAGCTGATTACACCCAGCTCCAGGTTGCCGTCCAGCAGCTCGCCGGGAATTTTGCTCGAAAGGCTGCGGCGCACTTGCACTTTCACCCGCGGATAGAGCTCCCGGTACCGTTGGATGTGGCGCAGCAGATAAAGCGTGGTGGATTCGTTGGCCCCGATGATGAGGCGCCCCGAAGATTTGTCGCGCAGCTCGGAAAGCGCGTTGCCCAGTTCCTGTTCCAGGCTCTGGAAGCGGCGGGCGTATTCCAGCACGGCGCGGCCGGCATCGGTCAGGATCAAGTCCTTGCCGGAACGGTCGATCAGCCGCTCTCCCAATTCCAGCTCCAGCCGCTGCACCGCCAACGACACGGCCGGTTGCGTCCGGAGCAGCCTGTCTGCCGCCCGCGAAAAGCTCTTTTCGGTGGCGACGGTCAGGAAAACGTGCAGCGAATAGAGCTCCATGGTCTTTCGATACAGCCTCGCGATCCGGCGAAATGGGTTTTTTCAATATAACATAGACTAATGGCAGATCATAAAATTATAAATTTGCCAAATCGTCTTACGCACGGTCATAATCGGGTATTGGACTCACGCCGATGACCGACCACGTATATATCTTCGACACCACGCTGCGCGACGGGGAACAGTCTCCGGGTTGCAGCATGTCGGTGGCGGAGAAGTTGCGAATGGCCGCCAAGCTGGTGGAGCTGGGAGTGGACATTCTGGAGGCCGGCTTTCCGATCGCCTCCGAAGGCGACTTCGAAGCCGTATCCGCCGTGGCCGCTGAATTTCCCACGGCCCGCGTAGCGGCGCTGGCGCGCTGCTGCACGCTCGACGTGGAACGCGCCGCCAAGAGCCTGGAACGCGCTGCCCGCCCCCGCATCCACACCTTCATCGCCACCAGCGAAATTCATCTCAAATACAAGCTGCATAAAACCCAACCGCAGGTTTTGGACGAAGCCGTGGCCGCGGTGGAACTGGCGCGCCGGTACGTGGATGACGTGGAATTTTCGGCCGAAGACGGCGCGCGCACCGATCCCGAATATCTGGAAGCGGTTTCGAAAGCGGTGGTGGCGGCGGGCGCCGGCACGGTGAACATTCCCGATACGGTGGGCTATTCCACGCCCAGGGAATACGGTGTTCTGATCGGGCGCATTGCGCGGGCGCTGGGCGAAGACGCCATCGTGAGCGTGCACTGCCACGACGATCTCGGTCTGGCCGTGGCCAACTCTCTGACCGCCATCGAAGCCGGCGCCCGCCAGGTGGAATGCACCATCAACGGAATCGGCGAGCGCGCCGGCAATTGCTCGCTCGAGGAAGTGGTCATGATTCTCAAGACCCGCGCCGACCAGTATCCGTACCGCACCTCAATCCGCACCGAGCACCTCTACCAGGCCAGCCAGTTGCTGAGCTCGCTGATCACCTTCGGGCCGCAGCCGAACAAGGCTATCGTGGGCCGCAACGCCTTCGCCCACGAAGCCGGCATTCACCAGGACGGCTACCTCAAGGAAAAGACCACTTACGAAATCATCGACCCGCGTTCGGTGGGCGTTCCGGAAGGCGAGCTTGTGCTGGGTAAGCATAGCGGCCGCCATGCGCTGAATGAGCGCGCCAAGAAACTCGGCTTCGACCTTTCCCGCGAAGAATTGGACAATTTCTATCACCGTTTCACTGCCGTGGCCGACCAGCGCAAGAAGGGGCTGATGGACGAAGAGATCCTGGCTCTGCTACGCCAGATGCGCGTGGCTCAACCAGCCGCGGCGGATTGATTCATGAATCTCAATGTTCTGGTTTTGCCCGGCGACGGCATCGGCACGGAAGTGACCCGCGAAGCCGTGCTGGTCTTGCGGCAGGTAGCCGAGAAGTGGAAACATTCGCTCACCGTGACCGAGGGCCTGCTGGGCGGCGTGGCGATTCACCGGACGGGCTCGCCGTTCCCGGAGGAAACCGCGCAACTGGCCGCCTGCGCCGACGCTACGCTGATGGGAGCGGTGGGTCTGCCGGAATTCGACGACGCGCCTCCCGAGAAAAGGCCGGAGGCCGGTTTGCTCGCGATTCGCAAGGCGCTGGGCGTGTTCGCCAATCTGCGCCCGGTGCGTGCCTACGCGCCGCTCCTCGATTCCTCGCCGCTCAAGAATCACCTGGTGGAAGGCACGGACATGATCATCGTGCGCGAGCTGACCGGCGGCATCTACTATGGAACGCCTCGCGGCATTACCGGGAACGGCGCCGAAACCCGCGCGGTGAATACCATGACCTATACGCGCGCCGAGATCGAGCGCGTCTCGCACACTGCCTTTCACCTGGCGCGCAATCGGCGCAAGAAAGTCACTTCGGTGGATAAGTCGAACGTGCTCGAAAATTCGCAGCTCTGGCGCCGCGTGGTGTGCGAAGTAGCGCGCGAATACCCGGACGTGGCGCTCGACCATCTGTTGGTGGACAACTGCGCCATGCAGCTCGTGCTCAATCCCAGGCGGTTCGACATCGTGCTGACCGAAAACATGTTCGGCGACATTTTGAGCGATGAAGGCGCCGTGCTGGCAGGCTCCATCGGCATGCTGCCGTCGGCGTCCATCGGCGGCCGCAAACCATCCGGCGCGTATGTCGGCCTGTACGAGCCGGTGCACGGCTCGGCGCCGGATATCGCCGGGCAGAATAAAGCAAACCCGCTGGGCGCCATCGGGTCGGTGGCGGCCATGCTGGCCTACAGTTTTGGATTGACCGCGGAAGCGGCCGCCGTGGAGAAGGCTATCGAAGCCGTTCTTTCGAGCGGCCACGTCACCGCGGACCTGCGACCTTCCGGGACGCCGGCCACCACTGAACAGGTTGGCCAAGCCGTACGTCTCGCGATTGGCTGAGCGGAAGCTTACCGGTTTCCGCTCAGCCGCAGTTTAATAGCCGCCGATGAACACCGGGAGAAAGCGTGAAGAGATATAGCCACAGATAAACACAGATGAACACAGATAGAGAAATCAAAGGATTTATCGGCGTTCATCTGCGTTTATCTGTGGCTAGAACTTGATTTCTTCGCCGGCGCTACGTGCTGTAATACAGGATCGGAACGCTTCGGACCTAAGAATGCCTATGCCGCGAACCATCATCGAAAAACTCTGGGACGCCCACCTGGTCCATCACGAGCCTGGACGCCCCATGCTGCTGTTCATCGATCTGCACCTGGTTCATGAAGTCACCTCGCCGCAGGCCTTCCAGGGGCTACGCGAACGGGGCCTCAAGGTGCGCCGGCCGGACCTCACTATCGCCACCGCCGACCACAGCATCCCCACCACGGACCGGTCGCTCCCCATCGTGGATGAAATTGCCGCCCGCCAGCTTGCCCAGTTGGAAGCCAATTGCGCCGAGTTCGGCATCCGCTGCCTGGGTGTGCATAGCGACCGCCAGGGCATCGTGCACGTGATCGGGCCGGAGCTCGGCTTGACGCAGCCCGGCATGACGGTGACCTGCGGCGATAGCCACACCGCCACTCACGGCGCGTTCGGCGCGCTGGCGTTCGGCATCGGCACCAGCGAAGTGGAGACCGTGCTGGCGACGCAGTGCCTGCTGCAGCGGCCCTCGAAGACCTTCCGCGTGGAAGTGAACGGCAAGCTCCGTCCGGGCGTCTCGGCCAAGGACATCATTCTGGCGCTGATTTCCAAAATCGGCGTGGCCGGCGGCACCGGTTCGGTATTCGAGTACACCGGCAGCGCCATTCGCGGCCTTTCCATGGAAGAGCGCATGACGGTGTGCAATATGTCGATCGAAGGCGGCGCGCGCGCCGGCCTGGTGGCGCCGGACGACACCACGTTCCAATACCTGGCCGGCCGCCCGCATGCCCCGAAGGCCGCGGCCTGGGACGCCGCCGTGGCGCGCTGGCGCCAGCTTCCCACCGACGACGGCGCCACTTACGACCGCAGCGTCTCGATCGACGCCGACGCGCTCGAACCCATGATCACCTACGGCACCAACCCCGGCATGGGCATGGCGATCGGCGCGTCCCTGCCCGACCCCTCCGCTCTCGGCGATCCGATCGCCCGCGACTCGGTCTCGAAGGCCCTGGCTTATATGGGCCTCGAGGGCGGCAAGCTGTTGGTGGGCCATCCCATTGATGTCGTTTTTATCGGAAGCTGCACCAATTCCCGCATTACCGACCTGCGCGCCGCCGCGGCCATGCTGCGCGGGCGCAAGGTCAGCTCGAAGGTGCGCGTGATGGTGGTGCCTGGCTCGCAGGAAGTCAAACGCCAGGCCATCGCGGAAGGTTTGCCGGAAGTGTTTCGCCAGGCCGGCTGCGAATGGCGCGAGCCGGGCTGCTCCATGTGCATCGCCATGAATGGCGACCAGTTATCGCCCGGCCAGTACGCCGTTTCCACTTCCAACCGCAATTTCGAAGGCCGCCAGGGCAAAGGCGGCCGCACCTTCCTGGCCAGCCCGCTGACCGCCGCCGCCAGCGCCATCACCGGCGTGGTTTCCGATGCGAGGACATTGCTATGAAACCGTTCACCAATTTCGAGAGCCGCGTGGTTCCCCTACCTATTAATAATGTAGATACCGACCAGGTGATACCCGCCCGTTTCCTGAAGACCACGTCCAAAGAGGGGCTCGACAAGCAGCTCTTCTGCGACTGGCGCTACGACGCGGAGGGCAATCCGAAACCCGATTTCATCCTGAACCAGCCGCGCGCGGCCGGCGCACAAATCCTGCTGGCCGGCGACAACTTCGGCTGCGGCAGTTCCCGCGAGCACGCTCCCTGGGCCCTGACCCAGTTCGGCTTCCGCGCCGTATTGAGCACTTCCTTCGCCGATATCTTTAAACAGAACTCGCTCAAGAACTCGCTGCTGCCGATCGTCATTCCGCCCGATGTGCAAGCCGAACTGTTCGCAGCAGTGGAAGCCGACCCTGCAGCGGTTGTCACGATCGACCTAGCCAACCAGACGCTGGAGACTCCGTCAGGCCGCTTGGTGGAGTTTCCCATCGACGCTTTCTCCAAGCACTGCCTGCTGGAAGGTGTGGACGAGCTCGGCTACATTCTGAACCAGCAGGCCGCGATTAAGGCCTACGAGCAGTCGCATCCCGCGCCGATCGATGCGCTGGCCGGCTAAGCCGGAAACGGACCACGCGTCGTAAGCCGCTTGCCGAAGGAAAACGGTTCGGCATCGTGGAAAGTGATGAGCGAAAAATCTGGGTGTTGCGGATTGATCAAGTAGTTGCGTTCGCGAGGGAGTACGGCTCCCAATCCGGTACACGAGCATCGTCTACCAGACGCCTTGTTCGATCCTGCCTAGAACGTCTTCAAGGTGCTCGATCCCGTCGGCCGTATTCATCATGGAGAGCGGCGTCCTGTCGGAAAGAGAGGGTAACGGCGTACGGAGCCAACGGATCGCTTTCTCCCTGGTACCGAATATCTCAATTGCGCGAGCCGTGATAGTGACAATGCCATCGAGGTCAACTGTGCGCGGTTCTGTCGTTGTGACATGAACTTTTGCGTGACTGGGTGGCTGCTCATGGCTACTCGTTTCGTTAGCGGCTACCAGCGCCGGAGACTTCGATCGAAGTCCCCTCCGAGGCCGGGATTGATGCGGGGTGACATCTTGCCCCTTAGTCCGCTGCGCTCTCGCGGCTGGTAGGGAACCGCTGGCTGTCGAACCGCTACCCTCGTTGACGGTTAATGCATTGCCCTTGAGTTGGACACCATTCAACTGCGCTATCGCCCTATCGGCGTCGGCCTCCGATACCATCTCTACAAACGCAAAACCGCGCGGTCTTCCAGTATCGCGGTCAACCTCCAAATGGACACGTTCCACACGGCCATAATTTGCGAACAGCTCGCGGACGGATTCTTCAGTCGCCCCAAAATCCAAGTTGCCGACAAAAATGTTCTTCATCGGGTCTTCTTCCTCACCCTCAACACCATTATAAGGCTCTCAATGACATTGAGCGGGGGCATCGGACGGTCAAAAACAGACGGGACGCCAAGATCTTCAGCGATCACCTCGTGACGCTCCCCCCCGAAATCGGCGCTTCTCGCTGGATGGCGGGCAACTTGGATGAAACGCCACCTCGTCGATTTGACGGGCTGGCGGAAGACGGGTGTTCAGATCGCAAATGCGGCGCGAACGCAAGCCTTTACGGAGTCCCAATCGCGCTGGCTGAGATGGCCGATCACCGTCAGTTCGGAGCGATGGGTGGTCAGCACATACGCTCTGAAACAAGACGCTGCGCGCAATCCGGCGGATTGCCAGTCCAACAGAACGTGGTCCGAGGATGCGAGTGTTCGGGGCAGCTTCGTGGTGAGAATTCCGAGCAGCACATCCGGGCGCTCCACAAGGTAAGTGCTGCTCGCGATCACGACGGCCGGACGCAGTTTGGTTTCAAGGGCTCCTGTCAGAATCCCAACCACCACATCGCCCGGTGTCGACCTGGGTCCTCTGATTCCTCCGCATCGAGGCGCCTGAGAGAGGCGGCCCTAAATTCCTTCAGATCTTCGTCAGACCACGAATCGGACCAGTCGATTTTCCGGTTCGGCGTCAGCCCTGCTAATCGCTCGGCGAGGGCAGACAGCTCCGCGGCCGCATCTGGAGGGAGGCGGCGGAAGGCCTCGACTAGCGACGCTTCTTGCGCGTTGAGCTGCATTTCCATCACCCTGTAATCAGTATAAGACCTCGCCAGCGGCGCAGACTTTGGCCGAGGGTTGGGGCGCGCGAAATCCGGAAACGGTCCGTCTGCCCCGAATCCCGTCCCCGTATCCCTCCGCCCGCGAGCCTGCACTATACTCAACACCATGCGCACCTCCACTCCCCAAATCCTCGAGCAACTGGAGGCATTCTACGGCGAGCAGGAGCCCAGTTGGCCGACGGACCCTTACCTCTTCCTGATTTGGTGGCACTGCGGGTACCCACAAAGCGATTCCCGGTGCGCCAGAGGTTGGGAATCTCTAAAGTGCAGTGTCGGCGTAGAGCCGCAACGGCTCCTCGCGGCGTCGATGGCGGAATTGACGAAAGCCCTAACCCCAGGCGGCATGGTCCCCGAGGTCAGGGCTAGGCGGCTCAAGGAAGTTGCGTCGCGAGTTCAGGACGAGTTTGGCGGCGATTTGCGCAGGGCGCTCGCCGGACCACTACCGCAGGCTCGGAAAACGCTCAAGAAGTTTCCCAACATCGCCGATCCTGGCGCTGACCGCATTCTGCTCTTCGGTGGCGTGGCGCCCATCGCCGCCGTTCCCTCCAACTGTCCCCACGTGCTGGTCCGGATCCAGCGCGGCTTAGAACGAGAAAACTACGGCGTCACCTATCGGGAAGCGCAACAGGCCATCGAGAGTGAGGTCGCCCAGAACGTCTCCGCACGCACGCGCGCTTATCTGCTTTTGAAGCGGCACGGCCAGGAGCTCTGTAAAGGCGCCAATCCAAAATGCGACAAGTGTCCGGTCCGTTCGTGGTGTGCCTACCACGCAGGCAATCGCCGCGGCCGAGCGGTTCTGGCGTGACCGCCAAGGCCGATGGACGGCTGCTGAAAAAGTCATCGCCGAGGCGCGAAGCCGGCGGTGAACGTCACCATGACGCTGCGTCCGGGCAGCAGATTCAACAGATCGCTTGGATTCTGCACGTAAGGCACAGACGCCGTCGGGGCGATTGCGGGCGTGACTCCAACCAGGCTGTGGCTGTTGGCGAGGTTATTGACCGCAAGGCCAATCTTACTCCCGCGCAGCCAGGACCCACTTTTGACTGTGTAATTCACGAACACGTTCACGAGATTGAACGGATCGATCTTAATGGCCTGGTCAACCGGGTAGGGGATTGAGATTCCGTTGATCAGGTAGCCGAGCGTAGCGTTGTCGTTGTACAGCGTGCCGACTCGCTTGTCGACCAGACCGACGTCCCAGTCCCTGTGGCGCCACAGCAGGCTGACAGTCTCGACGTTGTTGGGCGTGTCGGCCACCCAGAGGCCGCCGTTGGGAAAGTAGCGGCCTGTCTGATACTTCGCCGAACCCAGAGTACCGTTGAGGTACACCGAGAATCCCTGGCCGATTATGACGTTGCTCTCCGCTTCAATACCCTTGGTATTGGTGGGCCCGGTCGCGA
>JBEKYD010000124.1:0-20552 GCA_049511335.1 Bryobacteraceae bacterium | reverse complement strand
GAGGGCTCTCTCCTCCCCATGTGCCACTCAGGCTGTTTCGAGGCCGGCCGGTTTACCCAAACTCAATCTTCAAGGACGGATCCCACCCGTTCCCGCAAATGGATGTCTGGTCCCGCTGGCTCTGCGCAGACCACCGCGCAGGACACGTTGACCCAACCTCTAACGGGTCGCAAACGACAAATCGTGGCGCTATTCGTCAGGCCCAAACCAGCGCTTCGGAAAACTCACCCGTCAAGTGCAGGGAGAAGTGTTTTTTTCCTTGACAAATCCTTATCATGGATGTCCCGGATTCCCCCCCGGATTCCCCATTTATGGGGAGATCCGCTGTCAATGCCGAATCGGTATCACGACCGGCCCCGGCGGACTGGAATTGATGGTTGCCGGCGAGGACACTCCGTTGATCGAGATCGTGACCGGATAATTCCCCTCGGGCATGCCGGCAAACGCCTGCGGAACCTGGAAATTGACTTGAAACTCTCCAACCGCGACGAGATCCGCGGCCAGGGCGGGCACGGTGACGCTTCCAATCGTGACGTTCACATTGCCAACGCTTTCGAGGCCCACCAAGACTCCCGCAGGTGCTGCCGTCAAGCCGGTGGCGTACAACTGCACCAAATCGCCGGGCTTGGCACTCCGAAACGCCGGCCCCACGGATGGATCGCCGGCAATCTTGCCGTCCAGGAATACTCCGGCGATGTAGTTGACTCCATTTGCGGCTATCGGGAAAATTCCAGGCGCGCTGGCTGCCGCCGTGCTCGTCACCGTGTTGCTTTGAGCGCCAAAGCTCGAGACCTGCACCGAAACCGTCCCCGAAACTGCCGACGGAACCTGGAAGCTGACCTGGTTGGGACTGACATAGTAGAGCGCCGCCGGAATTCCGTTCACGGCTACCGAAGTCCCGCCCAAGGTGGTGGGCAGACCGCTCACCAGGCCCACGAAATCGGACGCATCCCAGATGCGCGTCAATCCCGAAAGGTTGGTCCCTTTCACTTGCGCCCAGGATCCAGGCACCAGCCCGCCCTCCAGATAGGTGGCGCCATTGGCGACCGATCCTGGTGTCAGAGTCGGCGCTGGCACTGGCAGGGATAACGCCAGCGCGGCAGCCGCCAGGTTCGCCACGTCCACCGTGCCAAGTCCCGTCGCCATGTCGTAGCCCGGCCCGGCCTCATATCCCATCGATCCGGTGGTGCAATTGGGTGTGCCGATCTTGCACGGCACCTTGTTGCTGCCCACCGTGATATCGTGGAAGGCCGATGGCGCGGTTTGCGCCAACCGGTACAGCATCTGGTTCAGGTTGCCCACGCCGGGTTTGCTTTGGGCGCCGTGCGCCACCAGGTATTGACTCACCAGGACCGTCATTCCGGCCATTGCGGGAGATGCGAAGGATGTTCCGCCGCCGCCCGTCCAGACGAAGCCATTGTTGGGGTGATAGAAGGAGTCGTGCACTTTGGAAGAATTCAAGGATACGTCGGGGACGTCTCGCATCCCATCGTTCGGCACGCCTGGCCCCGTCTGCCACGACGGCTTCGGGTAAAAGGCGCTGACGCCGCCACCGCCGCTCCAGAGCCCGCCCGAGATTGCCGAGTCGTTCCACGCCATTTCCGGAACATAGGACAGCACCGACGTGCCGTTGGCGTTGTTCTGGGCGCTCCAGTAGGAGCCGTTCTGTTCGTTGAATTCCGTGCCACCCACTGCGGTCACTTCGGGGATGTCCAGGGGAAAACCAACCCACAGTCCACCGGTGGCCACGGCGCTGGTGTCGGCGTCGCACCCCGCCGCCCCACTGTCTCCGCTCGCATTCAGCCATGTGATCCCTTGCGCGTTTGCCTGTTGCGCGATCAACCGGAAGCTGGACCTCAACGCGGCCGTGATAGACGGACTGCACGCGGACGCCGCAAAGCTCGCCGTGATAACCGGTGCCAGGTTCTGATCCACAGCGTAGGTAAGGGCATCGTATGGATTAGCGGCGTAAACATAGATTATGGTTGCGTTGCGTGCCACCGACGAGACTGCCTCCAGATCCAAAATCGCTTCGCCCATGGCACTGTTCACACCCGGGTCATTGAAATTGGGAGGCAAAATATACTGCACGGGCGGCGCCGGAAGATTGTAGTACTGACGAAAGAGACTGAGATCGTCTTCCTGTATGGCCGATTCTCCGACCACGACGATCGTCTGCCCGGTGCCATCGATTCCCTGCTGCAACAGGGGCGCATAATCGTAGATCGTCGCCAGATCGTCCGGTCCCACGTAGTGGGTGCCGTCGTCCGCCGTATACTCCGGCGCGGGAACTGGGGCCGTGGTGCTCGTCGGCGCGGACTCGCCCCCCACGGGCCGGAAGAGAAGATCGTCAAGCCCCCCGACCGCGCCCACGAGGCCATCGAGCGCCCGCGGCACCGAAGGATTCGACGCATACGTATAGTGCGGCTGGCCGGCCACGCGGTAGCGGTGAAGACCCGCCTGAAAGGCGCGTTCCACGGCGTTCACCGTCCCATGAAACACTATCCAGGAACGGCCGCGTGCCAACTGGTCCACGGTGAAACCTTCCGCGCGCAGCCAGTCCACGATCCTGACGGCATCCCCCGGGCTTACCCCGAAACGGGAAGCGTACTCCTCCGGCGTTAGCCACCGATGATAGTTCGGCGAACGCGGATCGTGCAGATCGAGCAGCCACCGGTCGAGCGCCGCTTGTTGCGCGGCAGACGGCTTCAAATACAGTGTCAGGCCGTCCATCCGGAGCGACGGAGCGAGAGGCCCTTCGTCGGCATACGATCGGGGGATCTCCCGCGTTTGACCGGCTATTGGCACCCGGTCTGCATCGTCGATCGGTTCGGTAATCCGGTCCGCTTGGGCGTGTGCCGCGACCGCGGTGTAGAAAATGAGAACGGCGGCAAGAAGGAATCTCCGCGACATCGGCGGCGCTCCATTCGCTTGGTTATTATGCGGCATTCGCTTCTGCCTGGGCCAAAGCTGCCCTAGCTGGAATGCAATTGCCATTTGGAGCTACCTTCCAGCCAGGATCACATCGCACACGCAGGGCTGTCCGAAGGCTATAGCGGTACACAAAGAGAGAACAAGGATGTAGAGGTGAATTGTTAGACATCAGTTCGTGACCAGTTCTTAAATACATAACAATGGCCAAACCTCAGCCGGTGACTTGCCTATCACGATGGAAGTTTTGACGCGCATGGCTGATGCTTGATGTCAGAGCTCAGGTACAGCCGCTGAGCCTAAGGTCCAAATGCAACCTGGACACACAAATATCGTAAATCGAAATCTCCATTTTGGACTTCCAAATCTCATTCAGTATAAGCCCAAATGCCATCCGACTCGCCGCAGGAATTCGTGAAACCGTCGTTTTCATTGGGTTTCCGTGATTGGGCTGTCGCCGGGCATCTCGGCCTCGGGGGCGTCGGAAGTGAGTCGCCACCGTTCGTTCATTGGCATTTCGGCGCGGTTTGAACTCATCGCCGCCGCCTGCCTGAAAGCGTCCCGTTCTCTTCGTTCTGGGTCTTTCCCCAATGCGTGCCAGGGAGCGCCAAGGGCCGACATCCCCATCGACGAAATGATCGCCCACGGCTATGCGGCGGATGGCGCCGATGCCGCTCGCAAAGCCGCCCTCGCCGGTGTGGACATGGAGATGGTGGCACGGACTATTTCGACCATCTGCGATCGGCGGTCGAACGCGGCCTGCTCGATTCGAAACGTCTCGACAATGGGGTGCGCAACATTCTGCGCCTGAAATTCAAGCTGGGCCTGGCTGCCGCTTTTAGGTTCAATGGCTTACCTTCCCATTCGCGGGCGTACAGATCCAACCGGCGGCCCGCTTTGTCGGCGAAGTGGGGATCGCGCGGGAAGATCCAACTACGGTGGTACCAGGGCCGAATGGCGTCCTGGTGCAACTAGCGCCAAAGCTTGCTCCCACCGATGGAAGCCAGCAAGCCCGCCGGGCAGACCTCATTCCATTCCTTTCCGGTATGACTCTTTCATTCACCACTTCACGCCGGTTTATCCCGACGCTATCCAGGCGAAAACGCCTGCTCCACGAGACCTGCCGATTGCGTGACAGACCATAAAACGACGGTCTGCCCCACCAAAAATCGTCGCGGCGCCCGCGCCACGGCCCGGCGCTACACTGGGGGATTCAAAGAAGGAAATCATGTTCATTTCCCGGTCTCTTTTTCTGAGTTTCTCCACTGTCTGGGTCGCCGCTCAGGGTTTGCCGCCTGGGCCGCTCGATCCTACGGCTGAGATCGAGCATCCGCGCTTGCAATCGTCGCTGCACCGGCCTTTGCCTGAGGAATACATTTGGACCGCCGGCGATGCCCAGGCTCTGGCGAAAATCACTTACGAAGGGCCTAAGGAAAGCTACAAGGCCGCACCGCATTTTTTCCGCCGCACGTTCACGGTGACGGCGGTGCCCAAAGCTGCCACGCTCTACGTCGCCGGGCCTCGCTCGGCACGCATTTTTCTCAACGGCAAGCTGGTGGATGAAGTTGCAAGCGACCTCGATCATCCGCTCGGCATGCACGTTTTCTCGACTGACGTGGCCTCGGCCCTACGCGCCGGCTCCAACGCGCTGGCGCTCGAGGTAGTCCGCGGGCGCGGCGTTTCGGGCTTTGCCAACAGCGCCAAAGTGGCGCAGCAGACTTTCGGCGAAGTGCTGGTAGTGAAGCTTGTGCCGGCCGCGCGCGGCATCGAAGCTCCCGCTCTCCTCATAAGCGATGGCCAATGGAAAAGCAAGCTCGACGCGCCCTCCGGCTGGCAGCAGCCCGGCTTCGACGACCACGCCTGGGCGAAGGTGGAATCGCTGGGAGGGATCGAAAGCGATATCGACCTGTTCCAGTGGAATGCCGATGCCGGCCTGTACGATTGGCCTGGCTACGATGGCATTTCGCCGTTTCTCGCCCGCTACGAACTGGCCCCTACCGCCATCGCGCGTAGCTTCGAAGGGCGCAGCCATTTCGAGAATCCGGAAGCGCTCACGGCCGCCTCGCCTAACACCGAGTTCGCGGTGCGCCTGGCCGCGAACCGCATGGAGGATCTCGCCGCGCCTTCGCTTACGCTCGATTTCGGCCGCGAAGTCGCCGGGCGGATCGAATTCGTGTCCGATTCGGACGCTCCCGCCGAAGTTACGGTGCAGTATGGGGAATCCGAAGACGAAGCACGCAGCAACCAGCAATACCTGGGCGTGAACCCTCTCTACATTGCGCCGCACCGAACCGCGCATGGTCCCAAGAGCGCCTTCCGCTATGCGCTCATCCGGTTCGTTGCCGGCGATTCGCCGGTTCGCTTTCGCGCCATTCGCCTCGACGGCATCTATTATCCGGTCCGCTACCAGGGCTCGTTCGAATCGTCCGACGATCTGCTGAACCGGATTTGGAAGGCCGGCGCCTACACCGCGCACCTATGCATGCAGGACGATATTTGGGACGCTCCCAAGCGCGACCGCGGCCGCTGGATGGGCGACCTGGACGTGAGCGGCCACGTGATCGGCAAAGTGTTCGCCGATCGATTCCTCATGGAAGACACCCTGACCCGCCTGATCGGCCCCGCGCCGGTGACCCAGCACGTCAACGGCATCGCCGGCTATTCGGCGTTCTGGATAACCGGTGAGGCCGATTACTACCGTCACATCGGCGACCGCGAACATCTCGAGAGCATTCACCAGCGCTTGATCGAGCTCCAGCGCTACATGGATACCGAGCTCGATGAGAACCATCTTTACGCGAATCTGAACAAGAGCTGGCCGTTCGTGGATTGGGCGCCGGATCTGTACGGCGATACCGCCGAGGCCCGGCGCGGGACGCAGATTGAGTTTTATCGGGCTTATCGCGAAGGCGCCTGGCTGTTGCGCGAGTTGAGCGACACCGCCGCCGCGGAACGCTTCGAGGCGCGGGCAGACATGCTCGAGCAAGCCGCCGATCATTATTTATTCGATGCCTACCTGGGCATTTGGGGCACTCGCTGGCAAGTCAATGCCATGGCCGTCGTGAGCGGCCTGGCCGGTCCCAAGCAATACGCGGCCATTTGGGACCAGGTCTTGTCGCAACTGGGCCACGAGCGTTTCAGCGCCTGGATCATCAGTCCTTATTACAACTACTACGTGGTGAGCGCCATGGCGCGGATGGGCCATCGCGCGGAAGCGCTGGATTGGATTCGCAAATATTGGGGTGGCATGCTGGAGGAGGGCGCCACCACTTTTTGGGAAGCTTACGATCTCAACTGGTCCAAAGACAAATCGCACGTTTCCTTGCAGGCCGATGACACCGCCGGTTTTTACGTGAGCCTGGACCACGGCTGGTCGAGCGGTCCCACGGCTTGGCTGATGGAGGAAATTCTCGGCATCCGGCCCACCGCGCGCGGCTTTGATGCGGCCGTAATCCGTCCCGATCTTGCCGGTCTGGAATGGGCCAAGGGCGAGGAGCCCACGCCGCATGGGCCCATCCGCATCGGCTTGAAGAACGCGCTGGTCTCGGGGCAAACCGTGCTCGAAACTGCGCTCGATCTGCCGGCCGGCGTGGAAACCGACCTGCTGATGCCTTCGCCCGGGCCGGGGCGCCAGATCACCGTCAACGGGCAGCCGGTGGCAACCACGCCTGTCGAAAATGGAACGCGCGCCCGCATCCGGATCTCCGCCGCGGGCCACTACGAGGTGCATTCATGAATCGACGCCAATTCGTTTCTTCCGCCGGAGCCGTCGCAGTGGCGCCTGCCGCCGCGCGCCCACAGTACGCCGCGGCGGATACGCCCGGGCCCCGCGCGCGCATGCGCCTGGGATGCCAGAGCGCGCCCACCAGCGACGCCCACCTGAAGTTCCTGGCGCGCTATGGCGTCCGCGACATTTGCGGCTATCCCGAGATTCCCGCCGGCCGGCTCTATGCCACCGTCGATGAGCTCAAACGCATGCGCGATCTGGCCGAATCGAACGGCATTCACGTGGAATCGACGGCGCCGCCATTTCTCACCTCGAGCCACATCGATAAGGAAAAGCATGGCGCCATTATGCTGGCCGATAGCCCGGGGCGGGATCGCGACATCGAGCAGTTGCAAACCTTCATTCGCAACTGCGCCGCCGCCGGCATTCCTTCTTTCAAGTACAACATGAGCCTTCTGGGAGTGCTGCGCACCGGGCGCGTTCCCGGCCGCGGGGATTGCACTTACAGCGCCTGGCGCTGGCGCGACGCCCATCCGGAACCGCCGCTCACCCGCGCCGGCCGCGTGGATGCGGATCGCGCCTGGGAGCGAATCACCTATTTTCTCGACCGCGTGGTGCCGGTGGCCAATGAATATAAGGTCCGGATGGCCTGCCATCCCCACGATCCCGGCGTGCCTCCGCAAGGGTACCAGGGCGTGGTGCGCGTGCTCGGCACGGTCGACGGATTGAAACGCTTTGTGTCCGTTCGCGAAAGCGCGTATCACGGCCTGAACTTTTGCCAGGGTACGGTCTCCGAAATGCTGCGCGATCCGGGCAAGGAAATCTTCGACGTGATCCGCTATTTCGGCACGCGCAACAAGATCTTCAACGTGCACTTCCGCAATATCCGTGGCCACCGCGACGATTTCGTGGAGGTTTATCCCGACGAGGGCGACGTGAATTTCGTGGAAGCCATCAAAGTTTACCGGGAAGTGGGTTACCCCTACCTGTTAATGCCCGACCATGTACCGCAAGCCGCTTCGGATACGAACGGCCTCGAGAGTTTTGCTTTCTGTTATGGGTATATTCGGGCGCTGATCCAGGCGGCGGACCGGATCGCGTAAGAGCCGGAACCAAATTGGAGCGTGATGGACTGGCGCCGGGAACCGGGCGCTATCGTCGCGGCTCGGAGTTTCCGAGTGGATCACGCTTGGCTGCCGCGCAGCTCGAGCACATAATATCTGGCCGGCCTCGTCCCGCATTCCGGACGCTGTGCATCTGGTTGGAGGCGAAATAAATCACCGAACCGGTCTCGGTGAGTTCGGTCTTGCCTTCGATAAACGTTTCCAGCGTCCCTTCCAGCCCAGATTGTCGTGTACCCGCCCGTCGAAATAAGGCTTGAAATTCACCGGCCCCCGCTTGAATGTCAGCGTAGTGAGCGGCCCGCCGGCAGGCGTGTATTGGATCTGAACGCTCATCGCATCAGCCTCTCGCAACACCCCGGCAGCAGCCTCTCCGCGATCCCGCGATCCCGCTCCGATAACGTCCCCGCTGCCAGCACCTCTTTCAGCGCCAGCACGTCGAGCGTGCACGCCCGTCCCATCCGCGACATCCGGATCACGGGGCGCGTCTTAACTGACGACTGTAGACTTCATCTCTGCAACTGCACCCCCGTCTTGGTATTCGTCGCCGTCAGTTGCACATCGGAATTCAGCACCGCATCGTTCAGCATGTTGGCGAACTCGCTCACCCCCGAAGTCCCCACCACATGCCCCCACACGTTCACCGTCACGTTCCGCCCGCTAGCCCGCTGCTCCGGCCAGATCGCCCCGGTGTCCGCGCCCCGCGTATCGGCCGATCCGGAGCCGCTGGAGCCCTTCGACGCCCCTCCGCCTGCCGCCGCCGTGAACGCCGCCGTCGCCCCCGCCTCGTTCCCCTCCGCCAAATCCGTGAAGCCCAGCGCCGTCGAAAAGATGGCGTACGTGATCGCCTGCGCCGAGAGCGACTCCAGCGTGCTCTCCAGCTCCGCCTTCATCGCCTCTTTGATGGATTTGGAATAGATCGCCGCGTGCGCGATGTTCCCGCCCATCCCTTGCGCCAGCGTCTCGAAGGTCTTCTCGCCCGTCTCTTTCAGCCCCTCCAGCGTCACCCGCACCATCATGAATGAAACGCGAGCGGGAAGAGCTGAAGAAAGAGGAGGAGGAAGAGAACTCCCAACCCGCCGCGCAAAAACCCGAAAATCTGCACAAAAATGCACAAAAGCAGGAACCCTACCGCCCCTGCCCCTGCGGCAGCGGCAAAAAACACAAATTCTGCTGTCTGAACAAACCCGCCGGCGCCGCCGCCTGACACGTGGCACAGATGGCTATTCACCCTCCTCCGGAAACTCGTGGCGCGGCCTGTCAAGGCTGCTGAGCCGAGAGTCCTCTCGGCTTTTCTTCCTTGCATTACGCTCGGAGCCCCGCCCGAGTTGACATTCTCCCTCCCCGGCTGTCACCGATCAGCCATGAACTTTTGGCTACAATCACTTCATCCGGGGAAAGGATCATTCCGATGCAATACTGGCGAAAGTTCTGCTTAATTCTGCTCCTGGCGGGCCTCGGTATCGTCGCGAGTCTGTTACCGGCTCGCCTCGCGGGCGGCCAAGAGGATAACGCGCCCGCGCAACTGGACCGTGCCACCGAACTCGCGGCACTGCAGCGGGGGACGCTGGAGGTTTGGGCTCCGCAAACTTTCATTATGGGGCGCTTCGGCGATCCCACCGCGCGAGTGGTCGTCACCTACCAATGGCAAACCCTGCTGGACGAGTTCAAGCGAGACTTCCCGGACTTCGACCTTCGCTTCAAGATACTGGTCCGGGACGATTTTGTGCGGGCATTCCATTCTCCCGGGAAGAATCCCGCCTATCCCGACATGGCGTTCTTGGACAACCAAAGCGAGCGCGGTCCGTTGATGGACAAAGACGCCCTGATTCAGATGTTGGGCCGTCCGCGCTTTCGCTACAACGGCTGGTGGACGATCTTTCGGGAGACGAAAAATCTCGAAGCCGGCAGGGCTTTCCTGCTCTGGCTGGCGCAGTCCCCCCATTGGAAGCCGTTGCAAGTAACCACGGCAGCCCTGTCTCCGCAAGACTCAGCGGCCGTCCAGTCGATTGCCAAAGAGGCGTTCGGAGCTATGAGTATACCGACACTCATTCGCTCTCGTCGCTCATGGATGAACAGGCAAGCCACTTCGATTGGGAATTCCCGCCGGTAAAAACGCTTGCCAGCGTGGATCCCCTAATGACGGTTGGCAACTCGAGGCTGGCTTTTGCGTTGTTGTCCGCCGTGGGCGAAGGAAATAGGACCTTTGGGATGTCGCATTCGGCCCTGGTCTTCAGGAAGGTCGATGGCCGTTGGAAGGCGCTCCTTTTGCTGCGGGATTCGCTTCCGAACCTTGAGAATTTGCTCCAATCCTTTGACAATCTAAACCTGGAGGACGGCCAGGCGGAATCGCTCGCACCGGTGACGCTCCTGAACCCAGCAGATCATGCGCCACTGCCGCGTTACCCGCGGTCCGATCTGGAATGGGAGAGCCTTGGCGCGCGTGCGGCGGCGTACGTCATCGAGTATCAATTCGGTCAGCCAGGGCGGGAATTCTGGTCCATCAGCTATATCAAGTTTATGCGCGCCCCTCTCGGCCAACCTTCGGTTATCGCGCAAATCCCATTCGGAATCGGCCACCAGCCGCATCGCTGGAGAATATGGGCCGTCAGCCGATCCGGTGAGGTATCCACAAGCGACTGGCGCACCGTCGATTTCACGAACTGACGTTTCCCCTACGGCCGCTCCGATTCCGCCAGCAGCTCCAACAGGTATTTCTGCCACACGATGGGGCGCGAATGGGTGCCATGGCCGCGGGTTTCGTCGCTGATAGGGATCAGGATGTAGCGGCCGTGCGCTACGTGGCGGATCTCCCGCTCCAGGATGCCCAATTCCGGCGGGTTCACTTCGTCGTCGGCCGAATTGACGGCGTAGAGCGGGACGCGGATCTTTTCCAGGTCGGGCTCCGGATTGTAGGTCCTCGAACTCTCCACCTGATAGACGAAATCGTTGGCGTCAAGATTCAGGGCGCGCCGCTTGATTTGTTGAAACGCTTCGTCGGCGGCGGCCTTGGTCGGCGCGGATTTTTGCTGCTGCAGCGGGCTGCTGGTCATAATATAGAGCGCGTACTCGGCCGCATAGAGCCCACGAATGTGGGTGGTGTATTCGCCGTCGTGGAAATCCGGATCGGTGCGAATGGAATCGATGATCATGTCCCGCAGGATGCGGTTTCGGCCGGCGATTTCGATCGGCGCGCTCGCCAGCGGCATCAACGCGTCCATGAAATCCGGGTACAGCTCGCCCCACAGCCAGGTGTGCATGGCGCCCATCGACGTTCCCATTGCCAGGCGCAGATGCTCGACCTTTAACCCGTCGTGCACCAGCAGATATTGCGCGCGCACCATGTCGTAATAATCGTAGTGGGGAAACTTCTGATGGAGGCCGTCGCTGGGCTTGCTGGATTTGCCGTGCCCGATGGCATCGGGAAGGATGATGTAATAGCGCGCGATATCGAGCGGCTGGCCCGGGCCGAACAGCACTCCCGAAAACTGCTCGCTCAAAAATGCATGGCCAGTGCCGCCGGTGCCGTGCATGATCAGCACGGCATTCCCGACGTGCCCGGCCGCATCGCGCCGCGGAGTTCCCAGCGTAATGTAGTGCAGGCGCAGATCGGCAAGTTTCTCGCCGGATCGAAAAAGAAAATCGTGGACGGTGTATTCGTCCTCGGCCATGGGACTGAGAGGCGGGGTCTGCGCCAGCGCGGCGGTGCATAAGGTTGCGGCTACGAGGAAACGGTACATAGAAGTTATCAGTTGTCAGTTATCAGTTTACAGTTTTCGAACCTCCCAGAGTCGCCACGGGCGTGCTGGGCCAGGCGGGCAGGCTAATGCTGTAGGGCGGACCCCCTGGTCCGCAGCCGGCCCCCTGGCCGGCTTTTCGCCGCTGTCGGAGATTTGATCTTGGGGAGAAATGCGGGACGAGGGCGTCACGCGCGGACCCGGGGTCCGCCCCACCAATTACGCCGACTGACAATCGCCAGCAGCGTGGTGCCTGCCCCACATGCGACTGACAACTGATAACTGACAACTGATTACTGATTACTGATTACTGATTACTGATTACTGATTACTGATTACTGATTACTGATTACTGATTACTGATTACTGATTACTGATTACTGATCACTGACAACTTTTGTACTCGGACCGGCGCCTTGGATTGAGGATAGCAAAGCTGGCCGCGAGCATGGGGCGAAAGGCGTATCCCCAGGCCAGGCGGTTGCCGATCGCCGTCCAACAAAAGATCTATACTGTGGTCGCACGGGATCGTGCGAAAACGCGGGCCGAGTTCGCGCTCGTGCCGGCGAGCGGAACAGCAAAGGAGATTCGGAATGATTTCCAAGGACGATATCAACCGTCGCGAATTTCTCGCCCCCGCGGCGGCGGGGCTAGCGCTCACTCTGGTTCCGAGACATGTGCTGGGCGGGCCTGGATATGTCGCTCCCAGCGATAAGATTACCCTGGCCTGCATCGGATGCGGCACTCAGGGGACCAGAGAGATGCTGCGATTGATCTCGACGCCCGACGTACAGATTACGGCCGTGTGCGATCCGGTCAAGGACGGCGCCAACTACATCGATTGGGACAAGACCGGCATCCGCGACAGCGTGCGCAAGGTTCTGGAAAACCCCGAGTGGGGCGCTGGAGTCAACGGCATTCGCGCCGGCCGGGACATGGCCAAAGAGATCGTCGAGACGTATTACGCGAACAAGCGGGCAGCGGACAACTTCAAGGGCGTCGCCGCCTACGCGGATTTCCGCGAACTGCTGGAAAAAGAGAAAGACCTGGACGCCGTCAAGATTATGACGCCCGATCATTTGCACGCCACCATTTCGATCGCCGCCATGAAGAAATCGAAACACGTGCTGGTGCACAAGCCCCTGGCCAACCGGGTGGCGGAGGTTCGGATGGTGGTCGAGACCGCTCGCAAGACGGGAGCCGCCACGCATCTGCTCGCCTGGAGGAGCCCGATCCATGCGGTGCGAGACATGATCCTGGACGGCGCCATCGGCACGCTCAGGGAGGTGCACAATTGGACGGACCGCCCGTACTGGCCGCAGGCTCTGAGTCTTCCCACCGACACGCCGCCGGTCCCGGCAGGCTTCGACTGGGACCTGTGGCTGGGGCCATCGCTCGACCGCCCGTATCATCCCAGTTATACTCATGCGGTGTTTCGCGGCTGGTACGAATTTGGAGGCGGCAGCATCGCCGACATGGGGAACTACAGCCTCTGGCCGATCTTTATGGCGCTCGACCTGCCGGTCGCGTACAGCATCGAAGCGCAATCGAGCTCCAGTTGCGAAATCAACGGCCAGGTAAGCACGGTCAAGATGAACGACTTCGCATTTCCGTACGCCAACCGCGTGTGCTTCAAGTTCGCGGCCCATGGCCAGTGGCCGGCGATGAAGCTGTATTGGTACGACGGCGGGATGCGCCCCTTCACGCCGGACGAGTTATTGGAAGACGGCAAGTCGATCCCCGCCACCGGAAGCCTGTTCGTTGGCGACAAGGGAGCGATTCTGAACAACGAGATAATCCCGGCGAAGAAGATGCAGGAGTATCGCACCGGCAAGGGACTTCCGCCGCCCCGCGGAGGACGCGAAGGCCGTGGCGGCGGCGCCGCCGAGAACGAGTGGCTTACGGCTTTCAAGGGCGGCCCAGCCTCGCAGGGCAACTTCCTCAATGCGGCCACCTGCGCGGAGACCATTGCTCTGGCTGGAGCGGCGATTCGGTACAGCCGAAAGATCTTCCAGGCAGAGCGTTGCGCGCCCGCGTTGCTATGGGACCAGGAGAGCATGAAGTTCACCAACGCCGACGACGCCAACCAATACCTGACACGCGAGTATCGCGACGGGTGGAAGCTGACCGGCGCGTAGCGAAGAGGCGCCCATGCCTGCAATCTCAAGAAGAGAGTTTCTTAAGCAAACGGCAACGGATGCCGCGGTGGCCGGGTTCCTGTCCGCCGGTGCTCGGGAACCCAGTTCCTGCACGACGAAAGGTTCGAGCTCGCCAAGGTCGACGGCCGGCTCGTCTACGAAGTCTTGCTGGAAGTGCTCGATCCGAAGCTGGTGAAGATGCAATTCCGGCTCTCCGCTGAGCAGGATGGACAGCCGACGCAGCAGGCACGACTGTGAGCCATACTGGTTTCCATGCGCCTCTCCAACCGCTGTTACGCCATTACGGGGCTTGGCTACTCGCCGCCATGGTGCGTGAACGCCGGATTTATCGCCGGCGGCGAACTGACTTTGGTGGTTGACACCGGCGCGAACACGTTGGCGGCACAGTCCATTCACGGCTATGCCCTCGCCGCCAGGCCCGGAAATCGGTTGCGCGTCATCAACACCGAGAAGCATTTCGATCATATCGGCGGCAATGGGTTCTTTCGCCAGCAGGGCATCGACGTTTGGGGCCACGCCGGAATCGCGCGGACCCAGGCTGAGTTCGAAGCCGAAATCGCCGAATTCAACCAGGCCATCCCCAACCCGGCCCGCCGCGAACGCGGTGAGGCACAGGCATTCTTTCATAATACCCGGCTGGCCAATCCCAACTGCCTAATCCATCGAGACACAACCTTCGATCTAGGCGAATGCACAGCCGAGATCCTGCTCACTCCGGGCCACACTCCCACCAATCTTTCGGTTTGGGTTGCCCAAGAGCGCGTCTTGTTCACCGGCGATTGCCTGATTGCCGAGTATCTCCCTAACCTCGACGCCGGAACCTCCGCGGATTGGCAACGCTGGCTCGAATCGATCGATCGGCTGGAGGCGCTCGCGCCAGCGGTTATCGTCGCCGGCCACGGCCCGGTTGCCCGCGGCGCTGAGATTCGCGCCGTCATGGCTTCCCTTCGCAAAGTGCTGCGCGAATCCATCGAGCGCGGTTACTCGGCAACCACTTAGCAAATAGGTGCCTGGCGCGGCGGACTACGTGGCCCGGGGCCTCGGCCTGCGGCGGCCTCCCAGGCCGCTCAGGCTGGCGGACAGGAAACGATCAGGCGGCGCCGACAAGGATCTCGAGGAGGCAGCATTCGTTGAATTTCTTACCGCTGCCGCAGATGCAGGGCGCATTCAAGGCGAAATCGGTGGCGTTGTGCATTTTTGTGCGATTTGCCGCCGTTTGCGCGCCTGCCGGGGCGGGTTTTGCGGCGGTACGACGGGGTTTCTGTTCGGGCGGGATGGGGGGAGTGGCTTGCTCGATGATGAATTTGGCGGCTTTGAACTGGAGGCTGGGGGAAGCTTTGTCGTTGCTGAGAATGTCGCCGAGGGTTCGGTAGGCCTGGTCAACCAGGGCTATGGCTCTTTCGCGGTGCATCAGCGTTCGGCGAAAGCCAGCTCGAGGGCGGCGGCGAAATGGGTGAGCTCGCGGCGCTAGGCGAGGAAATCCTTATGGAGAACGTTGGCGGCGGCGATGGCGCCGTGGACGGCGCCGCCAGCGCAGATGGCGTCGATGACCTGCTGCTGGAGGGTGAGTGGGATTTCTGTCATGAGAACTTCATCCGGACAACACGATAGCAGGCGAGCGCGCGCGGACGGGGTGAGCCGCGTGGGCGGGACGGCTGGGAGGCGATGAAAGGAAAGGGGTAAGTGCAGTCAAGAAAAACTTCGAAAGCCTGTGACTGATAAAGGTTTCATTAGTTTCGCGGGGTAGGGTTGTCGAGGAAAGGCCGAAGGGTGGGGCCGGGGCTTGGCGGAGTCAGACTCTCGGGAGGATGGTGAAGCAGCGGAAATCGAACTGACTTACACAACTCTGGAAGACATCAACCGAGCGCAGCCGGCGTTCGGAATGTTCGCCGTGCGCATAATTCAGGTGGTAGCATTCCGATGTTCGCGCGAGGAATTCGCGCAGGACAGCAAGCTGGCGGGCAGGTTCCGGCCCTAGTGAGTTCAGGGGCTCGGACGATAAATAGTCGAAGACGTCCAAAATCAGGCTTCGGAGGTTTGAAACGGCTTCTTCCGCGGTGTCGCCGGATGTGCTGATATTCGCGTCGAAGAATGTGGCAATGAATCCATCGTCTGCCGGTTCCAGAACGGCCGGAATATCCCGCAGAACCCGGTATGGCTCAGGGGCCATCGTGGCGATAGGAACCACAACCGCCTCCGATCTTTGGGCGATTGCAGATCTCAATTCGCGGATCTCCCTAAGAATGGCATCCGAATGGTCGCCGATCCCCGATCCGGAGGAACCAACCGCATTGATCTCGCCTTCGATATCCGCCATTTGGGAGCCCCCGCGGAGCACTGCCTGCATAGTCAGGATAGCAAACCGCCCGAATGAGCGGCGCTCCTGTTCCAAGTCGCCGCCCGAATAAAACTTCTTGCAATCCGACTATTACGGTAGTAGCCTGGATTTTGCCGTAGTTAGATTCAAAAATGCCCAGTCCAAAACTGACGAAATTGGAACTGCAAGTTCTGGAGGCGCTCTGGCGGAAGGGCGCGTGCTCGATCCGCGAGATTCAGGAGACCTTCCCTGAGCCCAGGCCCGCTTATACGACGGTGCAGACCACGGTGTATCGCCTGGAGCGAAAGAAGGCCCTCCGCTGCGTGAAGCGGATCAGCAACGCCAACATTTTCGAGGCCGCCATCTCGCGCAAGGAAGCGCAGGGCCGGTTGATTGACGATCTGCTAGCCCTATTCGGCGGCCGGGCCAAGCTGGTGATGGCGCACCTAGTGGAATCGGGGGACCTCACTCTGGACGACGTAAAGGAAGCGGAGAAGGCCCTCCGCAAGGCTCCGAAGAAAGGATAAACAGCAATGATTCCGGCGAATCTGTCGCCCTTGGGTAATCATCTCTGGCAATCGACTCTTTGCGCGGGCGTGGCGTGGCTGTTGACACTCGCCCTGCGGCGGAATCGCGCGGCAGTACGGTATTGGATCTGGCTGGCGGCGTCGGTGAAGTTTCTGATTCCGTTTTCGCTGTTGGTCAGTGCGGGCGGTCAATTGGGATGGCGGACGGCCCCGACGGCCATGCAGCCTCAGGTTTCTATTGTGATGGATGAGATTGGCCGGCCGTTTGGACCGGCCATGGATGCACCCACGCCCGCGGTTGCGCCTCCGGCTTCAGCCCCGGTTCCGGCGATTCTGTTCGCTGTGTGGCTCTGCGGATTCACCATTAGCGCCCTGGTCTGCCTTCGGTTCTGGCTACGTGTTCGAGCTCTCCTGGTGTGGTGGATCAGGACGCGGCTTGTGGCGGAGCGCGAGCTGGCTTGCGACGAAGAGGTGCTACGCGTAGCTGACCCGGCAGTCTATGCGGAGGGGATTCTGAGCGTGTGTAAGTTCTATCTGGAGTCGCCGTTGGCGTGCGTCTCCGGCGTCACCGGCGCGGATCTCAAAAGGCGAATCGCGATTATCATGGCGCACCCGATCACGCATGACCTCGATTTCCCAAGAAAGCTCTTGCTGGCGGTGGCCGGAGCCGCAGCGGTGACCGCGCCCATCGCAATCAGTCTCCTGAATGCACCCGCAAGCCAAGCGCAAGCCCAGTCGCCCGCAGCGGCCCAGGCGATCTCTTATGTGGCTTCCGTCAAGCCCAACAACGCTGTCGACGCTCGGATATTCTCCGAGTATCTCCCTGGAGGCCGATTAACCGCTACTGCGGTTACCGTTGCACAACTGCTCCGCATTGCCTACCGCATCCAGCCCTATCAGCTCGTTGGAGCACCGGCCTGGATTTCGACCGGGCGCTACGATATAGAAGCTAAAGTCGAGGATCATCCGGCGCCGTCACAACAGGCACTCCTTCGAATGCTGCTGAAAGACCGCTTCAAACTGGTGGCTCACAATGAGACGCGCGAACTGCCTATCTTCGCGCTGGTCCTGGCAAAAAGCGATGGGAAGCTCGGTCCACAGTTGATCCAATCCGCTTTTGACTGTGCTGCATATCTGGCCGGCCCGCACCCACCCCCGGAGCCTGGCCGTGCGCCGAACTGCGGGGCGAGAATTGGTTTCGGCGCTCTGTCGGCGAAGGCAATCCCGATGACACAGCTCGCGACTAACTTGGCGCCGTTTGTCCACCGATTCACCGTTGATAAGACGGGGCTGACAGGGGGCTTTGACGTGGAGCTTACATGGACGCCAGACCAGGCACCATCGAACGTCGCAGGCGATGCGCTGCCCGAAGTTGCGCCTAGTTCCTCCGGACCGTCCATTTTTGCTGCCCTTCAGGAGCAGCTCGGCTTGAAATTGGTTTCGGAGAGAGGGCCGGTCGATGTGCTGGTCGTGGATCATTTAGAGGAACCGTCGGAAAACTAGATATCGCGCACTGCCTGTATTCGCATGTCGCTGCTGGCCCCAAGCGATGCGGTCATGTCGCGGCCATTGCGGTATACCGCCGCTGAAGTTTTTGAGCGATGCGCCGCCGGGACGGTGTAGGGCAGACCACAGACACCGATGGTCTGCCCCACGGGCTTCCAGGATGCGTCTGCTGGCCTGTTGGCCCCCCTCTTACTTCACGTAGATATTACCCGCCACGGTCGATTGCCCGGCATAAGTGATCACCAACGGATAACTCCCGGTCTTGAGCGATGATGGCACCGTGATATCTACCTGAGTCAGTCCGACGAATCCTGGCGCCAGCCCGGAAAACGTCACCTGACCGGTCGCATTTCCGATGGTTGCCGTCGGTGTGATGGTCGTGTAAGTCAGGGTGGAAGTCGGCGCCGGCGCGCCGTCCGCAACCGCCGGAGTCACCGCGCCCGTGCCGGTAAGATACGCGATGATCGTGCCGCCCGCCGCAATCGGGTTGCTGCTCGAGTTCAGCGTGTAGCTCGGGTAATTCTGCACTGCCGGCGACGTCCCCACCAGGAACATCCCCGGAGAAGCGGCTGTAACCGGCACCGTCACCGTGTTGCTGGCGAGGCCCGCTACCGTCACCACGATGCTGGCCGATCCCGTCTTGGTCTCATAGGGCACCTGGAAATTCACTTGGTTGGCCGAACCGTAAACGCCCAGAATCGGCGCGTTCACCCCATTCACCGTGAGCGAGACGTTCTTATAGTTGGTTGACAACGGCAGGCCGGAGGTCGCCGCCACTGGCGGAAGGTTGCTCACGAAAATGCTGGCCAAGGAGCCCGGAGCCAACTGGGGTGCATAGCTCGCTGCGTTGACCACCCCGCCGGTAGTGATACCGGGGTAGGCCGGCGACAACTCGCGAATCACGTTGTTCTGCGTATCGCTCACGTACACGTTGCCACCCGGATCCACCGCCACGCCCTCCGGAACGAAAAAGCTGGCTACCGAGGCTAGACCGCCATCGCCGGTATATGCGGGCAAGCCGTTTCCCGCTATGGTCGTGATGATGCCGGCAGGGGTCACCATCCGGATACGCCCGTTGGTGGAATCCGCGAAGTACAGGTTGCCCGCCGCGTCGAATACCAACTGCTGCGGATTGCTGATCTCTGCCGCCGTGGCTGGGCCGCCATCGCCCGAATAGCCGTCCACTCCGTTTCCCGCATAGGTAGTCACCACCCCTGCCGCATACTTGGCGATACGGTGGTTGCCCGCGTCCGAGATGTAGAGGTTCCCGGCCGAATCCACCGTCACCGCCACCGGGTGACTCAGCGTGTTGCTGGTCGCGCCCGTTCCAATGTAGGTCGAGATATAGCCGTTGTTGACGTCGATCTGGCGGATCGCATTATTGTCGGAATCGGCAATGTAGACGTTGGCGGCCGCATCCACGGCGACATCCAGGGGATTGTTGAGCTGCGCGTTGGTTGCTACACCGTTATCGCCGCTATAACCCGCCGAGCCGACTCCGGCAATGGTATTGATGACCCCCGAAGGACTTATCTTGCGAATCACGTCGTTGGCCGTGTCTGCGAGGTAAAGTTGACCCTGCCCATCCATGCAGATTCCGCCGGGAACAGCGATCTCCGCGCTGGCAGCTTGTAGGGTATCGCCGGAATACCCCTCCGTGCCGTTTCCCACGTAGGTGTTGATATTACCGCCGGAAATCACCCGGATGCGGAAATTCAAGGAATCGGAAACGTACAGCTTGCCCGACCGGTAAAGTACGCGGGTTGGACTGTAGAGTTGCGAGTTCCCGCCGCCCGCCGGACCGCCGTCTCCCGTGAACCCCAACCCCTCCGTGAAATTGCCGGCGATCGTCGAGACCGTATATTGCTGGCTCCAGCAAGCGGAACTGACGAGGACTGTCAGTAGAGAAAATCGGATAAACGCGTCACAACTTTTGCTCATGAACCTGCGACCTTGAGGGCGAAACTTTGGCGCACACTGTGGCTCCGCCACCACACCTCGGTTTGCCGCGAAATAACTGAAACGACTTCAGTTTAGCAGGTTCACTCGCTTGGCAAGTTAAAGTTTGAATGCTCTCTGTTCAGGCGCAAAGTCAGGGTCCGGTCGAGCGTGTTCAGAGGCGCTTGCTTGGCGACATGCTCCAGCGTCGTGTAGTGCAAAGTACCGCCCGTCACGCTATAACCGGAAGCCGCCTGTATGGTGTGATCCTTAAACGCGAACAGATACATCGGGGTCGAATCCACCTGGTTAAAGTTGGCTCGGCTAATCCGCTGTCCGTATTGATCGTAGTCGCCTGTACCGGGGTACGCCGGCTGAGCCTGCACAATGGCCGGGGGATCGGCCGGAGGATCCGCCGGCGGATCGCCATAATAAGAGTCGGGATAGTAGCTGGGATATCCATAATCGTACGGATAATAGGGATAACCGCCGTAATACGGCCAGCCCCATCCAAGGCCCCAGCCCCCGTAAGGATATCCCCAGCCGCCGTAGCCCCAACCGCCGTAAAGGCCGCGGCCATACCTATAGC
>JBEKYD010000123.1:0-20626 GCA_049511335.1 Bryobacteraceae bacterium | reverse complement strand
AGGTAGTAGAAATGGACGTTCATATCAATGATCCGGAGTTCGCCGGAAGGATAGTTTCTGAGTACATCGCCATACGAGGAGAAAGAGAAGATGCGCCGAACGCGCGAGCAGTGCCTGCGTGAATTGCGGGAGGTAATTGGAAGTGGATCGGCGATTCTCGGGGTCGGTGCCGGCAATGGTATCGCCGCAAAGTTCGCCGAAGTGGGCGGGGCCGATCTGATCATCATTTACAGCTCCGGACGCTTTCGCATGGCCGGACGGGGCTCGCTGGCGGGCTTGATGCCCTATGGGAACGCTAACGAGATTGTGATTGAGATGGCCGCCGAAGTTCTTCCAGCCGTCCGAAACACTCCGGTGTTGGCCGGAGTATGCGGTACCGACCCATTTTGCGACCAGCGCCAGTTTCTGATGCGGTTGAAAGAGATTGGGTTCTCGGGCGTCCAGAACTTCCCCACCGTCGGCGTTATTGACGGGAACTTCCGGCTGAACCTGGAAGAGACCGGCATGGGCTATGGGCTGGAGGTGGAAATGATCAGGATCGCCCGCTCGCTGGATCTCCTCACCTGTCCGTATGCGTTCAACGAACAGGAAGCGCGGGACATGGCCGAAGTCGGCGCCGATGTTTTGGTGGCCCATATGGGATTGACTGGTCAGGGCAGCATCGGCGGGCGAACCGTGATCTCTCTGGAGGAAGCGGCCGCTCGGGTGCAGTCTCTTTGTACGGCTGCGCACGCGGTGAATCCCGGGACTATCGTTCTTTGCCATGGCGGCCCGATCGCCGAGCCCGACGACGCGCGCTACATCCTTGAGCACACCCAAGGTGTGCAGGGATTCTTTGGCGCGTCGAGCATCGAGCGCCTGTCGGTAGAAAAGGCCATCGCGGATCGCACCACGGCCTTTAAAGAGATCCTGGGCCGGCATCCGGGAAGCCGTTTCGTGGAAGCCAAGGATGTGGAATCCCAGGTTTTCGAATGGGGCCGCATGCAATGGATGAGCACGCCGACTGTGACCGGGACCCGACAGATGGCGGCGGGCACAGTCACCCTGGAACCCGGCAAGGGTCATGCGCGGCACAATCATCGCGGAACCGAAGAAGTCCTATACGTGATTGAAGGCCGCGGGTTTCAGACGGTCGAAGATGGGGAACTACAGCGTCGGGAAATTTCAGCCGGGGTCTTGATTCATATTCCCGCGGGAGCTTACCACGAGACGATCAACGCCGGTCCCGGATTGATGCGGCTACTAGCGGTCTACTGCCCGCCGGGAGCAGAGGCTTTGTTGCGCACGCTGCCGGATTGCCGTATCGAGCCTCCCGCTGCCGAAACGAGTTCGTCCGATCACCGCGCGCCGAAATCGCGCCAGTAGGTCTCGTTACGCGCCTGGTCGAGCGGGCCGGTGTAAATGAGCAGGCGGTACCGCAGGGTCGTAGACGAGCCCTTGGATACGCGCCAATCACCTGCGCGGCTCGGCGCCGGGTTAATCCCGAGCTGCTTATCCACTCTCCAGAGGTTTGGGTGTTTTGGATTACCGGGGTGGTCCATTATGGTGATGTGGCCCCGGTCGGAGCGGCCCTCTAGGGGCACTCCCAGGTCCACCCATCTTGCCCTCTGGCCTTCAGCCTGGTCATTCGATCGGCCCTCGCTCGAAATCGCGTCGCCGCCTGTCTTCTCCGTCCACGGCATCCGCAGGAATAAGCCGCCGAAGTCCGCCTTGGCGAAAGTGAGGTCGACCGCTGCGCTGCCTTGCCAATCGATATCAAGTACGTAGTACGTTCCGTAGTCGGCAATCCTCCAAGTCTGTATCTCAGTGAGCAGGAGGTCGCCGCTCTCTTGAAGCCAGTCATAGGTGACGGTCCACGCTGCTCGGCCCCCGTCGGCCTGCACGGCGCTGGCCTGGCGCAGGCGAAAATACTTTTCGTCCAGGTTGTGGTAATAGTCGCGGCCGTTTAACATAGGGAACCCAACGTAGAGGCCGGTCTGGTGCGGGTGATGGCTGGGTCGAAACTCCGTCAGCACTCCATTTCCATCAGGTGCGACGATCGGATGGATATAGGGCCGCATTCCGCGAGGTGCATGCTGAATCAGGATTGGCCTGCTGCTGCCGTCCCGGTAGATGGCCAACTGTTCCCCTTCAGTCTTGACGCTCAACTTGTGGACCGTGAGCTCGGCTGTATTGCTACCGGTAATCGTCACCGCAAGCAAAGCTGGCAACAGTTGCCATCCCGGATTCAGGTGAATCATGAATCTCCTTTCCATTTGACATGGGCGCGCTCACGCTCGTCCCGCCCGGCTCCGGTAAAAACTCCGGGAGATGGACGATCTGGCCGCCGCCAATCGCCGACTCGTGGGCGCAAATGCCCGCGCACGTCCAGTTGACCGATTGATAAACGTCCGGGAACGAGGGCCGCCCCTCCACAATGCTCGACACGAATTCGTGCACCAAGTGTGGATGGGAACCACCGTGTCCTCCGCCTTGGATAAACGAAAGGTGCGCGTTCTCCTGGCCATAGACGCCCGCGGTGGTAAAGCGCTGGATGGGTTCCGGCAACAACCTGGCATAGTCCGGGACCTCTACTCGCATCGGCTTTTCGCCGATGTGCACCACGGGCCTCTCCCCTTCGATCTGCGTCCACTCGAATGACATCCGGTCCCCATAGACATCGAAGCTTTCGACGTACTGCCGGGAAGTCTCAAACAGCGAGCGAGTCACTTCAAACGCCAGCGGCTGATCTCGAACCTGGAACAAAGCGCTTTCGACGGCGAACGGCGAGCCGTATTTTGACGCCAGCTTCTCTTGGATGCGTCCCGATCCCAGACAACTGACTTGTCCGGCTTCGCCTTTCACGATGGCCAGGCACGGGCTGACCGCATGCGTTGCATAGTGCATAGGCGGCAATCCCTCCCAGTAACCCGGCCATCGCGCCATCTCCTGCTGATGGCAGCCGCGCATGAACTGGATGCGGCCCAACTTCCCGGTGTCGCGCAATTCGCAGATATACAGAAACTCCCGCGTATAGATAGAGGTTTCCATCATCATGTAGTTCCTGCCGGAAGCTTCGGCAGCGCGAACGATCTCCGAACATTCATCGACGGAGGTAGCCGCCGGCACCGTGCAGGCGACGTGCTTGCCGGCCTTCAGAGCAGCGATGCTTTGGGCCGCGTGCAAATGAATAGGCGAATTGATATGTACCGCATCCACCGCGGGATCCTGGATCAGCTCCTCGAAAGTCGTGTACCGGTTGGCAACACCGAACTGGTCGCCCACGTCGTCCAACCTTGCCTTCGTGCGCTGGCAGATGGCGTACATTTTCGTGCGCGGATGGTGCTGGTAAATGGGAATGAACTCCTTCCCGAAACCGAGGCCGACAATCGCTACGTTCAGTCTATTGTTCTTGTCAATCATTAAGTCCTCTGCAAAATACCTCCGGTTTATCCCTGCGGCGGACCGGGCTTCACGCCCCGCCGGTGTTCTTCCATAACCGCCATCAGGTCCGTTACAACACCCGGATGGGACGCTGCAACATCGTACTGTTCCGACGGATCCTCGTCCACGTTATACAGCAGCGGGCGCGTATGGCGCACGACGGCGTCGTCCGGGCTGGTAGTCGCGACATGCAGTTTCCACGGGCCCACACGGACCGCCCGCAGGTCGTCTTTGGAGTAGTAGAAGAGCAGCGGATCACGCCCGGACCGCCCGTCGAAAAGCACTGGGCAAAGGTCGGCGCCGTCGTACTCGCGCCCCGTTGGCAGCGGAACACCGGCCAGGCGCAGGCACGTCGGAAGCAGGTCCATCGTGGTTCCGAAAGCGTGGGAGACGATGCCTGTGGGGATTCTCCCGGGCCAGGCGGCGAGGCACGGCACGCGCATGCCGCCTTCCCAGGTGGTGCCTTTGCCTCCGCGCAGGGGACCGGCGGAACCGCCGTCCTGCTTCTGGAGCAGCCATGGCCCATCAGCCGAGGTAAACAGCATGAGGGTATTGCGGTCAGCGCCCTGTTCCGCCAGCGTCTTGCGAATTTCACCCACTGACCAGTCCATCTCCTCCACCACATCTCCGTACAGGCCGCGCAGGCTCTTTCCCCGGAAAGCGTCGCTCGCAAACAACGGAACATGGGCAAACGTGTGGGGGAGGTAAAGAAAAAAGGGCTGGCCACGGCGCAGGGAATCACGGATGAAGGAGATCGATTCCTCGGTATACCGGCGAGTCAGGGTCCTCTGGTCCGGTTCCGTCTCCACCACCTCTTCGTTCCGCATCAAGGGAGTGCCAGGAACTTCCGGATGCTGTTGCAGAAGCTGCACGAAAGGAGGATACGCCGCCGTGGCTTGGCTCATATCCGTGGAGTATGGGATGCCGAAGAACCGCTCGAAGCCGTGTCGCGTGGGCAGGTACTTGGGCTGATGTCCTAGGTGCCACTTGCCGACACACGCTGTGGCATAGCCGCTCTGTTTTAATGCGGCGGCAATGGTCACCTCTCCGCTGGGAAGCCCGCCGCAAGCCCAGGGCATAAGCGATGAGACGATGCCCGCACGGATGGGAAGCCGTCCAGTGAGTACCGCGGCCCGGCTTGGCGAACATACCGAAGATGCGGAGTAGAACTGGGTGAACCGCATGCCCTCGGCACCCATGCGGTCGAGATACGGAGTGCTGATGGTAGGGTGCCCGTAACAGCTCAGATCCCCATATCCGAGCTCGTCGGCGAGGATGATCACGATATTCGGCGGTATGTTCTGCGCGGCCGTGGCTCCCCAGCGGCCGAGCGCCGGAGCAAACGCGGCGGCGGCCTGCGCCAACCGTCGGCGCGTCATACTGTTCCCGCAGCCAGTACTGGTTCTTCCCGGTAGCTCATGGCCATGAATGCCGCTCATACGAAGTTTTCCTTCATGGCCTGAACAAACCGACGGCAGCCCTCGCTGGTAGCGGGACCGCTTGCTTGCTCAATCGTCACGTATCTTTCGAAGCCTACCGCCTTGACGGCATCCGCAATGCCCTTGAAGTCCAGCACCCCATCGCCGAAATTCACGAAATCCCTCATGCGCCCATCGATGTCCCGGATATGCAGGTTGATCAGGTGTTTCTTGAGCTGATAAATCGCGAGCGGAGGATACTCGCGGTTCCGGGCCGCAAAGCCCACATCGAGATTGCAGCCCAGCGACGGGTCACGGATAGCATCCCAGAGCCGGAGAAACGCCGTCGCATCGTGCACGATCGTGTTGGTGTGAGGCTCGATCGCGAGCAGCAGGCCGTAGCTCTTCGCACGGGCCAGGCACTGTCTCGTGATCTGGATATAGCGATCCCAAACATCGTCCCAATCGAATGGCGGCGCGATCCGGATATGAAATTTTTCGCCCGGCTTCGGATTGGCCAGTTCGTAATATCCGGCCAAGGCCTCCATGGGGCAGCTCAGTTCGTGCGGCCACTGAGAAGCGACCCTGATGATCGGCGATCCCAACTTCCGGGCGATTTTGCAGCCGGCCTCGAAGTTTTCAAGGCAGCGCCCACGCACATCTGCATCCGGGCTCGTGAGATCTTGGACCAGCAACCTGTATAGGCCGAGTTCCGGCACCCCTAGCTGCCGCTCACGGAGGAGCATCTGGAGCCGGTCCAGTGTCCGGACGGTCCAGTAGTCATGAAGCTCCTTCGGACTTCCTATTACCAGCTCAACCCCGTCGAAGCCGATGTCACCGATGATCTCGACGGCCGTTTCGGGGCTTGTTTCGGGAGCCGAACTCTGAAAACACGTGCTGCAGCAGCCGATCTTAGGTTTGGATCGCGCGAAGGCCCGTGCCACGGGCTTGCACGCTTCCACAGCCACCAAGCCCGCCAGGAGATCGCGTCGCCTTAGAGACATCATTCTCGTGCTCCTTAAAATCTGATCGGCATATGACCAGGCGCGGTGGACGTATGGCGCGTCGGCCGGTTTTCGTGCCCTGCGGGCGCGCCGTTCGTCCCAAGCGGCAGAAGAATCTCCCGCCCGTGCGGTCAGAAGAGGATCTTCAGAGCAAGCTGTCCGATCCGCGGATCGTCGGCGCTCAAGAAACTGCCGAAATGGGCATCGCTCATCACGTTAGTCTGGCTGATCAGGCTATTACTGATCTCGCCCGGTGCTTGCAGATTTACCCGGTTGAGGACGTTAAAGAATTCCGCGCGGAACTGCAGATGCCACTTCTCATGGATTGGGATGCTCTTGAACAATCCTACGTCCCATGTGGCCATCCCTGGATTGCGCAGCAGACCCTTTCCGACATTGCCGAAGCTACCGATAGCGGGCAATGCAAATGCGGACGGATTAAGGTAATTCACACAGGGCGCAACCTGCCCACAAGCGCCTGCGCCGTAGGGATCGCCCACTAGGACCGCCCGGTCTTTACCGAGACCGGTCTGCGACCTGTCCGTACCAGCGTCGACCGTCAGCGGCAAGCCGCTCTGCGTCTGGAACAGGCCGGCTAACTGCCAGTTGCCAAGCACACCGCGGGCTAGCCGCGGCGCCCGTGCGAGCACCGGAAGCTGCCACACGTAGGAAATGACGAAACGATGACTAACGTCGAAATCTGAAGGCCCGGTGTCGAGGCCACTGGCATTGTGAAAGTATATCGGATAAACGAAGCCGTTGCCGGTCGCCGGAGTCCATGGGCTATTCGCACCATACGGAGTGTTGTCCAGGCTCTTGGACCAAGTGTAATTTGCCCGAATCGTGAAGCCTTGCGAAAAGCGCCTTTCCAGGCTCAACTGGGCCGAGTTATATCCGGAGTTGCCCGCCTGACTGGAGAGTGTGATACTGCCAAAGGGCTGGAAGATGCGGCGAGCATCCGTCGATAGCGTGCTGCCCGGTGTGTATACAGCCGGGTTGGTTTCAACCGATTCAAAGATGTGACTGGCGTGCGATCCCACATAACCGGCTCGCACCAGCCAGTTGGACGCTATCGCGCGTTCCAATGTGAGATTCCAATTGTAGGAAACTGGCACAAAGTACTCTCCAGTCGGATTGTAAGTACAGACCTGCACCGGCGTAGGGAAAGATGCATTCTTCAGCGGCGGGAACGGCGCGGGGTACGGATTTGGCTGCCCGTTGAGAGGATTGCTAAAGGAGCCAGCTGGGGTCGTATAGCTTAACTGCGGACTGTACGGCGTGAGATTCGTCAGAGGTTGGTTCGTCATGCCCGAAACTCGGGTGTCGTAAAACATGCCGACCCCGCCGCGGAGGCTGGCTTTGCCATCTCCCGTCAGGTCGTAAGCAAAGCCGACCCGAGGCGCGGTGGGTTTGAAGTTGGTGTTCAAAGCACCCTCGGGGACGCCCGGATCGCCGTAGAAGAACTCTCCCGGAGGTGCATTGCTAAATACCTGCGACGTCTGACCGGCCCAATAGGCCCAGGGGCGGAACTGTACCACTCGTCCCCGAATCTCCTTCCACATAGTCGCGGGCTCCCATCGCAGGCCGTAGTTCAGCGTCAAACGGCCGTTCACTCGAAAACTGTCCTGCGCATAGAGACCGTAAAACTCTCCGCGGTCGTTCTTGAATTGGCCATTGGATTGGGTGAAAGTGCGCATCTTTCCGAGCAGAAAGCTGGCAATAGCGAAATTGGTCACGTCCGAAGTGAAACCGTAGGTTCCAACTCTACCGCTATCATTGACAATATCGTCGCGACCCACTTGGCCATAAAAACCGAACGACATACTGTGGCGTCCATGTACCCATCGCAGGTCGTCCGTCAGAGTGTAGTTACTCTCTACGAACCGTGCCGGCGCGCGGTCGCCGATCGTGAAAAAGCCCGAGACACTGATACTCTCAATGAACTTCTCTGGTGGGTTGTAGACGTTGACCCCGAGATCGTTCATGTTCGGCACACCGGGGACCGCCCCTCTTGGAGCATTCTTCCGTATATAAGTCAGATGCATATCGTTCAGCAAAGACGGCCGGAAAATATGCGTCTCCTGGACCAGAGCATTCTGTGACAGGATCGATGCCTCATCGTAATAGGTGAGAAGATTATCCGGCGTGTAGATCCCCGTGTCATGGAATTTCGCGCGATAGTACCGCACTCCAAGGCGATCCGAGTCGCCAAAAGAGTGGTCTACCTTGACGACTTCTTCGTTGTAATTCTGGGCGATCGGTTTAGTGAAAAACACAAGGCCGTCCCCTGCCGCCTGTGGCAAGTATTTCGCCACCGTCAGCGCAGCAGGATCGAAGCGGCTGGTGGGGATCAGGTTTCCTGCAAACGGCTGGCCGGTTATTGGATCCAGGACGGTGGTGGGCTTGCCCAGCGGGTTGGCGGGATTGGTCGCGCTGAGCAATGAGGAAAAGTCACCCGACAGGTCGGCCGATGTCGGCACAGTCCCGCTCGCTGTCGCTTGAGCGCTACGAATAGTGGTATATTGATAACCGAAAAAGAAGAACGTGTGATCGCGGCCATTGTACAAACGCGGTATATAGACTGGACCGCCGATCACGCCACCCTCCTGGCCACGCTTAAGTTGGTCACGTCTAGCGGCGAAGAAGTTGCGCGCATTGAGCACGGCGTTGCGCATGAATCCGAACCCGGTGCCGTGCAACTCGTTGGTTCCCGACTTAGTGATCACGTTGACCACGCCACCCGCATTTTCTCCGTACTCGGCGCTGTAATTGCTGGTCTGAACACTGAATTCCTGCAACGCGTCCGGAAATGGGAAGGGTAAGTTAACGTTCGTAAGTTCGTCCTCGTTGTTACCTCCATCCAGCTTGTAACTCCACATCCACATACGAGCGCCATTGGCGGAGACGTAGACTACCGCCGGAAAAGTTTTCGTATTCCCCTGATCAGATGACTGGTTCGGCGCTATACTTGCACCGGCCACCGTCAACGTTAGACTGGCGGCATTGCGACCGTTTAGCGGAATTTCGACAATCCGTTTGTCATCGACGATCTGTCTGAGTGTGGGCGTGGCTGTATCTACTTGGTCCGCCTGTGCGGAAACTACAACCGTCTCGTTCGTGGCACCCAGTTCGAGCTTGACATTAACCGTCGCTGATTCCTCCGCCTGGAGCGTTATATCGGTTTGCTCGAAATCGCGGAATCCAGCCGCTTTCACTGTGAGAGTGTACTTGGTGGGACGGAGAGATGGAATGGTGTAATATCCTTGTGCGTTCGTATTTATAACCCGGCTGAATCGCGTACCAACCTCTGTCGCCGTCACCGTGGCTGAGGGCACCGCCGTACCGGACGGGTCCACAACAGTGCCGATCAGACTCGCGACACCTTGTGCGGAAGAAACTTGGGCAAGCAGAAATAGACAGAGCGGGAATCCTAGAGCCAATACAGAACCACGAACTTTCACTGGATACCTCCAAGCCGTTTCCACCGGCTAAGAAAACATATTGAACTGTTTTTACGACAAAATGATAACCAGATGAAGGATACGCCCGAATACATTTTCTTGTCAACAATTTTCTGCTTGCCGGGGCAGCAACACATCTAAGTAATTGATTTTAAGGCTCTGTAGCAGAATCTGTGGGTAGGATTGGTGTGGAAAAGGAAGAATCACCTTTCTGAAGTTGGGGGCTCTGCCCGCAAACCCTCGGAATTTACCGCTTTGGGGCCAGAGTGGATGAGGTGCGCCGGGCGGAGAGCACACGGTTGCGGGCCGCTTGTTAGCGCGGCCGAGCGGCTGAAAAAGATGCGCTGGCCGCTGTTGCGCCGGGGCAGTCGGGTGCGCGGCCGGGCGCGGCAAAAACTCCAGGCGCTGCTGGCCAGCCAGCTAGCCACGGCGCGGGCCTGGGACCGGAAGGAAACCTTTGGCTATTTGTGGCACTACCGGTCGGTCGTGTGGGCAGGGGCTTTTCTGGACTACTGGTGCCAGCGGGCCATGCGCAGCCGCCTGGAACCGATGAAGCGCGTAGCCCGGATGCTGCGCGCTCACGAAAAGCTGCTCCTGAACTGGTTTCGGACCAAAGGGGAGATTTCCGTCAGGTAAATACGCGGTGCCGATTGCCCACCGCACTACCAATGTAATTGATTTTGCCTTATACGTGAACCGAAACGGCAGTATTCCTCACCGACCTGACAATCGCTTTAGCTAACGTCTGCGCAACTTCTACGGTCTTTTCGACTGGGATAGTGCAGGGGTTGAACCTGACCCAATTGCTTTGCCCTGGAAGAATGAAAAACGGTTCGCCGGGTGCCACAAGCACTCCGGCCTCCGCGGCGTGTTCAATGACATTGTCTGCGTCCACTCCCGGAGACAGGTGCACCCACAGATTTACTCCATCCGGCCCGCACCAGGTGCTGCCGCCAACCGAAAACAGGCACCCGTTCAGCGTTTGGGCGGCACTCTCCCTGCGTGCCCGGTAGGTGTCGCGCGCGTGGTCTAAGACGTGATCCAATTCTCCGTCTGCAAGAACCTCCGCGATCGCCTTCTGCAGGAGCCTCGATGTCCACCCGTCGGCGAAACTTTTGGCCTCCATGATCAGGTTTCGCAGCCTCGACTCGGCCGCTGCTACCGCAACCCGAACGTCCGGCCCGATCGATTTGGAGAATGATCGAATGTACAAGACCCGGTCGGCGATTCGCTGGTCGCTCAGAAGGGATCCCGGACAGGTTGTAGAGACCCCCGAGAACTGATCGTCTTCGATGATCATGACATCCCTGTGAGCGGCCAGAACATCCGCCAGCTCAGCCGCACGCTGGGGAGACCATGAACAACCGGTCGGGTTGTGCCCGCGGGGAGTGAACACGGCCGCGTTGGCTCCCGCGGCCAGCGCAGCTTCCAATGCCTCCGGGACGGCGCCGAGATGATCGATCGCGACGCCCGCTAGTTGCACCCCGGCACGTTCGTACGAATCCATCAGCGTGGCATATCCGGGATCTTCTACCGCCACCACCGGCGATCCGCCCGAAACGCGCGTGATCACTTCCAGCGCCAACATTAAGAACTGCTGGGCCGACGAACCAACCATCAGGTTCTGCTCCGACACGCGCACGGAATCGGCCCTCAGCCGTGGAAGCACCCGGGCCGCAAAACAGGGCAACGGCTCCGGGCCGCTGTACTGTAAATCCTCATGCGTGGCCTGCTCAAGCGTCGAGCTCAAGGCTTGCTTAATCAGTTGAAAGGGAAGTAATGCCGCATCGGGGCGGCCCATACTGCAATCCGTAGCCATAGGATAGAGGGATCGCAAACGGGCGCGTGAGTTGGTCAGAGCGCGTTTCCGCCATGAGGTTTTCGTGCTGCTCCTTACGGAGCGCGGGGACCAGCCGACCATCTCCGAAGGGCTTTGCTCGTGCCGCTTCGCAACGAACGTTCCCCGTCCCACCTCCGGGGAGATCAGTCCGCGTTCGGCGAGCCTGTTAAACGCCGCCGTGATTGTGGTTCCACTGACGCCAAGATCGGTGGACAGTTCCCGTACCGTCGGCAACCGTTCGCCTGATTGCAGCTTGCCATTAAGAATCGCCCCTTCGATTGCTCGCGCAATCTGCTCATATCTCGGATGCTGCTGCTCGCTAAACGCGATTCGCATCGAGAACTTTCCCATCTGGGAGTTCCTCCGTAGAACTGCGCGGTTGTAACGCCAACCGGCTGCTGAAACGGACCAGCGGGTATACAGCACTCCCCCCGGCTTCGCTGTACTGCCGACCTACCCATATTGAGTTGTTTGATACATCAATTCAATCCACTCGTTCTCTATGCTACGCCAACCGCCACGGAGAGTGCAATCCTAAATATTGTGTCGCAATAAGTTATTTATTTCAAGCAATTTATAAGACTTCAGCGCCGGCGGCCAGAAAATCGATTGACAGGGAAATCTGGTTGGGAGTAATGTTGTTGTGTTGTTTTGCCATGATAACAGATCAATTTGATTTAACCGCAGACGAGGAGATCGCTCCAGGATTCCTCAGGTCCCCCAAGCGTCCGCTCACTCTGGCAACCACCATTTTTGCCTTCATTCTGCCGATCGCCGCATGGGGCCAGGTAACGGTTAATCCAAGTGCGGGCCAGATCCGGGTGGATATCAACGGGAAGCCGTTCACCACGTTTTTTATCGGCGCAGAGGCGCCAAAGCCCTATCTGCATCCATTGCGCTCCGCATCCGGCAAGATCGTCACGAGGCGCTTTCCGATGGAGAACGTGGCCGGTGAGACCCAGAGCGCTCCGCATCAGCGGGGTGTATGGTTCGGGCATCGGGATGTCAACGGCGTCGATTTCTGGGCCAACGAACCAGGACAGAAGGGCCGGCTGGGCCGTATCGTGCTGGACCGCGTGATCAGCACTGGCGGCGGCGAGAAGACCGGAGCCATCGTGGCCCGCTTCCGATGGCTCGATGATCTCGGGCGGCCCCTCCTCACGGACCTGCGCAGCATGATGTTCCATGCGGATCCCGCCCTCCGCACGGTCGATTTCGACATTCAACTCACGGCAGTGGCCAAAGACGTCGTGCTCGGCGATGAGAAGGACGCTTTCTTCGGTATCCGCTTGGCTGACGCGCTCGCAGAGCTGGGAGGCACTGGCAGGATCGTCAATGCCGAGGGCGCGGCAACTGAGGCGCATGCTTGGGGGAAGCGCTCCACATGGGTCGATTACTACGGTGAGCTCCAGGGGGAGAAACTCGGTATCGCAGTCTTCGACAATCCATCGAATCCGCGCTTCCCTACTTACTGGCACGTACGAGGATACGGACTGCTGGCGGCCAATCCCTTCGCTCTGAAAACATTTCTAAACGACCCCACTCAAGACGGGGGCCTGAGGCTGAAGGAGGGCGAGAAGGTGGAATTTCGGTATCGGGTAGTCGTGCACCCGGGCGATTATAAGACGGCTGCGGTGGATAAGCTGTGCAAGGAATATCTGGCGGCTAAACCATAGGTTTTTGGCCGGGAGCCGGATACCGCTTTTGCAGTGTCTTAATTCTTTACATAAGTGGAGCTTACAATGTCTATGATTTCTCGGCGGACATTCTTCCAAGGTGCCGCACTTGCTGCTTCTGCGACGCGTGTAATTGGTGCTAACAACAAGGTTTCTATCGGGGTCGTAGGGTTGGGGGGCCGCGGGAAAGATCACCTCCGCCTGTTCTATCAGACCCTGGACTCCCGCGTTGGCGGGATCTGTGACGTGTATCAGCCGGCACGTGAACGTGCGCGGGCACAGTTGCAGGAGCTGGAGCCCGGCGCGAAACCGGCCGAGTGCAACGATATGCGCGATCTCTTCGCGAACAAGGAGATCGATGCCATTTCCATCGCCATCCCCGACCATTGGCATGCACTAGCGACAATCTGGGCCTGCCAGGCTGGCAAGGATGTTTATGTAGAAAAGCCGGCCACGTACAACATCTACGAAGCTCAACCCATGATCGACGCGGCTCGCAAATACAATCGCATCGTGCAGGTCGGGTTACAGTCGCGTAGCACCCCTCACAAACTCCATGCCATGCAGTTGCTGCGGGAGGGTACGATAGGCAAGGTATACATGGGCAGGGGCCTGTGTTTCAAGCGGCGCCCGTCGATCGGCCACACGCCCTCCGAACCCGTGCCGGCCGGGCTGGATTGGGATATGTTTCTGGGGCCTGCCCCCAACCGCGCCTTCACGCGCAACCGCTTTCTCTATAACTGGCATTGGTTCTGGGACACCGGAGAAGGTGACATAACCAACCAGGGCTCCCATGAAATGGATATTATGTGCTGGGGCTTGGGCGATCGCGGCATGCCCAAATCGGCCTACTCGACCGGTGGGAAATTCGCGTATGAAGACGACCAGGAGGTCCCCAACACGCAATTATCCACCTTCGAATACGGCGATGCCATGGGCGTGTTCGAAGTCCGCGGCATGATTTCGGGACCCGAGGCGGGCTTGCCCGTCATCCCCAAGGCTGTTCAAAGGACGGCCGCGGGCGTGCTCTTCCTCGGTAGTGAGGGCTGGATGTGGGTCGATAATTTTAAACTCTTGGTTTACCAGGGGGATGACAACCAAAAGACCCTCGAGGAGAATGCGCCACCCGATGTGTATTTCGGTCATGTACTTCATATGGCGAATTGGCTCAAAGCGGTGCACAGCCGTAACCCGAAAGAACTAAATTGCCCGATTGAACTCGGCGTAAAATCGGCCAACACGGCCCACATGGCTTGTATCAGCTACCGCGTGGGTCGGAAGCTCGCATGGAATGGAGTCCAGGGACGGTTTGTGAATGAGCCCGAGGCCGATAAGCTGATCACGCGGGATTACCGCAAGCCTTACATAGTCTAGATAAGGGCGATCACGACCTGTTTAGTTACTAAGTCCGCACAGTGAGTAGGCTTGGGCGGAGAGTTCTGGGCGCCTTCGGATATCCAAGGACGTGGCTGGAAGCCACAAAGTCGGCGATGGCGTATCGCAACTTCGAACCAGGACAACACGTGACTGATAACCCCGATTACATCTCGTGCGCGATGCCGGTTCCCTCGTACGATCGGGCGCCGTGGTATAAGAACACAGCGCCAAGCTATGCGGGTGTGTTTCTGTGGATCGTGTTCTATCAGTCCCTCGGTGGACAGACCATCCGGCACGCCGGATTGGGAGTCTGCCTGGCGGCCCTGGCCGTTGCCGGCCTGCTCTGCCATTTCTTGTACTATTTCGCGCCGGCGATGTTGGGAATGAAGACGGGCTATCCGTTGTATGTTGTCGGAAGTTCGACATTCGGTTCCACCGGTGGATACGCAATGCCGGGACTGCTGATGGGACTTCTGCAAATTGGATGGTTCGGCGTCGGTTCCTTCATCGCTACCGACTTTATCTTAAAGGGGCTGGGCGTTTCGGCCCGACCGGGTTCCATCCCATTCATCGCTGTCGGCGTGGTTTGGGGATACACAATGGCGTATGTCGGGGTGAAGGGTATCCGGTACGTCGGCAGGGTTGCGCTGCTGCTGAATTGCATCCCGCTGGTGATGCTGCTGGTGGTGTTCTTTCAGACCGCGAGCGGTATCGCCCGCTACGTGCCACGCCCTGCGGAAACCGACAATTATGGAGCTTTCGTGGCAGTGCTGGCAATCGTGTTGGGCTTCTTCGCGACGGGCGGCGCCGCCGGCTCCGATTTCGGCATGAATAGCCGCAATGCCACGGATGTCAGCTGGGGTGGACTGGTGGGCATTTCCCTCGCGGCGATGATTGCCGGCGGTCTGGCACTCGTTTCCGTGGCAGGCGCGCACGGCCTGAATCCGGCGTTGCCCGGATATCAATACGACGACGTGGTGCACGCGATTGGAGGGCCTGTCGCCACTACGATGTATTTCCTCTTTGCGCTCGCCTCGGTTCCCGCCTCCTGCTTCTGCAGTTTCATTATCGGCAACAGTTTTGCGACCATGATTCCGCAGGTTTCGCGTTTCTCTTCCACCATGATTGGGGCCACCGTCGGTATCATTCTGGCGGTCACCGGCATTGCTGGGGATCTCGTCGGGTTCTTCAGCATCGTTGGAGCGTCGTTCGGTCCCATCTGCGGCGCGATGGCAGCGGATTACTTGATGAATGGCCGGCGCTGGGCTGGGCCAAGGCCGGGAATTAACTGGGCTGGATACGGAGCTTGGGCGACAGGATTCCTGGTGGGGATTTTACCGAGCTTGCCGGTCTCTCCGGAAATCAAGAGCATTTCGCAGCCGGCGCCTCTCTACAGTTTCATTGTGGGCTTTGCGGCATACTTCGCGCTCGCGAAGGCAGGGCTGGAGCCGAGAGCGATAAGTGCGAAAAGTTCAGCGATGGCATCGTCTCGTTCGGGCCGAACAAGCTGACAGGCTCGCCAGAACGCGGACGACTCGGGCCGTGTCTCTGACGCGTTCGTCGCAGTGAACGCTACTTCATGTGGATGGCGGCTACGGCAGGGCATGGCAGGAAAACGTTATCAGTGGCAGCGGAGAGGCATCACAGAGAAGGTGGACAGCCGCCTGGCACCGGCTTCAACGGAATGACCTTGGCTTGATTCCCTCACGAGAAGCAGTTTATATCACTGCCATACGCTTGCCAGCCCGCGCGCTGCTGCCGGGCAAACAACTCCACCCGGCTTCCGGGGCAGACCTTCTCAACGAGAGCATAAAACTCCTCGGGCTTGCGTGAGTGTTCCCGACGTACCGCCTCCAAAACGGTGCCATCACTGCCGCGCAGAAAAACCGGCTTGCCTCGCGCCCCAAGCAGGCAGTGCTCCGTCTGACCCCTGAGCCATTCGCCAGTGCCCATGCGGTCTTTCACCCAGGTGAGCAGCGTCTTGTATTCAAAGCCCCAGGCCACGATCACATCAAAGGCAACCGGCAGGTGGGCGTTGGTGGTCCACAGCCAAAGGATGGCGTTCTCGTCGGCAATCTCGTGCACCGGCATGGCTTTAATGTCTTCGATGGGCATCGTGGGATAGGGAAGCGAGTTTCCGGTTTCATACTGCCAGGGCGGATCAGCGACGATGACCTGGAACGGGCCGGTTGGCAGTTCCGGGGGTTCGGCTTCCAATTCCTTGGCCTGCTTCAGCACCGTGAGCCTGCGGAAGGCACCAGCGACCTTGCCGCTTCGGTCCATCTGCGCCACTAGGTGGCCGTACTCTTCCGGTTCCTCTTCAGCCGCCTCAACAACCGCCTCAGCGCGTTCAATGGTGGTCCGTCCGACACCCAGGTAGCGGGCGATCTTGTCGCGGGCGTCCCCCTGTCCTTCCGCCACTGTGGCGGGATGACAGAGGTCCGCCCGGCTGCCTTGGCGCTCACGAGCCAAGCGGCGTTCGAGTGGATCAATTGCCCGCTTCAGCGCAACTATCTCACTCGGCAGGAGATCTTTACGGACGAAGTTCTCATGGGCCTCGCCGCGCGCGGCCTGGAGCAGATCGACTACCGTGACCGGAACCTCGGTCCAACCAAGCAGCCGGCAGGCCCCCAGCCGCCGCTGCCCGGCAATCAGCCGGCCTGCGGGCGTAACTACCACGGGGTGAAGGAGGCCGACCTCGGCGATGCTGTCGGCCAAGGGCCGGAGGTCACCTAAATCTTTCCGGTACCGGAAGCCAACCTCGATTTGCTCAATCGGCAATTCACCGGTGTTCATTGAATTCCGGGGCAAACATATGGCAGCTCTGGCGGGCCGGGACCACCGCGGTGCCATCCGAAGCACCGTCTGCCAAGCTGATCCTGCGGTAGTTCCAGCCACGCGGGCGGGCCATCAATAGGGTGTCGACGGCATAGACGGCAAGCGCGCCGACCACCTGCAGGATATCTGCAATTGCGGGCGTGCCGGGGCACGGGTAACGGTCGTCACCGGCCATGTCCGGGTACAGGCAGCCGATGCAGGGACCGTGCTTTTCCTGGACAAAGACATAGCCGTGATCGCCGTCCCGGCTGACCCCGGTGAAAATCACCGGGATACCTTTGAAACGGAAATGCCGACTGGCCGCCACCCTGGCCGGATTGTTGTCCACGCCACACACGGCGACGTCACAGCCCAGGTCGATCTCGCGGGCAATGGCTTCCTCAAGGCGAAAGGCAAGACCGCGGATTTCAGTCGCCGCAATGCACTCCCGCTCAAGGTTCTCGGCCAGTGCCAGGGCCTTGTTCCTTCCGATATCCTTTATATAGAAGCGCTGGCGGTTGAGGTTGCTGGCTTCGACCACATCATCGTCCAGGAGTGTGAGGCGGCCAATACCCTTGCGCGCTAGGGTCGGCGCGATGTGAGAAACCAGCCCGCCGGCCCCGATGCAGACGACGCTGCTTCTGGAAAACACCTCCTGGTCGAAACCGGCGATTCTCCGTTGGCGGTCCTCCGCTCCCGGAATTGCCTTGCCGCGCAGCCTAATTGAGGTTCGTGAGACGGTAGATGCTCTTGTCATGTTTTTCCACTCCTTCCCCGTAAATCTCGATTTCTAAGTTTTGGTCGAGCCGCACAAAGCGGACGAATCCGTCGCGGCTAAAGATGGCCATGACTGCTACGTGGCCGGCATTCTCCAGGCGCTTCTGGAAGGCGTTGTCAATCTCCGAGGGCTTGGTTGACTCGACGCCTTTGCCCGGATGGCTATGGAAGTGCCCCAGCAGCCGATGCTTGAACTGTTCCAGCTTTATAAGCAGGTTGTGCGTGGACCGGGTGTCGCCGGTGACGCCCAGCATGGTGCGATTTTGGTGGGCAAACTCCGCCCATTGGTCCAGGACCAGCACACTACCGATCTCCGAACCGGTGACGAAAAAGAACTGCTCGTCCTGGTCGGCGGTGAGTTTTTTGAAGCTCTCGTGCAGGAAAAACGAGCTGATGGCATAGCGCCGTGGTCCGCCAACGGGTTCGGCTGCCGCCTCTGTCGCGATCTGTTCTAGGCTGTCTAAGAATTCATTAACCTTATGAATCTCGACAAACACTCGCGCCATGCCCTTGCGGCTGCGCGCCGCCTGGTCAAATCGTGCGATCAGCTTCTCGCGTCTTTCGATGAGCGCGGTTCGTTTTGCTTCCAAGTGCGTCGTCTTCATTGTTCGTAAGCCTCCGTGAAGAGTCGTTCGATGGCCAGAATTCCCGAGCCGATATCTCGGGGCTCCTTGGCCATGTGGATCAAGTACCAATCGTTGCCGCGATGCTGGAAGCACGCCCAGTGACTGCAATTGCGAATTTGGTCGGACGGCTGATAAATCCAAAAGTCGATGTGCCCGCCGCGGTGCTCGGTAATCTGACCCCAGAAAGTGCCATAGGGCGTTTGGTAGCTGCCATACAGGGTGGTGCCCTGCCGGGTCCATCCACGTTCTTGCCAATACGGAACCTGGCGGCGTTGGACGGTAATTGCGGGGCCGTGCCCCCGCACCATCCGTGCAAAAAGCTCGCGGATGGAAGCGGGGGCAGGCCTGGTACCGAGGTCCCTTACGTGCACAGCGGCAGCACTCCGACTTCGGTCTTGGTCGAGGCGAAGATTTTCTCGCCGTTCTTGACCTTGTCGTAGATCGATTCAGCAGCGGCGAAGAAGGGTTCTTTTGGACCTTTGGACAACAAGGAGTCCTCAAGGTTCAGTTGGTGGAGGACATCGCCGGCCGTAGTGCCAGGCTCAATCTCCACATCGCGGATCTGGCCGCTGCCGGCTATGACGACGGACAGTTTCTTCATACGTTTTGTTTCTCCTTCGATCTGGGAGGCGGGCCCTCTCCCGATTGCGTTTACGCCAAGCGCGGCCCGCACTGCAGCCACGCCAAAGAAAAGAGACCACAGACAAAACTTCGTGGTCTCTTTGTGCTGTCCTTGCGCCATCAGAAATCCGGCGCAGGCACAACGTCAGTGAGCTTGCCTTCGGTGAACTTCAGATCTCGCTGTACGGTCTCGCCATGGAGGCCGCGGAGGGTCTGCAGTTCCGAAAGGCGGAAGTGGCCGAATTCGGCGGCGATGCCGGTGACGAAACCGAAGAACAGGAAATCACCGTCTTCCGGCTCGCCCTCGATCACGTACCAGTTCCAATCCGTGCCCGGCAGAAAATACCGGGCGTAGACGGTGGGTTCATCCGCCGCTTCTTGCGACAGCAGGGGCGGCAGACGGGTTCTCAGTTCTTCCGGTAGCAAGTCCATGGCGGCACTACACTCCTTCGAACAGCTTCTTGGCTTGCTCGAACTTCTCGAGTTGCCGCCGTTTGGCCTTCAGCTCTTCTTCCGCCTCGGCAATCTCGGCCTTGAGCTTGTCGGCTTGTTCTAAGACCACCTCAACGGGCGTCTTCTTCTTCCAGACTTTGCGGCCTTCCGGCTTTGGGGCCGGGGCCGGTTTCGGATCGGTCGGCTTCGGTGCTGGCATTGTCATGCTCCTTGTTGAGTTCCTCCTGTTGCTGGTGGACCCACTCCTGCAGCTTCCGGATGGCGATGCGTTTGGCCGGAAGCTCGATGTGGGTGTAGGTCGAATGCACTTTCGAGCCCGAGGAATGGCCCATGAGCGCCATGCGAATTTCCTGCAGGACGCCCGCCTCCATCAGGCGAGTGTTGAAGGTGTGGCGGAGATCGTGAAAGCGGATGTGGCGCAGGCCGGCGTTCTTCAGCGCGGTCTTCCACGTGCTCTTCACGATGCGGATAGGGCGGTCGCGGAAACTGACGACGAGACCCGTGTCCTTACGGTGTTCGAGCAGATGCTCGTGCAGCCGATCAGTCAACGGGATCTCGCGGGACTCTCCTTCCGGGGTCTTCGAGCGGGTGACAAACAGCAGCTTGCGAGAGAAATCGATGTCCTCCCACATCTGGCTGGTGATTTCCCCGCGCCGCATGCCGGTGTCCAGGGCGGCGATGATCATGGCGCGCAGGTGGCCTTGGGCCGCGGCCAGGAGCGGTACCTCCTCGGCCACGCTCAGCACCTGGCGGCTGATGCGCCGTTCGCGGGCCATCTTGAGGCGGGCGAGCGGATTGGCCAAGAGCAGTTGCTCGTCCACACCCCAGTACAGGATGTGCCGCAGCACGCTCAAGTCCCGGTTGACGGTCGCATCTTTGATGGATTTGTTAGCCGCCTGCCGGTAGTTCCGGAAGTCGTCGGCGAGTGATTTGGTCACTCGCAGTACGGGAGCATCCGAGAAGAACGGCAGCAGAAACTTGAGGTGATAAAGATGATGCGGGCGGACCGATCCGCTGGCCATGAAACGCGCGGCGAGTTCGCCGAACTTCATGTCCGGGTCGGCCCGCACGATCTGGAACCGTCGGTTGTTGACTTCCTCCTTGAGTTTGGCTTCGATGGTCTCGGCCTGCCT
>JBEKYD010000122.1:0-23043 GCA_049511335.1 Bryobacteraceae bacterium | reverse complement strand
AATCGCCGCGGCACGCCACCGCGTGGCTGCGCAAGGTGGCCGTCCAGCGGGCGATCGATGCCGGGCGCCGGCGCAAACGCCAGCCGCGGATCGGGCTCGAAGAAGTGCCCGAGCCGGTGACTTTCGATCCCCGCTACGACCCATGGCTGGGGGAGTCGCTGCGGCGCATGGTGGCCAGCCTGCCCGAGGCGCAGCGCATGGTCGTGATTCTGCGCTACCAGGAAGAACTGGAACCGACGGAGATCGCCGGAGTGTTGGAAATGCCGGTAGCTACCGTCAAAAGTCATTTGCATCGCGCGCTGGCTCTGTTGCGGGAGAAGATGGAGCGGCGCGGTTTGGGAGAACGCTGATGAATGGGCCAGAAGAGACGGATTGGTTGGAACAAGAGCTGAGGCGCGCGTTGGCGCGCGAGATACCGCCGCGCGACTTCACGATTCCGCGGCGCCGGCCGCAATGGCGCGCTTGGGCGGCAGCGGCAGCGGCGGTTCTGGTGCTGGGAACTGGCTTCGGCTACCGCGAATACCGGGGCCGCGAAGCCCGCCGCCAGCTCATGCTGGCATTTGAAATCGCGGCCTCTAAGACCAGCCGGATACAGGCTCAATTGCGGGAGTTTTCCAGATGAAATGGCAACTCGTGGCGCGGGCACTCGTGCCTGCCGCGTCCCGACTCATGGGGACGCGTTTTCATGACCGGTTACCGATGGATGGTTCGGCGGCAACGCGTCGAGAGGAGTCTCGACGCGGCAGGCACGAGTTCCCGCGCCACATGATGTTGAGCGCCCTGATCGCCCTCTCCCTGGCCGGCACTCTCTCCGCCCAGCAGTTCCCCATGCAGATTGATCGCCTGGCGGCGCAAGCGAGCGATAAAGTGGATCTCTCGCTCAGTGGGTCCCTCTTGCAGTTCGCGGCGAAATTTCTGGACGATAACGATCCGGACGAGGCCAAGGTGCGCAAGCTGATCGTCGGACTGGACGGTATTTACGTGAAGTGCTACAACTTCAAAACCGCCAACGTCTGGACCGAAACCGACCTGGAGACCATTCGCCGCCGTTTGCACGCTCCCGAATGGTCGCGCATCGTAAACTTCAACGGCGAAGACGGCACTGGCGAAATCTACGTCCGCCTGGTGGACAAGAAACCTACCGGCGTGGCGATTCTGGCCGCCGAACCGAAGCAACTCACCATCGTCAACATCGCCGGCTCCGTCGACCTGGCGTCCCTCAGCGAGCTGGGCGGGCACTTCAATATTCCGAAGATCCCGGAAAAGAAGGAGTAGCGCTGCCCCAGCCTGTGGGGCAGGTTGGTAACCTGCCGGCCGATTGTCAATCGGCCGCTCTTCGAGTTGAGAATTCTTTCTCGCCGCTCCCACTTCTCTTTCATGGCTGCATTCCACGTCCGCCGACTGCCGCATTACCACTATCTCGACCGGCCCATGTTCCTCACTTGGCGCCTCCGAGATAGCCTCCCGGCGGGACGCAGCTTCCCTCCGTCGGGCAGCTCTGGTCATGCCTTTGTCACCGTTGATCACCTGCTGGACACTGCGTGCACCGGCCCGCTGTATCTGCGCCGGCCGGAGATCGCCGCTATAGTCGCAGAGGCGATCTGCTTCCACGCCTTTGACCTGCAGCACTATCGCCTCCACGCGTACGTCGTAATGGCCAACCACGTGCACTTGCTCGTCACTCCTTCGACCGATGTGTCGAAACTCCTTCAATCCCTGAAACGATACACGGCGCGGGAAGCAAACCGGCTCCTCGGCCAAACAGGCCAGCCTTTCTGGCAGGACGAAAGTTACGACCGCTCGTCCGTGACGCTGCCGAGTTCCAGCGGCTTGTCCGGTACATCGAAGGAAACCCGGTAAGCGCGGGCTTGGTCGCAAACCCGGAGGAATTTCTCTGGTCGAGCGCGCGGCCGATTGGCAATCGGCCGGCAGGTTACCAACCTGCCCATGGTGTGATGCTTCATCACACCCGGGGCAGGCTTTAGCCTGTGCAGCGGAGAGCCCTTTTTTCGAAGTTGGGTCACAGGGACCTCCTTGTGACCCACAAAATACTCCTTCCAAAGCCTGACTGCTACCCTGGGCACCACGCGTAGCGTCCGCCGCGCCAGCGGCTTCGTTCAAACGCCGATAAAGAAACCCGAGGCTTTATCCGCGTTCATCAGTGTTCAGCGGCGGCTCGAATTTGGATTCTTACCACGCACCGGGCCCTACTCTTCGAACGTAACCACAGCCCGCCCAAAGTGGATCTCATCGCCCGGTTCTAGTTTGGCGCCACGCGAGTTGCGATGCACTTCGTGGCTCATGCCGTCGCGCACGATCCAGGTGCCGCACTCGGGCGAGCGCACGCCGCCGCGCGGATACCAGCGGTCGTTGTAGAGGCGATATTCGCCGGTCACTTTGTCGTAGCGGATGTGGGCGTGCTCGCGCGAAACCGAGCGGTTGATTTCGTTGTCTTCCTCGAACGCCAGGTCGTTGCGGCGGAACAAGCCCTCGTTTCGATACACGTCCACGGTGCGGCCGACGTTGGTCCGCGCCTTGTCCAGGCGCAGTTCGGCAAGGTTTGCCGTGCCTTCCCGAACCACCAAGCGGGCGGCGGGGCGGTCGGCCGCGGCGCGTTCCTGCGAGCTCGCTTCCACCTGCAGCCATTCTTCGCCCCGCCGCGGCAAACCGGCAATGGCGCTGACTTCGATTCTCAGATTTTCCGGGTAGCGGCAGCCCGCGTCGCGCAGCGCGTTGCGCGCTTCCTGCTCCAGGTAACGCCGAAAGAAGCGGCCGGCGAAAACGTCCTGCCCTTCTTCATCCACGCCGCGCAGCTCCACCCGGAGCAGGTCGAACGGAAACACCTTCTTGCCGCCGGAGCGATAGCTTTTGGAATGGATGTGATCGATCACGGCCAGGCGGATTTCGGCCACCTCCGGCGGTTCTTCCTGCTTCTGCGCCAAGGGCGCTTCGAACACGGTTTGACCGAAACGTTCGAGAAAATCACCCAATTTCATGGTTGTACCCTCCGGCTCCCGATCTCGATAGCCGGGCTGGCGCCCGGCTGGAGCGATTGACAATCCTGCCCCACGGGGCGGGGCTGGTGGTTCGCGGGTGAATCAGAAAAACGCCGAGACGAATCTCGGCCCAGCAGGCACGCATGCCGGCAAGAATGCCCGCGCCACATAGTTTTCTCCGAACCAAGTGCCTGCCCCGTTTGGGGGGCGGACGCCCTCGTCCGCGCGCGACCCCCTGGTCGCGCCTCGACCTGTCCGGGAAGTTGATTCCAGGGGAAGATGAGCGGGACGAGGGCGTCCCGCGCGGGCCAGGGGGCCCGCCCCACGAGGTTGACCCACGACTGCCTATGGAAAACTAAGTGACATTGGGCAAGAATGCCCGCGCTACGAGCACGGTGACAGACCGCAAAATGCCCTGGTCTGTCCCACCGGCTGTAACACATCGTCATGGCAAAATCCCCAACTGCGCGGCGGCTTCCATTACTTCGCGCGCCACCGGCGCCGCCACGCGCGCCCCGTAGCCGCCGTGCTCCACCACCACGGCGAAGGCAATCCGCCGCGAAACATCGCCATCGTACGGCGCGAAGCCGGCGAACCAGGAATGCGGCATACCTTCCTCGAGCTGCGCCGTGCCGGTCTTGCCGGCAAAGGCGATGGTGGCGCCCGCCATGGCGTTGCGCGCCGTGCCTTCGGTGACCACGCGCCGCATGGAGACGGCCAGAAAACCGGCCTGCGCCGCGGGCAGCACATCGAGCGGCGGATCGTTGCGCGGATTGGCGGTGCCGGAAATCCAGCGGCCCTCCGGCATCCGTCCTCCGGCGGCGATGGTGGCGGCCACGCGCGCCATCTTGAACGGCGAAATTAGCACCGGCCCCTGCCCATAGGCGGCGAAAGGCAGCGCCTTGCGCAACTCGCGGATGTCGCCGGTGTCGATGCCCAGGCGCGCGGCGGTGTCGGCCAACCGATCGCTGCCCACGTCGTGTACTCCCAACTGTGCAAAATATGCGTTGCAGGAAACCGCGATGGCTTGGCCCATGTCCAGCGTGCCGTGGGCGCGGTCGCCAATGTCATCCTTGATTGGACGATTCCAGCCCGTAATAGTATTGCCGCAGCGGCCGTCGGGCAAGGTGTGGCACAAATAGGTGCGATGGGTCAGGCCGGGATTGGCGCGCAACGCGGCGATGGCCGTCACCAGCTTAAATGTCGAGCCAGGCGGATATTGGCCGTAGCGGGTGCGGTCCAGCAGTTCGTCCGGCGTGGGCGCGGCCGTGCGCGTGCCCGGCGGCTCGGGTTCTGGCTCGCTCACCAGCGCCAGCACGTCGCCCGTAGTTGCCGACATCACCACCACCGCGCCTTTTGTCTCCCCGGTCTGGGCCATGTGTTTGAGCAGAATCTCGCGCGCTTTCAGTTGCAATCGAGCGTCCAAAGTCAGGTGCACGTTGCGGTCGCGCGCCAGCACGCGCGCCATCGCCGGATTTCCCGGCTCGTGCCGATAGCGCACCAGACCGGCCAGTTCGGCAAAATCGTAACCCTGCAGCGTGCGGTTGGAATCGTGCTCCACCAAGGAAGCGTTGGTGGCGTGGAAATTTTCAGCGGTGCGCAGATCGCCGGTCACGTGCTCCATGGCGGATCCGAACGGATAATGGCGGCTGTCCAGGCGCGCGCACACCGTCTCGATGGAGATTCCCATACCTTCATATTCCGCGCGATGGCGTTCCAGTTCCTCCCAACTGCCGGTGGCGAGCGGAATGCCGTTGCGGTCGTAAATGGTTCCGCGCGGGATCTCGCGGGCAATGGAGTTCAGCCGAGGGTTGTGCTGCGGCCGCTTGACGCCGTCTTCTTCGAAGGAATTGGCGTCGCGCGCCAGGAACTGGCGGTCTTGGAAAACCTGGTAACGCGCGGCCGCTCCCACCAGCACCGCGGCCATCACCGCCAGCACAACGGTCAGCGAACGAAGGGGAAGGCGCAGCAGGTCGTCGAGCGGTTCGGGGCGGCGATCGGCCGAGATGGCGGCAATGATCGCGAAGATCAGAAAGTTCGCCAGCATGGCGGTATTGCCCGAGCTCACGAACGGCGACACCACTCCCGAAAGCGGCAACAAGCCCAGCACGCCGGAGCTGATCAGCAGCATTTCATAGGCGATGAGGCAGGCCAGGCCCAGGGCCAGAAAGAAACCGAAATGGGTTTCGGCGCGCGCCGCCGCGCGAAAGGCGCGCGACACCAGAAAGCCGAGCAGCAGAATGACCGCGGCCACGCCCGCGAAACCCCATTCTTCGCCCACCGCCGGCAGCACCAGGTCCGTGTTGCCGGCCGGAATCATTTCCGGATCGCCCCATCCGGGTCCCGATCCGGTTGGGCCGCCGGTGGAAAACGCCCAGATGGAATGCGCCAGTTGATTGCCGCCATGGACGTCGTTATCCCACGGCGAGAGCCACATGTCGATGCGCTCTACCACGGTCTTCGGCTGGCCCATGCGGTAGCCCACGAACACCGCGGCCACCATCAGCACGAGCCCCGCCAGCGCCAGCGGGAAGCGGCCGCGCGCCACGCTGAACATGGAAAGGAACAGGAAGATGGTCACCAGCGCCGGCCCCAGGTCTTTCAGCACGAAAAACATCGCCACCGCTACGGCCACTCCCACCCCTACCGGCGCCACGTGCTCCAGCCGATTGAGGCCGATGCGGCGGAACAGCTTCGGGAACAAACGGCGCTCCCGCAGATCGCGCAGCCGTTCCCAATTCCGGGTGCAATACCCGGCCAGAAAGATCACCAGCAGGATCTTGATCAGCTCCACCGGCTGGAACGGCCCCAGATTCACCTTGGCGTCGTTTCCGGCTGGACCGCGGCCGAAGCGCAGCAGCAGGCCGAACAGGGCGATGGCCGCAAATAGCGGCGTGTAGCACCAATCCGAGAGCCGGCGATAATCGCTCCACGGCAGCGCCGCCGCGGCCAAAAGGAGGCACCCCAGAAAAACACCCAGCGCGAATTTGTGGAATTCGAGCGTATCGCGCAGCGGGTCGCGCATGCTGATCATGAGCATCAGGCCGATTCCGGTGAGAAGCTGCAAAGCCGGCAGCAGTGCGCGATCGCCGCCGAAGCGCGCCAGGCGCCAAACCAGCGCCAGCACATAGAACCCGGCAAAGTACAGCGCTACCCACTTTAGATACTGCGATCGGAACTGGACCGGCGTGCGCACGATCATGAACGGCTTCAGCTTGGCAATGGGCAGCAGCGGAATGCGCCGCGGCGGATGGGGGCGCGAGGCGAGTTGCTGGAACTGCTTGCGCAAGCTGTCCCAGCGCGGGTCGGAATCGGCTTCCTCGCGGGTGACGCGCAGCGCGGCCAGGGCGCCGATATTGGCCAGCGGCCGCGAGCGTTCCAGAAACTCGAAGGTTCTCTCCGCCGCCAGCGCGCGCTCGTCGCGATTGGCGAACGGTGCGAGCAGCGGCAACAGTTCGTCCGCACTGGCGACGGTATTCAGATTCACCAGCCGATCGGCGCCGGCGAAGGAATACGATTTGGACGCGAAGACCATCGCCAGCCCGGCAGCCACCAGGATCGAGGCCGAAAGCAGCCAGAGGAATTCGCCGCGCGGCGCCTTCTGCTTCCGCCGGGCTGCCTGGGCATGTTCGGTTAGCCGGCTTTGCTCCAGCCGGTGCTCTCCGCTTTCGGCCCAACTGCGCGTCACCGCCATCGGCCCCTCCGCTCCCCGGTATTGCGCGGCGCCTTGCGGGCAAAACGCAGTTGCGCCAGCTCGCGCAGGTGTTGATCCACGCGGTCGAAACCGCGAATGCGCTGGTAGAATCCACGCGCCGTATCGGCGTCGCGCCGCGCCAACTGGGGCTCGGTAGCCGCCAGGCGCGCGGCCGCCAAACGGTAGGCGTCGCCCTGCTGCTCGATCTCGCGCTTGCCCAGCACCGCGCCCAGCCGCTCGGCTTGCTGAAACTCGCGCATGGCTTGATCCACGTTGGGCAGGAAATAGACGTAGAGGCGCGCCAGGCCAAGATGAGGCGCGGGGTCGGCCGGCATGTGCCGCGCGGCTTGGTTGAAATCGTCGCGCGCGGAGCTGCGCAGCCGTGCCGCCGCCGCGGCGGAATAATCGCCATCGCTCACCCGCTCCAGCGTGGCATAGCCTTTGCTAAGCGCAGTTTCTCCCAGAACCCGATCGCCGTCCGAGCCCGCCGCCGCGGCGCGCCGCAGCAGAATCTCCGCCTGGTACCAATCGAAATCGTACAGCACCGGATCGTCGCTGGTGCGGTAGTCGGTCAGAATGCGCTCGGCTGCGGCGGCGAAAGGCGCGCCCGGCGGGTCCGCGGGCGGATGCGGAACCGGCGCGCTCAATTGCACGCGCGGCGCCGGCGGAGCGGCGGGCTTCGGCAGTACCAGCCGCGCCTGGCGGTCGCGCCACAACTGCCAACCCAGCGTCCCGCCGATCCACAACGCCATCCCCAGCGCGAACCACGCCGCGCCGCTGCCAAACTTCACCACCTGCCGCATGCGCGCGATGGTGCGCGTGGCTTTGCGCAGATACTCGCGCGCCGCTTCCATGGTTGCGGTGGCGCCGTGCGCGGCGCGGTGCTCTTTTTCGGCGACGGTGGTCCGGCGCTCCAGCGCGGCTTGCAGATCGGCCAGAAACTCGTGGGCCGAACGGTAGCGCGCCTCCGGATCCGAAGCCAGCGCCTTTGTCACGATAGCCCGCAGCGCCCGCGGGCAACTTGGCGGCAGCGCTCGCGGAGGCCGCCGCGAGCGAATCAGGTTTTCCAGCTTCCTCGTGTCTTCGGCTCGATAGGGCGGCGCACCCGCCAGCATTTCATAGAGCGTCGCGCCCACCGCCCACAGGTCCGATTGCTGGTCCACTTGCGATCGCGACAGCCGTTCCGGCGCGCAATATCCCGGGCTGCCGAACTGCAGCGACGTGGCTTCGCCCGAAGCGCGCAGCGTCTTGGCGATGCCGAAATCGAGCAATCGTACCGTATCGTTCGGGCCCAGGTGAATATTCGACGGTTTGATATCGCCGTGCACCACCGCCGATTGCCAGGTATGAAACTTAGCAAGCTGCTCGCAGATTTCGAGCGCGATGATGGCGGCGCGGTCGGGATCGATCACGCGGTCCCGTTCGAGCACCTCCGCCAGGTTGCGCCCTTCCACGTACTGCATGGCGACGAAAAAGTAGCCGTCCTTTTCGCCATAGTCGTAGATCTCGACCACGCGCGGATCGAGCGCCCGCATCTCACGCTGAATCGCCGCGCCGCGTTTCTCCGCTTCCACCATCATCTGCGTGACGGCATCGTCGCCGGGGCGAATCAGCTTGAGGGCGGCGCGCCGGTTCTCCACCGTATCGATGGCCAGGTACACTTCGGTCATGCTGTGGCCGATCCGCCGCACGATTTCGTAGCGCCCGATTTTTTGCGGAGTGGTCACCGGTTATCCCTAGCGTTAAACCTTCCCCACAGGCTAAAGCCGCATGCTTTTGTGTCGGTGACACAGCCGCATAAATTGTAGGGCGGACCCCCTGGTCCGCAGCCGGCCCCCCGGCCGGCTCTTCGCCGGTGCCGGAGACTTGGTGCACAGCGAAAGAGCGGGACGAGGGCGTCCCGCGCGGACCAGGGGGTCCGCCCTACTAACGATGCCGTGCTCGCTCGTTGCGAAAAGCCTTTCTCCGGCATCGTCGTTATCCCCTGCTCCGCAGCACGATCCACATCAGCATGCCGATCAGCAGCCCGTAGGCCAGGAACGCCCAGCGGCTGGTAAAGCGCCGCACCCTGCGCCGGGAGCGCGTGGTGGCGAGGCGGGGGCGCGTGGCGCCGCCCGATCCGCGAAACTTCGGCCCCGGCACGAACAGCACGGTGATGTTATCGGCGCCTCCGCGGGCATTGGCCGCCGCCACCAGTTCCGCCGCGATGCGCTCGGCGTCGCTTTCGCGGCCTCGATAGCCTTCCACGATTTCGCGCACTTCGCCCGCCGTCAGATGATCGGTGAGCCCGTCGCTGCACAACAGAATGGCGGCCTCGGGACGAAACCGGCAGCGGCGGATTTCAACGAACCCGGGATCGTCGGCGGTGCGGGGCCGCGAGCCTACGTCGCGGAAAATTTCGTTGCGCCGCGGGTGCCGCATGGCTTCGATTTCGCTCAGCGCGCCCATTTCTTCGTCTTCCCCCACCGGCGAGTGGTCGCTGGTAAGCTTGCGGATCGAGCCGTTCCAGATCAGGTACAGCCGCGAATCGCCCACGTGCCCGATGGTGATCTCATCGCCCTCCACCAGCGCCAGCGTGAGCACGCACGCCATGCCGTGAAGCGCCAGTTCGCTCTTCGACCTGGAGTAGATGCGGTTATTGGCGTGAGCGATAGCGCGGCGCACGCGCTCTTCGGCCGCGCCTTCCTCGAATACCGCCTCGCGGATGGCGGCCACTGCGGTCTCAGCCGCAATTTCGCCAGCGGCCTGCCCGCCCACGCCGTCCACTACCAAAAACACGCCGCGCTCCGCGTCCGCCCAATAGCGGTCTTCGTTGCGCGCCCGCACCAGTCCCGTATCGGTGGCAGCGGCCGGATGCCAAACGCCCGAGCTTACGATTCGCGTTTCCACAAGTGTGCCAGCACGAAGACGCAAACAAAAATCAGGAACACGGCGACGAAGCCCGTGTGCAGGCGGTACAGATGCTCCATGGGGAATTACCTCCGCGCTTGAAATGTAAGCTTAATGACTTCGGCCACGCCGATCTCGGCCCGGTCCGGCAGCTTTTCTTCCTCACCACGCCCGAGGCGCCGGCCGTTCACCCAGGTTCCGTTGCGGCTCTGGTCCACGATCGCGAAAGCTCCGGTGGCTTTGTCTCGCCGCAGCCTGAGATGTTCGCGCGAGACTTCCTCGCTCGCATAGAGCGGCACATCCACCCACAAATCTTCGCCGCCGCGTCCCACGCTGATTTCGTCTTGCGTCATGTAATAGGTCTGCGGTCCTGAATCGTCCCGGTACTGAATCTCGGCGTACACGCGGTCCGGCCGGTGGCGCGTACCGGCGCGGTCGCGCGCCACCCGCGCCGAAGTCACCGAAGGTTCGCGCTCGATCAGAGTAGTTTTGGCGCCGCGATAGCCCGGCTGCACGGCGTCGTTCAGCTCGGAGTGGATCTCCACGTCGCCTGGCGGAACCGAGCCCTCGCCATCGGCGAACCATTCGATCCAAAAATCGTTCTGTGCGATCCGATACTGCTTGCGCGCCGAGCCGCGGCGAAACAGCGCCCCCTTGCGGTTCCATTCCGCCATGCGCGCGTTCAGCGCCTTGCGCGCGTCTTCCTTGATCAGCTCGCCCACGCCGGCCAGCCGCGCGTAATCGTCCGGATGCAGATAAACGCTGAAAATGCACGGCAACAGAACGCTATAGGCCATCTCCAGGCGGCCCAGTTCCATGTTGCGCGTCAGCTCGTCAATGATGGTCTGCCCGCTGATGCGGGTCTCACCCCGCATCCCGCTCCGTGCCATAAGGCTACCCAATCGATACGGTAGACGAAGAGCGGTACTGGGGGTTACAGAATCCGTACCGGCGGAAGATTAAAGTTCGCTAAGACGGAATGACAAGCGAGTGCCCCCGCCACTCGCGCAGCGTGGCCAGAAAATCGTCAATAGATTCCTCTTCCGGCCAGAAGTTGCCGACGAGATCCCGCGGGTGGGACAGACGATCGCTTTTTGTCGTCTGTCGAGCGGCTGGCCTGGCGAGTGCCTGACAGACCAGGAAGAACTTGCGGTCTGTCCCACTTATTACCACTCGGCCACAGGCGGATCATCAGAGCTCGGAGTCACGACGCATAGTAGGGCGGACCCCCTTGGTCCGCGCGGGACGCCCTCGTCCCGCACCTCTTCCCAAGAATCGAATCTCCGAGATCGGCGGAGAGTCGGCCAGGGGGGGCCGGCCGCGGACGAGGGCGTGCGCCTTATCGCGGGATGCGCGGCGTAGCCACGATTTCGAGCGCCCGCGGGAAGCGGATTCACTGGCGTCGCTCTCCGCGGTATATTCGAAGCTATTATAGGAACCCGAGCGCAAATGTCTAGCGTCTTGATTGATAGTAACGCTCTCCTGGCGGCTGCGAATCTATTGCGCAGTCTGGGCGCTACCCAGGTCTTTGTATTTGGGTCCGCTGCCAAAGGCGGGTTGCGGCCGCACTCCGACGTCGACATGGCCGTGTCGGGGCTGCCTGCAGGAGTTTATTTCTCAGCAGTCAGCCGGGCGTCGGACCTTCTCGGAAGACCAGTCGATCTTGTGGACTTAGACGACCAGACACCGCTCGTTCGATACCTCCTTGGCAGCGGGGAGTTGGTTCGTGTCGCATGAGCTTGCGGCATCGGCCGTGATTCCGAACCGAGTACTAACTTTTCCCTCCGCTCACAAACCGATTCCCCCGCACAATAAATCGGTACGGCAGATCCACGCAGTGATTGATATTGATCCGCGGCGTAACCACGATCTCGATCGCCCGTGGTTCAGCCGGCTGTCGTACCACCAGAGGGCCGCGCGTGACGTCGGCGCCGTAATGCGCCATGGTGATCTCCAGCGCGCGGGTTAGTTTCCCCGGACCGGACGCCAGATCCTCGGGTTTGCGCGCGCCCGGCCGGCGCTGCCGCATCAGTTCCATGCCGCTCACCGGTTCGATGGCGCGCAAGAGCACGCAGCCCGGCTGGCCATCCGGTTCGGCTACCAGGTTGAGACACTCGTACATGCCATAAATGCGATACACATAGGCGTGGCCGGGCGGCCCGAAGATCACCCGCGTGCGATCCGTGATGCCGTGGGCCGAGTGAGAGGCCAGATCGTCGCGCCCCGGGTAGGCTTCGGTTTCCACGATGATTCCCGCGGCCGCGCCGTGCACCAGCACCTTGCCGATCAGATCGCGCGCCACTTCCAGCGTTGGCCGCTGGTAAAAGGCCCGCTGCAGAACAGGACCGAACTTCACAATCACCATCTTCGCGCGGATACAATGGGCGTTCATGCGACTGTTCACCGGCCTGGAGCTCGAAGCTTCGGTTCTCGAAAACATCGAGCGATTGTTGGACCAACTCAAGCACACCGCGCCGATCCAATGGACATCGGCCGCCAATCTGCACATCACTACGAAATTCATCGGGAACTGGCCCGACCAACGCCTGCCGGAGCTCCAAACCAAGCTGGCCGGATTGCCGCGCCGCTCCCCAATTTCGATTTCGATTCGCAATCTCGGGTTCTTCCCCAATCCCCGCTCGCCGCGCGTATTTTGGTGCGGCATCGAAGCGCCGGGGCTGGCGGAATTGGCGGCTGACACCGATGACGCCACTGCCGCGCTCGGCATCCCGCGCGAGACTCGGCCATTTTCCCCTCACCTGACGTTAGCCCGCGTCCGCGATCGCGTTTCCCTCGATAAGCTGCACGCAGCCTTAGTGGCGTTGCCGGGCCGCGATTTCGGGCAATTTGAAGCGCGCCGGTTCTTTCTTTACGAAAGTCAGTTGCGCCGCGGTGGTTCCGTGTACACTAAACTTGCGGAGTTTGCCCTAACTTGATGATCCCGCTCGCGGTTGTGCTGGTCGCCTATTTACTGGGCTCGATTCCTTTCGGGTACTTGTTGGTGCGATGGAAGACCGGCGGCGACGTGCGCGCCACCGGCAGCGGCAACATCGGCGCTACCAATGTCTTGCGCACCACCGGCCGCTTGGCCGGCGTGGTTACCCTGCTGCTCGATATCGGCAAAGGCTACCTGGCCGTTTGGATCGCCCGGCAATGGACCGGCGAGAGCCCATTATGGATGTCGTTGGCCGCCTTAGCCGTGATAGCAGGGCATGCTTATTCCGTGTTCCTGGGCTTCAAAGGCGGGAAAGCCGTAGCCAGCTTCGTGGGCGCTTTCTTGTGCCTGACCCCGTTTGCGGTGGCGATGGAAATGATCGTCTTCGCCACTGTGGTTGCCTGGACCCGCTACATTTCCCTGGGCTCCATCGTCGGCGCAGCCACTTTCCCCTTGGCCGTGTGGCTCCTGGTGCAGCCGCCGGTGCCCATCTGGGTAGCCGCCACCGTTGCCTGCACATTCATTATCTACAAGCATAGAAGTAACATCGAGCGGCTGCGCCAGGGCCGCGAAAACGTGTTCCGTTTCGGAGCCCACAAGTCTTGAGGAACCTGGCAATCGTTGGCGGCGGGAGCTGGGGAACCGCTCTTGCCATCGTGCTTGCCCCGCGCTTTGCCCGGACCACCCTCTGGATTTTCGAGCCGGATCTGGCCCGGCAGGTCCACGCCACTAGAATCAACGATACCTATCTTCCTTCTTTCGAAATTCCATCAAATGTGGAAGTTACGAGCAATCTGGAAAGTGCGCTGGAAGCTGCCGATGTGGTCCTAAGCGTGCTGCCTTCGCATCTTGTCCGCGCCATCTACGGCGAAATGCTGCCGTTCCTGCGACCATCCATGCTCTTCGTAAGCGCCACCAAAGGGCTTGAAAATGGCACATTACTACGAATGTCAGAAGTAATTCGGCAAGTGATAGGGCGAAGCTTCGACCCGCAGGTCGCCGCCATCTCCGGGCCGACCTTCGCCCGAGAAGTCGCACGACTCTACCCTACGGCTCTTGTAGTAGCTTCACCTGACGCCGCCCTCTCAAACGCCATCCAATCCGCCTTTTCCGGCCCGACTCTTCGCCTGTACACCTGTTCTGATACTATTGGTGTAGAAATTGGTGGGGCAATTAAGAACGTAGTGGCCATCGGTGCCGGCGTGTTGGAAGGTATGGGCCTTGGCCATAACGCTACGGCGGCGCTGATCACGCGCGGTTTGGCCGAGATGACCCGTCTGGCCGTAGCTATGGGCGGTCAAAGTTCGACCTTGGCCGGTCTCGCCGGGCTGGGCGACCTGGTCCTCACCTGCACCGGCGGATTGAGCCGTAACCGCAACGTGGGCATTGAGTTAGCTAAAGGGCGAAAGCTGGCGGAGATTATCGACTCGATGCAGATGGTGGCCGAGGGCGTCAAAACCACAAACGCGGCCAGACAATTGGCCGAACGGCACGGCGTGGACATGCCCATTGTCGAGCAAATGCACCAGATCCTGAACCTAGGGCTTTCGCCCAATGAGGCGGTACGGCGGCTCATGCTCCGCTCGCTCCGGCAGGAGTAGGAGATCAGTACTTCTAGACCTTAGACCCCAATATTTGTTAGACTTCACAATAATTTAGGCGGCGTTCGACGCAACACAACATGGCCCAACGGGTTGATAAAGTTATGGGGGGAGCCGCAGTGGCTCTGGATTATGACGCGGAACTGATGCTTCGCGTCAAGGACGGGGATGGTGCGAGCTTTGCCGTTCTGCTGGAAAAGCATCGCTCGTCGGTCATCCACTTTGTGTATCGTATGGTCCAGAATCAGGCAGTCGCGGAAGAATTGGCCCAGGAAGTTTTCCTGCGGGTCTATCGTTCGCGGTCTACCTATGAGCCCACTGCCAAGTTCACCACCTGGTTGTTCCGGATCGCTACCCACCTGGCGCTGAATTCGTTGCGGGACGGCAAGAACCAGAAGTACGAGGAACGCCTGGACCATCAGTCCGACGATCTGCCCGCTCGGCAGGTGGCCGATGTCCGCCCGTCGGTGGAGCAGTCCATGGTATATGAGGCTCGGCTGGACGAAGTCCGCCGGGCGGTCGCATCGCTGCCCGAAAAGCAGCGGGCCGCTGTCCTCATGCACAAGTATGAAGAACTCGAGTATTCACAGATCGCAAAGGTGCTAAATTGTTCGGAGTCGGCGGTAAAGTCTTTACTTTTCCGGGCCTATGAAACACTCCGTGCCCGGTTGGCCTATATGGCTTAGGGAAGAAGAGGAACGTATGAACTGTCCTTTGGAAACAAGGGAAAACGCGGCTCTGCTGGTCGCTCACGCCGCGGGCGAACTGGCGCCGGACGACGCCGTCCGGCTGGAGCGCCACATCGCCGAGTGCTCTGCCTGCAATCAATTCCTGCAGCGCCAACAAGCCCTTTGGGACGCTTTGGATGTCTGGGAACCCGTGCCCATTTCGGCCGATTTCGACCGCCGCTTGTACGCCCGCATCGAGGAGCTCGAACGCCAGGCCTCCTGGTGGCAGCGCCTCGCCGGTCCGCTACGGCCTGTGCTGCTCCGGCAAGCCATGCCGATCGGCGCCACTGCCGTGGTCCTGTTCGCGGCCGGCATGCTTCTGGACCGCGGCCGCGTGCCGGCTGTCGGACCGCAACAGGCCCACGTCGAGATGTTGCAGCCGGAGCAGGTGGAGCACGCTCTCGACGACATGGAGACCATCCGCCAGTTCGACCGCGCGATGCGTTCCGAAAATTCCGATTCGAAGATGTAAGCGGATGCGAGCCCTGCTCAAAATCGGCCTCAAGCTCGGAGGTCTGGCGCTGATCTGCGCCGCTCCCGGCTGGTGCGATCAGAAGGAAGGCAAAACCGCGGCTCCCCCCAAATCGGCCCCCGCCAAGGCTGCCGCGGATAGTCCCAAAGCGCCACCCGCCGGCAATTCCAATGGCGCTCCCAGGATTTACGTACCGCTCAATCCCTTGCAGCGCTTCTTGAGGATGACTCCGGAAGAGCAGGAAAGAGTGATCGAAAAAGCTCCGGCCGCCGAGCAGGCGCGCATGCGCGAGGCCATCGATCGCTTCAATCGAATGCCCCCCGCGGCGCGCGCGCGAATATTCCGGCTGTCCGAGGAACTGTCCTCGCTGCCACCCGCCCAGCAAGCCCTGGTCACGCGCCAGATGAACGCTTTCAATAAGCTGCCCGACGAGCGCCGCGAACCGGTGGGCGGCGAGTTAAGGGCGCTGCTGCGCATGTCTCCGGCCGCGCGCGAGTCACGCTTCGCCGGCGAAGAGTTCAAAACCCGGTATTCGCCCGAAGAGCAGCAAATGCTTCGAGATCTTGCCTGGAATTTGCCGCCAGATTATCCGCTGCCCCGGCCGCCCGCGCCCAAACCGTAGAACGGAGCCCATTGCCAGGGCCCCGGGCGTTACTTTCGGACTGCTTCGTTGGCGGCGCCGACGTGGCAATCGACCATCTTCTGCACGTCGGACTTGCCGATCGCGCCCACCCGCTGCTCCACCACATTCCCGCCCTTGAACAGCAGCAGCGTGGGGATGCCGCGGATGTTGTAGCGCATGGCGGTGTTGCCGTTGGCGTCTACATCCACCTTGCCGACCTTCAATCTGCCGGCATACTCGGCCGCCACCACGTCAATGGTCGGCGCCATTTGGCGGCACGGGCCGCACCATTCTGCCCAAAAATCCACCAATACCGGTACATCCGACCGCAGCACGTCCTGATCGAAGGACGCATCGGTAAAGGTTAGCGTGTTCTGACCTGCCATCTTTTCTCCTACCAGTTATTAGAATACCTACCGTACGGAAAGATTCATTTCCGGCCCAGCAGCTTGGCGTATAACGCCGAATATGCCCGGGCGGAAGCCGTCCAGGAGAAATCTTGCGACATCGCCCGCCGCATCGTATCCCGCCACGTATCCCGGCTGGAATAAGCCGCCACCGCCGCCTGCACGGCTTCACTGAGCGCAGCCGCCGAATACTCCCGGAATTTAAACCCCGTGCCCTCTTCGATGGTATCATCCAGGCCGCCGGTGGCGCGAACCACCGGAATCGTGCCGTACTTCAAACTGTAGATCTGGTTCAACCCGCACGGCTCGTAGTGGCTCGGCATCAGGAACAGATCGGCGCCGGCCTCGATGCGATGCGCCAGGGCGTTGTCGAATCCGATCCGCACCGCCGCGCGGCCGGGATACTCGGCTTCGAGCTTGCGGAAGAACTCCTCGTACTCCGGATCTCCCGTGCCCAGCGCCACCAGGTACACGTCCTGCGCAAAAATATCGGCCGCGGCCTCCACCAGGATGTCGGTGCCCTTCTGGCGCGTAAACCGGGACACCATGCCGATCAGCGGCCGGTCCATCGCCTCCGCCGGCAGTCCGAATTCGTGCAGCAATTGCTCCTTGCAAACCGCTTTCCCGCTCAAGTCGGCAGCCGAATAGCGGGCCGGCAAGTGCGCGTCCGTTTCGGGGTTCCACTGGCTGTAATCGACGCCGTTCAAAATCCCCGTCAGCACGTCGCTGCGGGCCCGCAAAGCGCCATCCAGGCCGAATCCGAATTCCGGAGTTTGAATCTCCCGCGCATAGGTCGGGCTGACGGTCGAAAGCGCGTCGGCATACGCAATACCGCCCTTGATGTAGCTCACTTGTCCGAAAAACTCCATCCCCTCGGCAACGTACAGCGCGGGGTCGAGATCCGCTTCCGCCACGGCCTTCTTGGGAAACAGCCCCTGGTAGCCCAGGTTGTGAATCGTGAAAAGCGTCTTGGCGCCCAGAAACGTGGGGTCGGTGGCATAGGTGGTGCGCAGGTAGGGCGCCACCAGCCCCGCTTGCCAGTCGTGGCAGTGGAACACTTCCGTGCGGAACACCCATCGCGCCACCGCCACCGCGGCGCGCGCCAATACCGCGAAGCGAATGTGATTGTCGGGGTAATCCACCCCCGCTTCGCCATAGAATCCTTTGCGGGCATAAAGAGGCGGGCAATCCACCAGGTAGATGGGCGCCCTTCCATCCCCCTCCGCCTGGTAGATCGTGGTATTGTAGCGGGCCAGCCCCAGGTATACCGCCAGCGAATCGTGCACGCGCCGCGCCTTCTTCAGATCGATCGAACCGTAGCGCGGGATCACCACCGCTACCTCGTCGCCCAATTCCCGCAAGGCCACCGGCAGCGCGCCCACCACGTCCGCCAGTCCGCCGGTCTTGGCCAGCGGCGCAACCTCGGAAGCTACCATCAGCACCTTTGCCACACTGGAATTGTAGCAAGGCGGTCCGTGCCAGTTGTCTCGCAGCTTCGTGGCGCGGGCTGTCAAGCCTGCAGAGCCGAGATTTCGGCTTTTCTTTTCTTCCCCCATTCGTCAAACGGCGCGCCATCAACCGAGCCGCGGCCAAAGGGAGCGGTTGCCGAATGCGTCACCCAACCCGGCTCAAGCCGGCGAATCCTGTCCCCTGCCCCAAAACTCGCTCGACGTCAGCACCGCAACAATCTCGAAATCCACCAAATCGCCCCAGCACCTCACCCACGGCTCGAGCGATTCCCGGTCCGCCGCTTCCATGAGCTGGAAACACCGCGCCCCGTCCTCCTCCACCCAGCTCGCGTGGTACCGGACGCCCTCCGGCAGCATCCGCCCCTCGCGCCGGAACCGCTCGCCGACAGGCCCGGCATCGCCATTCTTGAAGCGCTCCACAACCATGAAGAGCATAAAGCGAGTGTAGCCCACTTGATCTTGGTATGAATTTTAAGTCATACTCAAAAGTATGAGAGTAGGCGAGCGTGGCCAGGTGACGATTCCGAAGGACATTCGCGATCGCTTCGGGATCGGACCCAGTGCCGAAGTCGAGTTCCGCGTCGAGAATGGCTCCATCGTTCTGAAAAAGGCGTCCAGCCGGCTGAACCTGGAAAAGTGGAAGGGGCGCTGCAAGAGCAGCCTGGCAGCGGCTGGCTACAAGTCGGTTGACGAGTTCATGGAAGACGTTCGCGGGCGATGATTACCGCCATCGACACCAACGTTCTTCTGGATATTCTGATACCGAATCCGGACTTTTGCGACGGGGCAGCCGCGGCCATCGAGGATTCCGCGGCGGCTGGCTCCCTGGTGGTCTGCGACTTGGTATACGCGGAGCTCTGCTTTGCTTTCCCCAGCCAGCAAGCCTGCGATGAGTTTCTGGAAGACAATGGCATCCGGGTGGAATCCCTGACTCGCGCAACCCATTTCGCGGCCAGCCGCGCCTGGCGACAGCACCGCCGGCAGGGCGGCACACGTACCCGCATCTTGGCCGGCTTCCTCGTCGGCGCTCATGCCCAACTGCAAGCCAACCGCCTACTTTCAAGAGACCGCGGCTTCTACCGAAAGCTGTTTCCGTCGTTGAAACTCATTGACCCGAGCGCCCGCGCTTAGCCCGAGACCCCCATAACTGGTGGGGCGGACGCCATCGTCCGCGGCCGGCCCCCCTGGCCGGCTTCTTCGCCGGCGTCGAAGTCTTGATCCCTGGAAGAAGGGCGGGACGCCGACGCGCTCTGGTAGATTGACTCTGGTAGACAATCTGCTATAGTAGATGACGATCGCTATGCCGGACCGCATCGAGCTCATGCAGGGCACCCTCGACCTGCTCATCCTTCAGGTGCTTCAATGGGGCGCGCAACACGGTCATGGCATCGGACAGGCCATCCGCGTCCGCACCGAAGACGCGCTCCAGATCGAGCACGGCTCGCTCTACCCGGCCCTCCACCGGCTGGAACGGCAAGGCTGGGTTGCGTCCGAGTGGAAAATGTCGGAAGCCAACCGCCGCGCCCGCTACTATAAGCTCACGCCCAAGGGCAGGCGCCAACTCACCGAAGAGCAGTCCCGGTGGAAACAACTGGTGCGCGCCGTCGCCCGCACCATGAAACCCGTCAAGGAGTGAACCCATGTGGCGCCGTTTCTTTCACAGACCAGCAACCGATGCCGATCTCGAAGAGGAACTCGAAGCCCACCTCGCCATCGAAACCAAGCGTTTGATGGACGCCGGCCAGCCGCGCCAACAGGCCGAAACCCAAGCCCGCCGCCAACTCGGCAGCCAGGCCCTGGCTATGGAGCTCACCCGCGAATCCTGGGGCTCGGCTAGCCTTGCCCGCTTCTGGCAGGACGTTCGCTATGCCGCCCGCGTCCTCCGCCGCGAACGGCATGAATAACTTTACTTCGCACATGACCTCAAATGCGATCGTCTGTGCCTGTATCTAGTGCTATCACGTAGGCATGAGGAAGCAGGCTCAACCCATCCAGTACACAATTCGCGGAGTTCCCCGCGAGGTCGACAGCCTCCTCCGCCGTAAGGCCACGCAGCGGAAGCAAAGCCTCAACCAATTGATTGTCGAGGAATTATGCGCTGCCACGGTCGGAACCCGGAGGCGAGCCGACTTTTCGGACCTGCTGGGACGTTGGACTCCCGATCCCGCCTTCGACGAGATCCTTGCCGCGCAACGCCAGATCGATGAGGATAAGTGGAAATGAGAGTTGCCCTGGACACCAACAGGCTGATGGATCTCTTTGAGGGAGACGCCGCGTTGGCGGAGTGGCTGGGAACTTGCGATGAGGTTTGGCTTCCGCTCTTTGTTCTCGCGGAAATCAAGGCAGGATTCTACGGCGGTACCGGCCAGCATCGGAACGAGATCCTGCTCAATCGTCTCCTGGCCAAATCGACCGTCGACGTTTTAATGCCGGGCCGCGAAACGGCCGAACACTATGCCCGGCTCTTTGTTCAGCTCAAGCGCGCGGGCACTCCGATTGCCGATAATGACCTTTGGATCGCCGCACTCGCCTTGGAACATGACCTCCTCCTAGTCACGCGCGATCGACATTTCCGAAGCATTCCTCAGTTGTTGCAACGTTAGGAACCTGAGGAACCTGGAGCCGTGGCTCTGACCCGCGGTTCTCTCGCAAACGCGAGCATGTTGGCATCGGGATCGAATGTTCGGGTCAGAGCCGCCACTGCCAAAGAGTGATAAAGACTTGGGGGTGCTGGGATCGCTCTGCTTTAGCAAGGTATTGGCCGCCTACCGTTTCTTCTCCGAGCATATGGTGCCAGCCATCCGGCGGATGGAGAAGGTCCTTCCCGTCCCGATAGGCTTGAATCTGACCGCGGTACTGCGTAAGCAGTAGCCCCGTTATGGAGTCCATGATAACAACCCCTCCCCTCACGGGCTTAGGGTCCGATATTGAGTTTTCCGTCCTCATCACGTGCCACTACGAGGAAAGAAGTATCGACGAGTTCCACCGGCGCTTATCGGCTACTCTCGAGAACCTGAACCGCTCGTATGAGATCGTATTCGTCAACGATGGCAGCCGTGACGGCACATGGGAAAAGCTGAAAGCCATCTTCGCCGAGGATCCCCACGTCCACGCGGTTCTCGATCTGTTCAAGAACTCGGGCCAACAGGCTGCAGCCACCGCAGCCGTGAATGAAAGCCGCGGAAGGGCACTGGTATACATCGACAGCGATCTGCAGTTGGCCCCGGAAGAGTTGCCTCGTCTGGTCGCGGAATATGATCGCGGTTTCGACCTGGTCACGGGTTATCGTGTGAACCGCAAAGACCCGGCGTTTCGCATCTTGCCCTCCTTTCTGGCGAATATGATTATGCGCCGAGCATCGCGTAGCAAGGTGCGGGATTTCGGCTGCACGTTCAAAATCTTCAATGCGCTAGCGATCCGGGCCTTCAACTTCGGACCTCAACATGTGATCAGCTTCGTGGAGGTGATCTCTAAGATTGACCGTATTGCCGAAGTGCCTGTAAGCCACTATCCGAGGCGGTACGGAAGTTCGGGGTGGACGTTCTCAAAGCTCATGAAATACAACACCGACAATATTGTGATCCTGTCGGAGCGACCCTTTCAGGCGACTGCCGTGCTCTGCCTTGGAGTCGTGTTGCTGCTCGCAGCTAGAATCCTGTTGGACCGCTTCTTCCCGTTCGCAATTCTGAGGAGCATCTCTAACGGACTGTTATTGAATGCGATCCTGATTTCGTTGTTGGTAAATGTGGCCCTCCTTTCCGGCATTGGCGAGTTTGTCATTCGAACTTTCTTCGCGCATAGGGCGGCTCCCCAATACATAGTCAGAGAGAGGCTTACGCGCTGACGATGCTGCGCCGGGCCTTTCACTCGGCCGATCGCGGCATACTTTTGGCCGGAACTCCGACAGCCGTCACGTCCGCCTCCACGTTGTGCTTGGTAACCGAATTAGCGCCCAGCACCGCCCGGTCCCCTAGCGTCACTCCAGGCAGCAGGGTCGCATTCGTGCCAAGGAACGATGACCTCCCCACCGCACACTTACCGCTGATCCGGGACCCGGGACAGGCTTGCGAGAAGTCGCCCATGGTGCTGTCATGGCCCACGCTTACATGATTGTTGATCAGAACATGGGCACCCACTCTGGCATTCGTACAGACAACTGAACACGCGGCCAGATAGGTTCCCGGTCCGATCACTGCGTTGGGCGCGACCTGGCAGGACGGGTGGATGAGAGTGACAGCCCGCCAACCGAAAGACTCCGCCACACCGGCCTCCTGCTCGCGAATACGGTTGTCCCCAATGCCGCAGATAAACCGGAGCCCCCCTCCTTTGTGATCCCGCGCCACATCCCGCGGTGTCCCGAGAACTCGATACGACAAAATCTCGGGTGGATAGAGGTCGGGATTGTAGACGCAGCACCCCAGAATATTCCATAGGGCGGGGCGTCCCGCAGCGGTGGCCGACTGATTCATAGCCTCGGCGACCCAAAGGCTCTCGGCGGCTTGGCCCCCTGCTCCCACTATGACCAGGTCCTGAGGACCGCCCTCCTTTAGCCATCGGAGTTCCAACATCGTTGCTCTCCACATCCATAGTAGCCCTCATTCGAAAACTCAAATCGAATCGGTGATCTATAGACGAAACCACAGCCATTGTCGCCCGCCACGTTTTCCTGCTAGCATAAGTGGGAATTTGCGGGATCACGCTTGATTTTCATGCCCGTTCCAGTCGTCACCGTCGTTACGCCATCTTACAATCAGGGCTGCTTCATCCGTGCCACCATCGAAAGCGTTCTCAGCCAGAATTATCCCTATCTGGAGTATATTGTGATGGATGGCGGCTCTACCGACGAAACCGCGGCGGTGGTCAAGGAGTACTCCAGCCGCCTCACCTTTATTTCCGAGAGAGATCGCGGCCAATCTCACGCCATCAACAAGGGCTTTCAAATGGCCCGCGGCAGCATTCTTGCCTGGCTCAATTCCGACGATCTGTACCTTCCCGGAAGCATTCATGCTGCCGTGGACGCGTTCGACCGGAATCCCTCCGCCGGCGCCGTCTATGGCGAAGGCTATCTCATCGATTCCGCCGGGAAATCGGCTTCCCGCTTCCCCTGGACTCAAACTTTTGACCTCTGGCGCCTTACCTATCTCTCCGATTACATCCTGCAGCAAACCGTATTCTTTCGCCGCGCCGCCCTGGATGAGGTCGGTTACTTGAATGAGTGCCTGCACTACAC
>JBEKYD010000121.1:0-20780 GCA_049511335.1 Bryobacteraceae bacterium | reverse complement strand
TTGGCGCATCGTGACGTTATGCAGAGCAGTGGATCCAGACCGCGCGCCAAGGTTCCGCCGGGTCTTGCAGCGATTGGGGGCGGAGGGTGAGATGGCGGATCTCGACGATGGACCGGACCAGGCGCCGCTGCCGGCCGGACAGGTTCAAGAAACCACCGCGAGGCTACTGGCTGGAACCGGCTACAGCCTGATTTTGACCCACGGCCCGAAGGGCGAGTACACGCGGCATCGCCGGCATTCGGAGTGCTGCCAGGCCGTGGTTGCGCTTTGGCGGTCCGGTGACATCGACACGAATCGATTGTGGCTGTTTGCTTACGAAGACGGGGGCCGGGCGTACTTCCCCCGGGTTCGCAGCGATGCCGATCGGCGGGACATGCTGACAGAGGATGTCTGGCTTGAAAAGCGCCGGCTGATGACGGAACTGTACGGGTTTGGGGCCGACAGTTGGGAAGCACAGACCACTCCGAGAGAAGAAGGGTTCTGGTGCTTTGACTCGCCGCAAGCAGCAGCAAAGCGCGCCACACCCTGGGAGCCACAATCGTGAAAGTGCTGGTGCTGACCGAATACCCGCCATCGGCGGCCGGCCTAGCGACACAGGGCGAGCTATTCTGCAGGGGCCTCGGCGAGATCGGCGTGGATGTCCACCCGGTGCATTTCGAATCGCCCCAGGAGAAGGAATGGTATTACCGCTGGTTCCAGCCGGACGTGGTGGTTGGGATAGGTTTCTGGGGCCATGTCCCGCACCTGGTCCTACATCCGCAACAGTTCGGGATGAAGACCGTGCCATGGCTCTTGGCCGATGGCTATGTCGCGGCACACCACGAGGTGTTGAACGCTCTGCCGCTGATCCTGGTCACCTCCAACTGGGTGAAGGAGACGTATATCAGGGACGGCGTCAGGGGTGACAACATCGAGGTGCTGGCGGTGGGCTGCGACACGGACTGCTTCATGCCGCGCAGCCGCGATGACCTGAAGGTCCGATCGATCCGCGCGGCTTTGGGAGTGTCCGATGAGCAGATCATGATCCTGACCGCCGGCGGCGACGCGGCGTCCAAGGGCGCCCAGGAGGTCATGCGGGCACTGGCGCTGATCGATGCCGAGGCGCGCGACTGGAGATATGTCTGCAAGGTCTGGCCTCAGCCGCGCACGGTCCAGCAGAACCGGATCGACCTCCAACTGGCGGCGGACCTGGGCATCGACAAGAAGATCGTCTTCTCCACCAACGTGGTCTCGCACGATTTCATGGCGTACTTGTTGGCCGCTTGCGATATCTACGCGGCGCCGTCGCGGCTGGAAGGTTTCGGGATGATTCAGGTGGAAGCTAACGCTTGCGGAAAGCCGGTAATCGCGATTCGCGCAATGGCATTTCTCGACACGATGGTCCACGGCGAAACGGCATTCCTGGCGGACATCGCGGAGGAAAGGAAAATCGGGGAGGCGGTGTTCGGGGAAGGCCACGGAATAGACGATAGCCATCGCATCGTGTTTCCAAGCCCGCGGACGGCGGAGTACCGGGCCAGCGTGCCCGACATTGCCAAGTACCTGCTGACACTCATCGAAGACAGCGGCCTGCGGCGGAGGATGGGCGAAGCGGGCCGAAAACGCGTGGTCGAGTTGTTCGATTATCGCCAGGTAGCCAGACGGTTCTTGAAGATCGTGTCCGACCGATTGGGAATTCAGTAGAGATGAATCAAGGCGGCGAGCGCGAGTTCGCCATCGAGGTTGCCACATTTTATGGACGAGAAGTCGAGTGCCTCTATTGACCAGGCCAAGGAAGCGGCCCTCCGTGTTCTGCTGCACAACGCGCGGGGGCCGTTTCAAGGATTGCCCCGGACTGCCGGTTGGGGATACCCGGAACCCTACACGCGGGACCTGATGATTTCAGCCCTGGGATTTCTGGCCAACGGAGACGAGGAGCTTGCGGACGCGCTGCGGCGCACACTGGCGGCGCTGGCAACCAATCAGACTCCGCGCGGCCTCGTCCCGTCGCTCGCTCACGATCCTGCCGACCGCGGCGCCAGCGATACGACGCCGCTGTTCCTCTTTGGCCTGGCATTGTACAGGAAACGGGCCAACCAGCCGGAGTTTCTCAACGAGGCGGCGCAAAAAGCCCTGAAGTGGATGCAATACCAGAGCCCTGACGATATGGTGATGGTCTCGCAATTACCCACCAGCGACTGGCGTGACGAGCAGTGGGTCATAGGCTATGGGCTGTACGTGAATACGTTGGTTTACGCTTATCTGCTTCTTTACGGCGAGCATGAGTCCGCCGGCCGGTTGCGCGAGTTGATGAATCGTCTGGAGGTCCGTGGCGAGGCGAAGAATCCTCATGAGCACGAGGGTCTTGTCGTCCCATCCAAGCCTTATTACGCCCTCTACTCCTACAAACTCTTTAATAGCGACCGTTTCGACCTGCTGGGCAACAGCCTGGCAATCCTGACTGGGATTGCTTCGCCTCAACGGGCACGAGACCTGGTGGCCTGGGTTGAGAACGAATGCGACGCCCTGCGGGATCGTGGAGAACTGGCCGTGGAGTTGCCACCTTGTCTATTTCCGTATATCTTGCGCCACGATCCCGACTGGCGGCCGCGATACGAGCAATACAACCGGCCCGGCGAATATCACAACGGGGGCGTCTGGCCGTTTGTCTGCGGCTTCTACGTGGCGGCATGCGTCGCGGCGGGGCGGATGGGACTGGCGAAGCGGAAGCTCGCGGCGCTGACCGAACTGGTCAAACCGTGGCACGAGAACGAGGCGGACTGGGGTTTCAACGAGTGGATTCAGGCGCAGACCGGCAAGCCCACCGGGCGGGATTGGCAGACTTGGTCGGCCGCTATGTACCTTTACGCTGCCGAGTGCGTACGGCAAGGGCGCACGCTGTTCTTCGACGAGATCCGTGCCAGCAGCCCGAGCGCGGAAGGGTAGCGGAGGCCCTGGAGGCGTCTGCTGGACAAAGGCTTCCGTAGTCCACGGCCAACCCATATTTCTCAGGCGGCTCGCGGACGTGGCGCACGCACTCCTACGTCGCACTCCTGCGTGCCGTGTTGAGAGACTCCGAACTCCTGGATTGTAGGTTGAGCCATGTTTGGGTGACCCAGAGGTGGGACAGACCATCGTTTTTGGTTGTCTGTCAGGCCCTCGCCAGGCCAGCCGCTCGACAGACGACAAAAAACGATCGTCTGTCCACGTCTGTCCCACCAGATTTCCCGCGCCAATTCCCCGCGAGTTGGGTCAGGTCCTCAAATCCTGGTTGAGTCCCGCATGCCCGGTGTACACATTTTTTTGCCCAACATCAGCGATGATCATTTACCCTTTATATCGACCGAATATGTGGCTCCACGTGCGCTAATAGTCTCGTCACTTCCCGCATGCAATCTGAACGACGTAGTTCTATTGGTCATATAGTAAACATGATCCAGATCCAACTGCGGCGATTCATGTGGCTGCTGGGGGTACCCGTTCGCCGCGACCCATTGGTGGGGTATGGGCGCCCGCTTCCGTTGCGCGAGTCCAAACGAGCGCAGGTAAAGACCCGCGGTATTGCTCCACACCATGGCGCGGCCCAACTTATAAGCGCGATCGCTCATGGCGGTTCGGCGTGTTCGGTCGCGCAACAACCCACACACCTCGCGCGCAATCGCCCTCGCGTCCGCGAATGGCACCAGAACGCCACGCTGGTCACTCAGCAATTCGGCGGCATGCCAATACGGTGTCGAGATGACGGCTTTGCCCGCGCCAAACGCATAAGCCAGCGTTCCCGATGTACTCTGGGCTTCGTCCAGATAAGGGGTGATGTAAAGATCCGCCGCTCCAATGAACTCGGTCAGTTCCTCCAGGTCCACAAAGCGGTTGTGGAAGATGACGCTGCTCTCAACATGGTTTTTCCTCGCAATGGCCTCGAGGCCGAGGCGGTAGGTCTCGCCTCGCGAGCGCAATTCATTCGGGTGCGTGGCGCCTAACACGATGTAGACGACGTCCGGGAACTCCGCCACTACATCCGGAAGAGCATTCAGCACATGTTCAATCCCTTTGTTCGGCGAAAGCAGCCCGAACGTCAGCAATACCTTTTTTCCGGCTACGCCGAACCGGCCCTTGTAGTAATCCGGGTCGACGAAACGAACGTCGGGAATACCATGCGGGATGAGATCGATCTTGGCTGTGGGCACCCCGTACACCTCCTCCAAAATCGTTCGGCCCCTTTTCGCCATGACCACCAGGCGGGTTGAGTGCGCGACCAATTCCCGCATCACGCGATGCTGGTCGGCGTTCGGCTTGAGGAGAACGGTGTGGAGCGTGGTGACGACCGGCGCCGATAGTCCGCGCAACAGTTCCAATAAATAGCAGCCGGCCGGGCCACCGAAAATTCCGAATTCGTGCTGGAGCGAGACAACGTCCACGTTGGCGGAGTTCAGGAAGTCGGCCGCGCGCCGGTAAGACCGCGGATCCTGCTCGGCGATCTCGAAGCGAACTGCGTCCGGATACCGATAGCACCCATCCATGTCAGTGACCGGCACCGCGAAGCATGTTCCTGTTCGATGCCGCGCCGCCACAGCCCCAAGCAAGTCGGACGTAAATGTTGCGATGCCGCACTTACGCGGCAAGTAGTCGCCGAGAAACGCGATGGTTCGAATACTGGACTCCATTTTCCCGTCCTTCTCCCGCTCTTTGATGCCGCACAGCGGGCGGTTTTCTCTAACGGTGCTCGTACGACGGATTGTCGACATAGGACTCATCTCATTCGACACCCGAGATTACTGGAACGCCTTGATCAAAGCCTCAAACTGCGCATGAATCGATTGGGCGTGCGGCGTTACCGGCGGGATCTTGCGGTCGATCCCTAGGAGTTCGTAGACGGCTATCTGGGCCGCTCGCACCGAGTATTCCACCGTAAATACGACGTCGTCCACAATCTCAACGAACTGGCTGATAAACGCGAAATTCTTTGACCCGCGGGGCACCGGGAGCGGCCGGTCCGTGCGCATGCGGGGCATAAACATACTGGTGATATAAGGCATTCTGCAAGGAATGCAGTTGGCCGACACAACCGTCTCCAAGTCGAATCGCCGAGGATCCGAATATTTCCGCCAGGCAGGCCGCCGTCGCGGATCATGAAGGCAGCGACGGCCAGGGATCCGATGCCGCCACCCACGAGATAGGCGTTTGATTTCGGGCTCATATCGTCCAGCCGGTACAACGAGTCAGAAGATATTTTCGAATCACGCTCGTTGCTACTCCAGGACTACTTGGCGCCAGGATTTGTCGGGATTGAACCGCGTCATCTGGCGGGCTTCGACGGCCGTTCTAGTGCCCAGATCTTTTTCGTAAACCACTCCGTCGTGATTGATGATGAAAGTCCGGATTCCGGACACGCCATACTCCGCGGGCCAGGCGACCAGGGCAAAACCGCCAATCATCTTGCCGTTCACCACATAGTCGAAGGCGCCCCCGGCAGCGTCCGGCCCCTGAGATTTCAACACTCGGAAATAGTATCCGTGGTAAGGTTCGGGCTTCTTGCCCCCCGTAGACAGATTCGCGGCCGCGGCCTCGGCGAATCCGGGCGAAACCAGACTATCGGGAACGCCAGGCGAATACAGCCCATCCTGCTTGCCCGGTGTGGCGGCGATCCGTTGCGCATATTTTAGGACACCATCTCCGTCGCGCGCCCCAGCGGCGTATTCCAGTTGCGCCTCTGCGTAGCCCCGGCAAACCTCCATTGCGTTCAGTTCGTTCGTCCCAATCCTGCGAGCGAGAATCTCGAGCCTCCCGCTGGCCGAATCCAGTCGCCATCGTCCGTCTCTGCGAATCACGGGAACCGGAAACGGCCATTCCTGTTCCCCCACCGTGAAGGTCGCCCTGTCAGGCGTCAAGGGGTCTGTATCGATCTGGAGCTTTTCGTGGGCCGAGCGCGCAAACTCGGCGCGAAGATCCGAGTCTTGTGCGGGATCGCCCGATTCGACAATGTCCTTGCCCTCCGGTCCGAAAAGCTGGAGGAGAGCCGCCGTGTCATTGTGCGCGGCTGCATCGATGGTCGCCTGAACGGCCTCCTGCGGCGTCGCAAATGTCCGCTGGCCGTCCTTCGGGCCGGCTTCGAGTAGAGTTGCCCCAAGCACCAGACCGGCGGCCAGAAGCCGAGTGAGCCGGTGCAAACTGTCTTTCCGGTCAATAGAAGTAGTTTTCGTCATGATTCCCTCTCGCACCTAGTGATGCCCGCCGCCACCGTGGCCGCCTCCCCCACCACCGTGGCTGCCGCCCCCACCGCCACGCATGGCGCCTCCGCCGCTCCGGGCTGGCCCGAGACTGGAATATCCATGGTCGCTCTGCATCCGCGCGGCGCCGCCCTCCCGAACGCCGCCGAAAGCGCTACGGTTTTTGCTGGCTGCGCTCGCGGGAATCTGCCGGTTGCCCATTCGCGCGGCTCCGGATTGGGAGCCTGAGCCTCGAACCTGCGTCTGTTCGCCTGGTGCGCGCGATTGCAAACTCTGGCGCACGTTGCCTCGATAACGGTTGGCCAGGGCAGAATTTGAATACGGCACACCCTGCCGATGCGAGGCATCGTGTGACCATGCGCTTCTTCCACTTAGGCTACCGATACCCCCGGAATTAAAATTGTTCCGGTGGATGAAGTTGTTATTGACAATGATATTGTGGCCGCCCCAGCCGGGGTGCCAACCCCATCCGCCCCATCCACCCCATCCGCCGCCAAAATACAAACCCATCGGGATACCGATGCCAAATCCGAAGTAAGCGCCGGGGTAATACCAGCTTGCGTATGGATAGTACAGTGGAGGCCCCCAGATGAACGCGGGATCGTAGTATGGCAAGTACATCATTTGCGGATCGGCGGGCTGGATGGCGATGACGGGTTGCCCGGAGTCGTTCGTGGTGCTCACAGTTTGCTGGCTCGTCGAGGACAATTTGCCTGCCTGCTGCGCTTTAAGCCGCATTCGCTGGACGGCGTCCATCACGTCGCCTTGCTGGCTCAGAAACGCGTTTCCAAGATTTGTGGTCCACGTGATGTCTTGGTTCAGCCGTTTGACAAGGTCCGGAAAAACCACTAAGGCCTGTATGCTCGGATCCCAGTTTTGCTGCTGTGCCGCCTGGGTCAGGGCAGCGCCCGTGAAGCCCGGGTTTCTCTGGAGCCACTGCGAGGCTTGGACGAGTTCGAGCGGATAGGTAGACGCCACCAGGATCTGGCTTACCAGCGGATCCGGGTAGAGTGCTATCGGCGCCACCAAATCGTCGAGTTGACCGGGCGCCAGTGCCTGACCGGGAGGCGGGAGTTGCGGAGGCTGTTGGGCAGCCAGCAGTTCGCCCCCCGGTGCAAGCAGCAGCGCGGCACAGAAAACGACCCGCATGGGGAAGGATGATGAATAAGAGCGCTTCATAAATTTCGATCCTCTAGGGCGTGCGATCACTTGCGGAAACCTTCTCTGCGTGCGCGCAGTTCTTGCACGGCATCAAACCAGTCTTCCTCGGGCGATCCCTCCGGACAGCCTCTGGCTTGCCAAAGGGCATGCGCCAGCGCGGCGATGTCCTCGTGTCCAAAGTTCCCGATGCCGTGCTCGTTCACAGCGTCCCGGTGCGCCTCCTCGGTATGCTGGTGAGCCTGTTGGGAATGCTCAAGAGCCCGCCTGGAGAGCTCTTGCCCGGTTTGATGGTCTTGTTTCTCATGGGCTTCCGCCGCAGTGCGATGAGCGTGGGCGGCACTATCGTGCAGCTCAGCAGCGCGCTGATGATTTTCGTAATGTGACCCTTCGTTACGACGAGTTGACATTTAAAGACTTCCTATCTCGCCCGATTTGGCGTGGGCTTCCTTTGCCAGCTTATAAGCCTGATTCGAGTACTCCAGCGCTCGTTCCGAATGCCAGACTGCCACCGTGTAATCGCCTTTTTCGTTGTGTTCCGCGGCAGTACGATGGGCCTTTGCCGCAAGAGCGTGTTGCTCGGCGGCTTTCCGGTGTGCCTCGTGCATAGTTTTTTCCTTCGGAGATATCTTTCCGGAATGGTCGTGGATCGCCGTAATCTTGACCAACGGGCAATCCAATGGCCGATTTCTCAGGCGCCACGAAGCCTATGTTGGGCAGCCCTTCAGCGGGCGCTCTGGCCATTCCACCAGTTACGGTCCCGGTGCGGACTTTGCGCTCGCCACGGCAGATTCTGCACCTGCGCGCCAGCGGCACGACGGAGTTCTCCTCGAAAACGAAGACTGGTGGTGCGCGTGCACTGGTTGCTGTGCTGCGACTTCGACGGTATGGTGAACCCGCGAGGCCGCAAACGATTTAGACGTGGCCGCATCGTACGCCGCTGCCGTCGGATGTTTCGGCACCATCGGTGAGCGAGCGTGCGTGATGTGTGATTAGCGGTGGCGAAATGCAATCGACAACCCCGGGAGGGCGAAGATAATGTTAACGAACGCTACGCATTTGAAAGGTCTTACGATCCGAGCGACGGATGGCGAGATTGGAGCTGTAGATCAGTTCTATTTCGACGATGAGACATGGGCCATCCGCTATCTCATGGTAGACACTGGCGGCTGGCTTGCCGGCCGGCGGGTGCTGATCTCGCCATTCTCCGTAATCCACGCGGACTTGCGGGCCGGGCGGCTGGATGTGGCGCTGACGAAAAAGCAGGTTGAGCACAGTCCCGACATCGACACGCACCAGCCCGTTTCCCGGCAGCACGAAGTCGCATACCTGGGCTATTACGGCTATCCCTATTATTGGGGCGGTCCCTATCTGTGGGGGCCGGCGTTCTACCCGGCCGGCTTGGCTAATTCGCCAAGCGCCTCCGCGGAAGCGCTGGCGGACAAGATCCGCAGCGAGTCGGCGGATTCGCATCTGCGCAGTAGCGAGGCCGTCGCTGGTTATCGCATTGAGGCGGCTGATGGTGAAATCGGCCACCTGGACGGGTTTGTGGTGGACGATGAAGCTTGGGCGATCCGCTATATCGAGGTCGCAACCCGGAATTGGTGGCCGGGCAAGAAGGTGCTGGTTTCCCCGACGTGGATTGAACGGGTGAGTTGGACGGATTCCAAAGTCTACGTCGGCCTCTCCCGGGAAGCCATCCAGAACGCCCCGGAGTACGTCGAGTCCACACCGATCACTCGCGAGTATGAAAACCGGCTCTACTTCCACTACGGCCGGCCTCCATATTGGCTCCACGAAGACGAACGCAAAGCTGCGTATTCCCACGGCGGCGTTTAGCGGGCCTGGGCTTCCGGCGATTCCGGCAAACCGGAGGCCCATGATTCTTGCCGGCGCTGCTGCCCGGCATCCCATCGCTGCATACGATGCCGTTGAAAACGGTTAGCACTGGAAGGAAATCATGAGGACACATTCAACTATAATTGCCGGAGCCGTCTTGTCGACTCTGCTCTTCGCATTCTCCGCCATCGCGCGCGACCACAGCGCCCTGAACGGCGCCTGGACGCTGGCGCCCGCCCAAAGCGATTTTGCCGGCCAGCCCGTGGTTCAAACCGGCACCGTGACGATCAGCGATAAAGAGGGCGTCATCATCGTCTCTCGCAGCTTCGTGTATGAAGGCGCCACCGATACCTTCTTCTACCGCGACATCACCGACGCCGAGAACAACGCCACGATTCACACCGGCAAAGACATCAAGAGCAAGACCCGGTGGGACCACGGCGTCCTGAAAGTGACGACCACGCAATCCGGCGCGGTTACGCTGGAAAGCTACACCCTTGCCGCGGATGGCGCCATGACGGTCAAGGTCGTCAGGCCGGAGTCCAAGCCGATCACGCTCGTTTTCCACCGCAAATAAGGAAACAGCCGGGAGGCTGAAGCCAGCGGCCCTGTCACTCGATCTTCAGGAATTGCGCCAGGTTTTCCGCCGCCCCGCCCATGGCGCGTGCCAGGCTCAGTTTTGCCAGATTGTGGGCGAAGACACTGTCGATGTAGTCGAGTTCCGCTCCGGCCACCGATTCCTGCGCCTGCACGACTTCCACATTGTCGGTGACACCGGCATCGAAACGTTGCCGCGTCAGATCCAGCGTTTCTTTGGTTACCCGCACATTTTTCAAGGCCACTTCCACCTGGCTGCCGGCGGCTTCCAGGTCGAGATACGCGTTGCGGATGTCGCTTTCAATCTTGCCTCGAAGGTCCTCGATTTCCGCTTTTCGCTCGGTCAAGGCAGCATCGGCCTGTTCGATGTCGCCTTCCGTCCGGCCGCCCTGCCAGATGGGGATCCGGAGCGTTCCTACCACGGTGAAGGTGGCATTCGACTGGGTCGGCTTGTTTCCGATAGCGCCGTAGTCGGCGCTGACGGCGAGCGATGGGAGCCGTTCGGCGCGGGCCGCGGACCTCGATAGCCTCGCGGCCCGCGCCTGCGCTTCCGCCGCCTTCAGATCCGCGCGCTTCGCCAGTGCCTGTTTTAGCGCCTCTTCCAAGGTGATGGAGGGCGCAGCCGAAAACGGAATATTCTCCGCAAGCACGTAACGATCGCTAGCCGGCAGACCCACCAGCCGCGCGAGGTTGATTTTCTGCTTCGCCAGATCGTTCTGCACGGAAACCAGCCGCAGTTGTTGCGTCAACGCCTGCACCTGGCTCCGATTGACGTCGGTCTGCGCCAGCAGGCCAACACCGCGTTTTTGCGAAGCCTGGGAATACAGAACCGTGGCGGTTTCCAGTTGCGCGCGCACCGATTCCACCCTGGCTGTCGCCGCAATCGCTTGCAAATAAGCGCCCCCGACGGCGAATACAATGAGGTCCTTCGCATCCTCCGCCGAATACCGATTGGCGCGCACAATTTCTTTGCTGGAACGGTAGTTGTTGAGGGCCGTCATATCGGCCACGGTTTGCGTCAGCGTGGCGCGCAGATCGAAGTACGAGAACGGGCCGATCACGGAAGGAAGCGAGGCCCCGAGAGCCGGAATGCTTCCCAGCCCCTGCGCCTTCAGGGAGACCTTCTCGTCGAACTCATGCAAGGCGCCGTTCAGGTTCGGCAGCAGCGAACTGCGTGCAACGAGCTGCTGCCCGCGCGCCTGCCGCACCGCCTGCGCAATGCCCACCGCGCCCAGGTTGTATTCCAGAGCGCGTTTCACGGCTTCGCGCAGCGACAACCTTCCCGAGAACGGAAGAGGGGCCGCGCCGCCGGCGCTGCCGGCATACGGGCCCGACACCTGAAGCGTGGGATTAATGGTATTGACGCTGGTGGTGGTTCCCGGCACGGGCGATTCGGTAGCTGTCACGGAGCCGTTCTGCGCGGTCCGGCCCGACAGCGGGAGTTGGTTCGCCACCGCGCCGCCGGGCGCTCCGCCCGCCTGAGCGAACGCGCCCGCCGCAAACAGAAGAATGGCGGCCAGCGCGCGCATCCGATTGGTGCCGTCCACAGGTTTGGTCATGTCTTTTGTCCGCCTAACTGAGCTGTTTCCGGAAGCGCCACACGCTCAACGAAACCAGAACGAGCGTAAACGCGAGTAGCGCGAGGAAATTGGGCCATAGCGTGCCGAGTCCGCTCCCGCGCAGCATGCTGCCTCGCGCGATCACGCCGAAATGGTAAATCGGGTTCACATCCGTCAGCGGCCGCAACCACGCCGGCAGGGCCTGCGCGGGAGTGAGGGCGCCGGACAAGCTCGACAGCGGTGGATTCACGAAAAAGCTCGTCAGTTGCGCCTGTGCCGCTGTCTTGGTGAACGTGGCGATGAAGGTCCCAATGCCGATGCCGCAAAGAACGCACAAAGCGGCGCCCAGCATCACCAGCACGTAGCCTCCGCGAAACGGAACCTGAAACACCAGTTTCATCAGGCCGACGGCGCCCAGCACCATCAGGCAAAGAAGCAGGAAGAGGGGCGTAATCTTGGCGGCGACAATGGTGTAGGTTCCGGCCGGCGACATCATCAATTGCTCCAGCGTCCCCGCTTCGCGCTCTTTCACCATGGCCGCGGCGGAGACGATGGAAGCATTCAAAATGCACAACATTCCGAACACTCCGGTCACCACAAACCACGAGCTCACCAGTCCCGGGTTGTAGAGGTATGCGGGGTATAACACAACTTGACTGCGCGGCTGTGCGCTCGCCGCCGCAACCCGCCGAAAGTCCGCGTTCACGCCGGAGCTGCGCAGCCCGCTGTTGTAGGTGGCAAGCACGCTCTCCGCGTATGCCTGCGCGATCCTCGCTGTATTGGCGTCCATCGCATTCAGCAGAAACTGCACCGTCGCGGGCCGGCCACGCTGCAGGTCGCGGCCGAAATCGTACGGGACGACAACTCCGGCCTCGAGCTTGCCTCGGGCGATCGCGTCTCCGAGTTGGCCGGCGGAAAGATAGTTGCCGGCCAGGGCGAAACTCTCGCTCTCGGTCAGCGTCGCAACCAACTCCCGGCTTTCCGGCGTCCGGCTGTCGTCGACTACTCCCAGCCTCAGGTTCGCTACCGTCGGGTTCAGCACAAAGCCGAAGAACAGGATCATCAGAATGGGCGGCACAATCAGAGAAATGGTCATCCGGCGATCCCGGCGGATCTGGCTGAATTCTTTCCGGATCAACGCCATGAACCGGGTGTTCGCGATGCCTTGCATGAATTTGGGCATGTTTGTGACGTCCGAAGTAGCTATGCCTTGAGTTGCATCCGCCGCATGGTGAGCCATGCCAGCGTGTAGAAGACAGCGCCCGTGCCGCCGATAATCAGTATTTCGAGCCACGTCGCGGGCCAGCCCGCGCCTTGCAGAAATGCGTCGCGTACCACCGTGATGTAATGTTTGCCCCACACGAAATTGGAGACCCAACGGATTCCCGCGGGTATATTCGCGATCGGAAATAGCAGACCGGAAAGCAGAAACACCAGCAGATACCCGCCCAGCGCCACCACGGAGATCGCCGCTATCTGGTTCGGAATCGCCACCCCCACCATGATTCCGAACGCCGCGACGCAGAAGACATATAGTACCGTCGCCACCAGGAATGGGATGGGATTGCCGGCAAAACGCACGCCGAAATACGTGAACAGCACCGCAAGCAGCGGCACGCATTCGGCCACGCCGACCGCCATGAACGCCAAAGTGTTTCCGGCCAGGTATTCATGCGCCGAGATACTGGAAACGTAGACCTGCAGAATCGTGCCTCGCTGTCCTTCCTTGGCCATGGCGAGCGCCGCCAGCAAAGGAATAAACATCGACAGCGCCAGCACAAAAACGCCCGGGCCGAGGTATAGCTTATCCGACAATCCGGGGTTGAACCATAGCCGGATCGAGGCCTGGACCGGCTGGGGAATCGGCGCGTTGGCGGCGTTATAAGCCTGTACGATGCGACCCGCGTAGCCCGACATCAGCCTGGCCGTATTCGAGTCCGAGGCGTCCACCAGCAGTTGGACCGGCGTTTTGCTCCCCCGCACGACGTCGCGTCCGAAATGAACAGGGATGATGAGGACGGCGTAAGCGCCGTGCTGCAAGGCTAGCTCCGGCGCCTTCTCCACCGGCCACGCGACCACGTGGACAGTCACCGAAGCGCGAAAAGCATCAATCAGGTTGCGCGACGCCGACGAACCGTCCAGATCCTGCACCACAATCGGAAGGTCGCTCACCGTCAGCTTGAAAGACGTCCCGATGAGAAGCACGATCATTACCGGGAGAACCAGCGCCATGGCCAGCGACATCCGGTCCCGAACCAACTGGGTCAGCTCCTTGCGCATCTGTGCCGGAATTCGCCGCATGGTCGCGCCTTCAGTCTTCCGAGGCCACTCGGCCTTGTTGCCGCGCCTGCTCCACCACGCTGATGAACACGTCCTCCAGCGAGAACTGCCCTTCCCGCGCGCTGGCCACTCGAATTCCCTCCGCTTCGAGCTTCTTTGCGATCCGCCGCTGGCCCGCCTCGGCATCTTCGTCCGTTACGACGTGAAGCCGGTCGCCGAACAACGATACGCGCCAACCTGGCATGTCCTTCTTCAGCAGGTCGGCGGCGCGCTGCGGTTGATCGACAATGAATTCGAGCAGATGTCCCGGCTGTGCGCTCTTGATGCCGCTCGGGGTGCCTTCGGCCACCAGCTCGCCCGCCACCATGAAGCCGACGCGATTGCATTGCTCGGCTTCCTCCAGATAGTGGGTGGTCACCAGAATCGCCGCGCCCAGATCGGCCAATCGGTTGATTACCTGCCAGAAGGCGCGGCGCGCCAGCGGATCGACCCCCGAAGTTGGCTCGTCCAGAAACAGGACGCTCGGCTCATGCAGGATCGCGGCGCCCAGCGCCACGCGCTGCTTCCATCCGCCCGGCAGACTCCCGATCACGTGATCCTGTTTGCCCTCGAGACCGGAAAAGGACAGCACCCAGCGTTTTTTTTCTTCGCGCTCCTCGCCGTTGACCAGATAGACTCCGGCGGAAAAGTCCAGGTTCTCTTCGATCGAGAGATCGTCATAAAGGCTGAAGCTTTGCGACATGTAGCCGATTCGCTGGCGGACGGTTTGCGACCGCAGGCTGCCGCGTTCGCCGGCGAGCTGCATCTCGCCGCGGGTCGGATTCAGCAGACCGCACAGAATCTTGATGACCGTCGTCTTGCCGGCGCCGTTCGCGCCCAGAAGACCGAAAATCTCGCCATACTTGATCTCCAGGCTGAAACTCTTGACCGCCGTGAACGATCCGAATTGCATGTTCAGATTTTTCGCGCCGATCGCGACCTGGCCTCGCAGATCCTTGTGTTCATGCCGGCTGGGAAACGGCTCCGCGCGCACTTCCTCGCCTAACCGGCGCAGCGTCGCGACAAACGTGTTTTCGAGCGTCGGCTCATCGACGCGAAACTCGAACCCGCTCATCCCCGCCGGGCCCAGTTCCTTCTCCAGGAACTGTTTGGCGCGGTCCGGATCGGGCGTCAGAAGATCCAGACGATCGCCGAAGCGCTGCACATCGATGATTTCCCGGTCAGGCCCGCTGCTTCGCGAGAGAATCTGTTCCGCTTGCGCCAGGTTCGCCGTGCGCAGTTCCAGCCGTTGGGCGTGCAAACTCGCGCGCAGTTCGGCCGGCGTGCCCTCCTGATTGATTTGACCCTGGTAGAGCAGCGCCACGCGGTGACACCTTTCGGCTTCGTCCAGATACGGAGTGGCCACCAGAATCGTCAAACCGTCCGCCGACAGGTGCGTGAGCGTGTCCCAAAACTCGCGCCGCGACACCGGATCGACGCCGGTGGTGGGTTCATCCAGCACCAGAACGCGAGGCGCTGGAACCAGCGCGCACACCAGCGCCAGTTTCTGCTTCATGCCGCCGCTCAATTTCCCCGCCAGCCGGTCCGAAAACCGGTCCATATCGAACATCCGCAGATACTGCAGGCTTCGCTTTTCGATCTCGTCCGAAGGAACTCGGCGCAATTGCCCGATGTAGCGGATATTCTCGGCAACGCTCAGGTCCGGGTACAAACTGAAAGTCTGCGTCAGATAGCCGGTGCGCGATCGCGCCTCCCGCGCCGGCTGGCCGAAGACTTCGACCTTGCCCGACGTCGCTTCCCTCACGCCGGCCAACACCTGGAACGTCGAGGTTTTGCCTGCGCCGTCCGGTCCGATCAATCCGAAAATCTCGCCTTCCGCCACCGTCAGATCGATTCCGCGGACCGCCTCGATGTTGCCGTAGCGCTGGAAGAGACGCTCGACGCGTATGGCCGTCCGCGGGGACTTGCCGCCGGGGACGGCGGACGCCTCGATGGCGGCGGGCGCGGCGGTCATTTTCTCGCCTTGCTACCCGGCCAGGCGGCGCCTTCCACCAGGATTTCTCCGTCGGCGGGCATGCCCGGCTTGGCAAATCCGGTGGCGCCTTTCAACTGCACCTTAACCCCGACCACCTGGGTCACGCGATCGTCTTTGAAATAGGTGTTTTCCGGCGTGAACGTTGCCTGGGGATCGATGCGCAACACATACGCGTCAACGGGCTGCTTCGGATTGGAGTCGAGGTAAACGTGCCCCGGCTGTCCGACTTTGACCTTCCCGATGCGCCCTTCCGGCACGAAACCGCGCAGGTAGACCTTGCTGAGATCCAGAAGGCTGACGATAGCGGTCCCGGCTGGTATCACTTCCCCGGGCTCCGCCGCACGCGTGATGACAGTGCCGTCGAAGGGAGCGCGGACGATCAGGTCCCGCCGGTTCGCCTGGGCTTCGGCAAGTTGGAAGAGCGCCTGCTCGGTATTCGCCCTGGCGCTCGAAATCTCGGCCTGCTGCTGCGTAATCTGCCCGTTCACCATTCCGACCTGCGCTTCGCGAATGCCCGGGTTCGAGAGGGTGGCTTGTGCCGTCGTCAGCGCGCCCCGCGACGATTCGACTCGACGCCTGGCGGCGGCAACCGCGGCGCCCTGCTGCTCGGCCGTGGACACCGATTGCTTCCCTTGGCGCTCCGAAACGGCGCCGGTGCTAGCCAGACGGGTGTACGCTTCCTGGTCGAACAGCGCAAGCTGATAAGCCGCCGATTGTTGCGCCACGTCCGCTTCCGCGGCGGCCATATCCGCCTCGGCCTGCCGCACTCGTCCTTGTGCATCGACGTTCGACTGTTCGGTTTGCAATCGATTCTGCCGCAACTGCTCATCGAGGATGGCGATTTGCTCGCGCGCGGCGGCCGCTTTCGCTTCCTCTCCCGCCAGCACGGCCTGGGCCTGGACCTCACGGTCCCGAATCTGCTGGTCGTCGAGAACCGCAATGACGTCGCCGGCCTTGACCAGGTCGCCTTCCCGCACGCGAACCTCGAGAATGCGCCCGGTCGTCTTCGCAGCCACCGCCGAGTCGTCCCCCTCGATCCTGCCGCTGAGGACAACGATGCTGTCCGGCACTGCTGGCGTCGCGAAGAACACTTTCCAGATGAAGAATGCGCCAGCCACGATCGCGGCCAGCAGAATCGTCGCCACCGCGATTTTCTTGCCGGTCATTCTCTTGGGAGCGCTCTTCTTGTCGGCGTCTGGAGCCGGAGCCGGCTTATCGTCCGGTCTTGGGGGCGTTTCCGGCTGGCCGGCGGCGGGAACCGGTTGCCGGGGCGCTGCTGGCTGAGTAGGGGGCTCGGTAGGGGCGGGCGGGGCCTTGGGCTCGCCGTTTTTGGAAGCGATGGTGGGCGCGTCTAATTCTTCGGTCATAACTTCAGACAGCTCCGGTCTGCTCAAAAACGCTATTTATTACTTCGATCGTCGAATCTCTATACCGCTATGCTCCGCCCGAAAGAACCCGGCCTCGATGAGAGGCGCCGGCAAGCCGAGTGAAACTCTATTTCAAAGCTCAGGGAAGCCGTTTGTTGTGGGCCTCTCTGGAATCGGGGTCGCATCTGGGAGTAGCCACGAAGAACGAACCGTGACAAGTTGTTGGGGATTGATGGATAACCGGGATTCCCTGAGCCTCGGCGAGTCTGTCACAGGCTTCACATTGCAATTCACCGACCTTAGCCGGATCTGGCTTGGAGGACCCGGCCAAGCAGAGCAAGGACCTAGGCTCGGCAACCGTGGGCCGCGACGGAGCGGCAGAACCAGCATCGCGTTGTGCAGATTCTGCATCTCGGTTCGCAGTCAACGGCGGAAGTTACGCCCGCTGCTGTCAACCCGCGCCCGATCGGGACGATTCCTTCAGCACGGGCCATCGCGGTCTACTTGGGTAAAGCTGCCTCGGTGTGCCTGCGGCTGAGCTTGCGGTTCAGATCGGGCCAAAACTCCTTCAGGACGTTGCCGGCAGTATCGAGCCCCAATTGGATTCCTAGCTTGGACACGGCATTGACCGCGGTGCGATGATCCGGGACATACGCGTTGGAAATGGCCACTGCGGTGGAATTGCCGATCATTTCGGAAAAATTGAACTGCGATCCGCCGCGGTCGGTGTGGGTCCAGAAGGTCTGGCCTACGGCATAGAACAGGCGTGACCACGCGCTGCCCGCGCCGTGCCGGAAATAGCGCGGATCCTGGTGCAAAAGACTGGGGTAGATCGCTTCCGTCATGAAGTTTCCGATCACCATGTCGCCATAGGCTGCACCCAAATACCGCGAGTAGCCGGCTACTCCCTGGCCGAACGCCGGTGTGGCCTTGGTGCGCTGCGCATCGGCCGCGAAGGCCGCGGCCAGAAGGAAGGCGCCGCGGTCGGAGGAGTCTGCGTACGCGATCTCGAACTTGCCCATCGCCGTGAGCGGCTGGTAATGGGCGAAACTCGGCGCGGTACGGTAATTAGGAATGATTCCGAAGATGCGCTTGGGGGCCGTATCGAGCGGATCTGTATCTGCTGGAAGAAGTTTATCCTGACCATAGCCCGCCCGGGCGAGAAAGCACGCCAGGCAAGCCGCGCGAATTCCAACCGAAGACACACCTTTCCCCCAGCACTTGTGGGTCCGCGAACCGATCTCAAGACCCTAACCGGCGGCTTCAGCTTGCGGTTGGTCAAGTCCGGCCGCTTGATCGAACTCTGCTCTTGACCGGTTTGCCTTCGAACTCCCCGGCCGTAACTCACTGATATTACGACTCTGGAATTTTGTCACGGTCTCCGCCCCACATCGCGTTTCGTCACCGTTTTGCCACGGTCGAGATCTTTGGCAGGCGGGACCGTTTCGCAAATTCAAAAAGTGGTTTAAAATCAAGAGAAGTCCACATCGGGGCGCGTAGCTCAGTTGGTTAGAGCGCCTGCTTCACACGCAGGAGGTCACAGGTTCGAGTCCTGTCGCGCCCACCACCTCAGAATCAATCACTTACAGACTTTTTCGGAACAATGGAAAGGCGCGATTTTCGGCTTACTTTGGGGGATTCTTTGGGTACCCCATTCGAGTTTACCGCCTTCGGGAGTGCCAGCGCCTCGACGGCCGACCTCTTCGCCTTCATGCGAATGTGGGAGTAGCGCTCAAGCATTTTCTCGTGGACGTGGCCGGCCAGCGCCTTCATGGTCGAGTCCGGCACACCCTCCTCCGCGAGCTTCGTTACCGCTGTGTGGCGCAGGTCATGAAAGCGGCATTCAACCTTGGCATCCTCACGCACCGATTCCCACGCGCTTTTGATCGTGGTTATCGGGCGCGACGGGTCCACGGGCTGCACACGATTGGAGAACGGAAACAGATACCAGGCGGGTTGAACAGGTCCGAACTTCTCTGCCAGCCATGCCACCTGAGCCGCCAAAAGGTCGTGCAGATCTCCGTTCATCGGGATTACGCGGCCAGCACCGCGCCGCGATTTGGCCCGCCCGACTTGCACGGTTCGATCAGCGAAGTTCACGCGGCCGACCTGTATAGTGCGAATCTCGCCGCAACGCATGACACTAGTGAGGGCGATCCGAATGAAGCGGTCGATATAGGGCGATTTGTTGGCCGCCGCGGCAGCGAGTAGCGCCTCCTCTTCGTCCGGCGCGAGCGCACGGCCGACATCCTCCGGCTCTTCCAGTCTCGGCACGTCAGGCCACAATTCGCGCCACGTGCGGCCCACGGCCCGCGCGAGACAATCCACCTCCATGTTCACCGTTCGGTTACCGACGCCCTCCGCGAGCCGAGCCGCCATGTAGCCGCGGATTCTGGTTTCGGTGAGATCGGGGAGGATCGCCCTACCGAGCAGCCGTTCGACGTGCGCCGTGCGTTCCTTGACCCAGGAAACCGATTTCTCCCTGTGCCCGGTATCGTAGGCCTCCCGGTACGCCTCCAGGGCCTCCGACACGGTTCTGACCCGTTGCGCGGGCTGTTCCGTGGGCAAGCCGGCGAATGCGCGCTCAAGTCTGAGCCGCTCGCCCTTCTCAAACTCACCTGCGAGTGTCTTTCGGGTTTCCTTCGTTGAGCCGCGGTACCGCTTGCCGGCGAATGTGAATTCGTACCACCAGACGCCCGACGTGATGCGCTCCCCGGTTTTCCTATCGGTAAACTTCGGTTGGAAAACTGACATCGGTTTACGCCTCCCGCGCGATCCTCGCAACCGTGGTCTTGCTCAAGCCCATTTCGGCTGCGATGTCGCCCAGCGATTTGCCGGCCGCTCTGAGCTCCGCAACCTTCCGCCGGTCGGTGACTACCCGCGGGCGCCCGCCGATGCGGCCTTGCTTCCGCGCGCGCTCTAGGCCGGCCACCGTGCGCTCGCTCAGGCGAATACGCTCCTGTTTGGCAATCGTCGCCAGAATGGACAGGACAGCATCCCGGAACACACCGCACGAATCGAGGTATTGTTCCGTGAAACTCTTCCAACCCACACCGTAGGATGTCAGCCTCTGCAAGTGTTGGAGCGTTTCAAGGACGCCCTCACGGCTGAACCTGTCCAGACTCCAGAACAGAACTAAGTCGAAGTCGTGGCGCGATGCGGCCTCCATCAGTTCCTTGAACTTCGGCCGGTCTGCGCTCTTGGCGGACGCCTGATCCACGTATTCACGGGTGATCGTCCATTCCTGCCTTGCGCAGAACTCGCGCAACTGGGCAAGCTGGTTTCGGGTATCCTGGCCTTTGTCCTTCGTGGAAACCCGAGCATAGAGCACGATGCGTTTCGGTTTCATAACCCAAGTGTGCCACAAACGTTCGTTTTTGGCAAGTCTTTTACTATTCATTCATCACCCAATTTTAGAGCACCATATTTCGTTAATCTACTATCCGTTTTTGGTACGATTCGTAGAATCGGTCTCGTCGGCACAGCACGGGCAGCACCTCGCGCAGCCCGTCCCGGCCTGGTGCATCGGCATGTGCCTGATGGTAACGCCCCGTGGCGCCACACGTCGGGCAGTCTGCTGGCGCCTGGCGCGTCCGAAGGCAATGCCGCGGGCCTGGCGCCGGAGCCGTTTCGAAATGCCGCCCGAGTCGGGCCGCCTTCGTCATTTCGAACCGCCCGCGCGGCCGTTGCGCTGACAGGTCTGAAACTCGCCGTTCGCGATGGCACCTGTTCGGCCGCC